>NC_015730.1:1610416-1932500 GCF_000154785.2 Roseobacter litoralis Och 149
CACAATCGGCACGCTCGATGGCGCGAATGTGGAAATCCGCGACTGCGTCGGGGCTGAGAATTTCTTTTTGTTCGGTCTGACGGCGGCAGAGGTTACGGCGCGCCGGGCAGAGCCTGACTATGCCCGCACCGCAATTGCTGCGAGCCCCCGATTGAGCGAAGTGCTGGATCAGGTCAAATCAGGGTTGTTTTCCGGTGGAGATACAGATCGCTACGTGAACCTTGTGAATGGCCTTTATGATCACGATTATTTCCTCGTGACCTGTGATTTTGACGCCTATTTCGCGGCGCAACGGCAGGTTGATACGGCCTTTGCTGACAGCCGCCACTGGACGCGGATGGCCGCGTTGAACACGGCGCGCGTGGGGTGGTTCTCCTCCGACAGAACCATCAGCGGTTACGCCAAGGACATCTGGCAGGCCCATAGCCTGCTGGAACAACGCGACGCTGATCAAAACGTCGCCTGAAGGAAAGAATGCTGTGAACATCTCAGTAACAGACGCTGAAAAGCTTGCTGAAGGGCGTCACAGTAATCCGTTTTCGATACTTGGCCTGCATGAGGTATCGGGAAAGCTCTGCGTGCGGGCTTTCCTGCCCGGTGCGGATGCCGTCGAGGCAATCGACCCAAAGACCGGGCGTATAATCGTGAAACTCGACCTCACGGAATCGCCGGGCCTTTTTGCCGGCACTGCCGCGCGGCGGAAAAAACGATTTGCCTACCACCTGCGTGTCACACAAGGCGCGCATCAGTGGCAGATGGATGATCCGTATCGTTTTGGTCCTGTCATGGGCGATATGGATGAGTACCTCCTCGGCGAAGGATCACATCGGCAATTGTGGACTGCACTGGGTGCTCATGTGATCACTCATGAAGGGGTATCTGGCACGCATTTCGCCGTCTGGGCGCCAAATGCCGCCCGTGTGTCGGTGGTTGGGGTGTTCAACGTCTGGGATGGCCGTCGCACCGTGATGCGCCAGCGCGGTGCCAGCGGTGTCTGGGAGATCTTCATCCCGGGCATCAGCGATGGTGAGATTTACAAATACGAAATCATGACCGCAGACGGATCAATTTTGCCGCAAAAGGCGGATCCCGTCGGATTTGGGTCAGAGCACCCCCCGCGCACCGGATCGGTCGTGCGCAAGATTGACGGTTATGAATGGGACGACAGCCCGTGGATGTCCCGGCGCGCGCAGTTGCAGCGCATCAACCAGCCTATTTCGATCTATGAAGTGCACCTTGGATCGTGGCGGCGTGTGCCGGAAGACGCAAATCGCCCGCTCAGCTATATCGAACTGGCTGAGCAACTGGTCGCCTATGTCAAGGACATGGGATTTACTCATATCGAATTGATGCCGATCTCGGAATTTCCCTTTGATGGCTCGTGGGGATATCAGCCGGTTGGTCTTTTTGCACCGACGATCCGGCACGGCACAGTTGATGAGTTCCGCGCGCTGATCTCGGCCTGTCATCGCGAAAACATCGGCGTGATCCTCGATTGGGTGCCGGGGCATTTTCCCGAGGATGCGCATGGGTTGGGCAAGTTTGACGGCACAGCCCTTTATGAGCATGCGGACCGCAAGGAAGGGTTCCATCCCGACTGGAACACGCTTGTCTTCAATTACGGGCGTGCCGAAGTCGCAAACTATCTGGCGGCGAACGCGCTTTATTGGCTGCAGGAGCATCACGTCGATGGCCTGCGTGTCGATGCCGTCGCCTCGATGCTATATCGCGACTATTCCCGCAAGGACGGCGAATGGATTCCGAATAAGGACGGCGGGCGCGAAAACTACGAAGCCATTTCATTTTTGCAAAAGGTGAACACTGAAACCTACGGCGAGGTTTCCGGGATCATGACCATTGCCGAAGAATCCACAGCATTCCCGGGCGTGAGCGCGCCGGTGGACGCGGGGGGCCTCGGCTTTGGGTTCAAGTGGAACATGGGCTGGATGAACGATACGCTGAGTTACATGCAGCAGGATCCGATCCACCGAAAATACCACCACGACAAGATGACCTTTGGCTTGCACTATGCTTTTTCCGAAAACTTCATCCTGCCGCTCAGTCATGATGAAGTTGTGCATGGCAAAGGTGCTTTGCTGGACAAAATGCCGGGGCAGGGCGATGATAAATTCGCTAACCTGCGCGCCTATTATGGCTTTATGTGGGGGCATCCGGGCAAAAAGCTGCTGTTTATGGGCTGCGAGTTTGCACAGGGCATCGAGTGGAACCACGACAGCAGTCTTGACTGGCATCTGTTGGACCACCCGCAACACCGCGGTATGCGAAATCTTGTGCGTGATCTGAACGCGCTCTACCGGGATAGCGCGGCGCTCTACGCGCTGGATTGTGCGCCACAAGGCTTTGAATGGGTTGACGAAAATAACGCTGAGGCGTCAGTCTTTGCCTGGCTTCGACATGGTGGGGATGGCGTCGCACCGATGCTGGTGGTGAGCAATTTCACACCGGTTGCGCGATCGAATTATCGTCTCGGCGTCCCAAATGCCGGACGGTGGGTGGAGCGGCTGAATACCAATGCGGATTGCTATGGCGGGACCGGTCTGGGCAATTTGGGTGGGGTGCATAGCGCAGAGATTGCGGCGGACGGCAAGGCATTTTCGATCGAAGTGGTTCTGCCTCCGCTCACGACACTGTTTTTTCAGTTGGAAGGTATTTGACGACGCCCGCAAAGAGGCAATTACACTTTAGGGGAGGACGACACGATGAACAGAGAAGAGCAACGATTGGCGCAACAGACCATGGCCTTTGTTCTGGCCGGGGGGCGGGGCAGCCGCCTTTATGAGCTGACGGACCGGCGCGCCAAGCCTGCGATGTACTTTGGTGGCAAGAGCAGGATCATCGATTTCCCCCTGTCCAATGCCGTGAATTCCGGAATCAGGCGGATCGGGGTCGCAACCCAATACAAGGCGCATTCGCTGATCCGACACCTGCAACGGGGCTGGAGTTTCTTTCGCGCGGAACGCAACGAGTCGCTCGACATTCTGCCTGCCTCGCAACAGATGAATGATGAAAACTGGTACAAGGGCACGGCCGATGCGGTCGCCCAGAACAAAGACATCATCGAAGGGTACGGCCCGAAATACATCATCATTCTGGCGGGCGATCACATCTACAAGCAAGACTATGCGGAGATGATCCGCCATCACGTGGACAGCGGTGCCGATGTCACCGTCGGCTGTATCGAAGTGCCGCGCATGGAAGCCACCGGTTTCGGCGTGATGAAAGTGGACACCGAAGACCGCATTCTCGATTTCGTCGAAAAACCCAGTGATCCGCCCGCGATGCCAGGACATCCCGACCAGGCTTTGGCCAGCATGGGGATCTATGTCTTTGAAACTGAGTACCTTTTCAAAATCATGGAAGATTGTGCAGCAACGCCGGGGTATTCCCATGATTTCGGCAGTGATATCATTCCGCTGATTGTGCGAACAGGAAAGGCCGTCGCGCATCCCTTCAGTCGCTCATGCGTTCTCACGGTAAACGAGGAAGCGCCCTATTGGCGCGATGTTGGCACGGTTGATGCCTTCTGGCAGGCCAACCTTGATCTGACGGATTTCAAACCGGCGTTGGACCTATACGATACCGAATGGCCGATCTGGACCTATTCGGAACTCACCGCGCCGGCAAAATTCATCCATAACGAAGAGGGGCGCAGGGGATCTGCGGTGTCTTCCATGGTCTCTGGCGGGTGTATCATCTCTGGGTCCAGTCTTGAGCGCTGCTTGCTCTTCACCGGCGTGCGCACGCATTCGTTTTCGCAACTGCAAGGGGTGGTGAGCATGCCCTATGCGGTGATCAATCGCAATGCACGTCTGACCAATGTGGTTGTGGATCGGGGTGTGATCATTCCACAAGGGCTGGTCGTGGGTGAAGACGCAGCCCTTGATGCAGAGCGGTTTCGGCGCACTGAAAGTGGCGTCTGCCTGATTACGCAACCGATGATCGACAAGCTGGATATGTAACGTGAAAGTACTTTTTGTGGCGTCGGAATGTGCGCCGTTTGTCAAAACGGGCGGTCTGGCGGATGTGATCGGCGCGGTTCCCAAAGCGCTTGCGCATCTGGGGGTTGAGGCGCGCGTGATGCTGCCGCTTTATCCGGCTTTGAAGAAAATGTCAGTTAAAGGCCAGACGGTGTGGAAAACGCCTGACCTGCACGGGGGCAAGGCGCGTCTCATCCACCTTGTGGCGGAGGGACTTGATTTGCTGCTCCTTGATGCGCCGCATCTTTTTGATCGGGGCGGTAGTATCTATCAGAATGCGGATGGTGAGGATTGGCCCGATAATGCTCTTCGTTTCGGGGCGTTATCTTATGTCGCCGCAGAAGTTGCGGCAAACGGCGTCGCAGGCTGGCAGCCGGATATCGTGCATGCGCATGACTGGCAGGCGGGACTGGTCCCGGCCTATCTGCATCAGATGAACGCGCCAACGCCGCCCTGCGTGTTGACGATCCACAACATCGCGTTTCAGGGGCTTTTTGCAGCCGATCTGATGGAACCCCTCGGGCTGGATGATGCGCTTTATACCCAGGACGGGGTCGAGTTTTACGGCAACTTGGGGTTCTTGAAAGCTGGCGTTGCATTAGCCGACAAGATCACGACCGTCAGCCCCACCTACGCGCGCGAGATCATGCATCCGGAATTTGGCATGGGCCTTGAGGGGTTGCTGAGCGCGCGGGCGCGTGATGTCAGCGGCATTCTGAACGGTATCGACCTTGATGTCTGGAACCCGGAAACTGACCCGGTGTTGCCCACCCCGTATTCGGTCAAGCGTCTGAAACCAAAGCAGCAAAGCCACAAAGCGGTGATTGAGCGGTTCGGGCTGACACCGCCTGAGAATGCGCCGCTGTTTTGTGTGATCAGCCGGTTGACCACGCAGAAAGGCGTCGACGTGCTTCTCGATGTGTTGCCCGGCCTTGTGGCGCGTGGCGCGCGGCTTGCGGTGCTGGGCAGTGGGGATCGCGACCTTGAGGCGGGCTTTGTCGCCGCCGCGCATCGCTTTCCGGGGGCTGTTGGGGTGATCATCGGATATGACGAGGATTTGTCCCATTTGATGCAGGGGGGCAGTGACGCGATCCTGATCCCGTCGCGGTTTGAGCCATGTGGCCTCACGCAGCTTTACGGGTTGCGCTATGGCACAGTGCCGGTCGTGGCGCGCACCGGCGGGCTGGCCGACACCATCGTCGACGCAAACGAAGCCGCTCTTGCTGCGAATTGTGCGACGGGTGTGCAATTTGCGCCGGTGACACCGTCCGCGCTGTCCCATGCCATCGACCACTGTTGCGATCTTTTCGAGCAGCCGAAAATCTGGTCCGGGATGATGCGCCGCGCAATGCGCCACCCCGTCGGCTGGGAGACTTCCTCCAAAGCCTATCTTGAGGTTTACGACAGCCTTCTGGGCGGATAACCCAACCTCATGGAATATCAGATCACATCCGGGAGCCCGCTGCGCATGGGCGCGCATCATGATGGGCGTGGCGTGAATTTTGCCGTGTTCTCGGCGCATGCCAGTCAGATTGATCTGTGTTTGTTTTCGCCAGACGGATGCACGCAGGTCGCGCGCCTGCCTTTGCCGGAACGCAGTGGCGATATCTGGCACGGTTATCTGCAGGGACTGCCGCTTGGTACTGTCTACGGATACCGCGCCCATGGGGTCTATGAGCCCGAGCAGGGGCACCGGTTTAACCCCAATAAACTCTTACTGGATCCCTATACCCGGCAGCTGTGCGGCGCGTTTGCCGATAATCCTGCGAAGCTTGGCTATGTCGAAGGGGACGCCGCGGAAGATCTGTCTTTTGATCCGCGCGATTCCGCGCCCTATGTTGCCAAGTCGGTTGTCAGCGACCCCGCGCTTTTTACGAAAATTACCGATCAGCCACAGACGCCTTGGGAAGACACGTTGATCTACGAAGCGCATGTCAAAGGTCTGACGGCACAAAACGACCGCATTCCCGCTGCTACCCGTGGCACATACGAAGCGCTGGCCAGTGATGAAATGCTGGACCACTTCAAGCAGCTAAGCGTCACAGCGCTTGAACTTCTGCCGGTACATGCCTTTCTGAACGATAGTTTTCTACTTAAGAAAGGTCTCACAAACTACTGGGGTTACAATACAATTGGATTTTTTGCACCTGAGCCGCGGTATTTCGGACCCGAAGGGATCGCAGGTTTTCAGCGGATGGTGCGCCGACTGCATTCTGCCAGGATCGAGGTCATTCTGGATGTGGTCTATAATCACACGGCCGAGGGCGATCAGCGCGGCCCGACGCTGAGTTTTCGAGGTCTCGATAATGCCTCCTACTATCGGTTGACCGATGAGGACGCGCGATATTACGTGAATGACACGGGTACGGGCAACACGCTGAATGTCGCGCACCCTCAGGTGCTGCGCATGGTGCTCGACAGCCTGCGCTTCTGGGTCGAGCACATGGGCGTCGACGGATTTCGTTTCGATCTGGCAACAACGCTGGCGCGCGAAGCGGATGGGTTTGACCCGCAGGGTGGGTTCATGGATGCGCTGCGTCAGGACCCTGTGCTGGCCGGGGTCAAACTGATCGCGGAACCTTGGGACATCGGACCCGGCGGATACCAGTTGGGGGCATACCCGCCCGAATTTGCCGAATGGAACGACGCGTATCGCGATACGGTTCGCCGCTTCTGGAAAGGCGACAGCCACAGCGCGCAGGACCTTGCCGCGCGGTTGCTGGGCTCTGCTGAAGTGTTTGATCACCGTGGGCGGCGTGCGTGGTCGTCGGTGAACTTCATCGCAGCGCATGACGGGTTCACGCTGGCGGATACAACGAGTTATGCCAAGCGGCACAATCAGGCAAACCGCGAGGGAAACCGAGACGGACATCATACCAATCATTCGGACCCTTGTGGCGTGGAAGGGCCCACATCTGACCCGGATATTCTGGCCAGACGTGCAAGACGGCAACGCAACATGCTTGCCACGATGTTTTTGTCACAAGGCACCCCGATGCTGCTTGCGGGCGATGAGATGGGCAACGGGCAGGCGGGCAACAACAATGCCTATTGTCAGGACAATGCCATCGGATGGGTCGACTGGCAGGCAGATCAATCCGGCCTTGCCCACTTTGTAAAAGAGCTTTCCGCGTTCAGGGCCGCCCATCCGGTGCTGCGCCAGACGCGGTTTCTGCACGGGGCAATGCGTGTCAGCGATGGGCTGCCCGATGTGGCGTGGTTTGATGTCTCGGGCGCTGCCCCTGACTGGCATGACCCGGGGTTATCGACGTTTTGTCTGATGTTGCGCGGGTCCGCGGATGCGGTGGTTAATACGGTCCATGATGATGCGGTGCTGGTGATCATAAACCGCGCGCCCGAGGCTGTGAAACTCAGGCTGCCAGACACGCCAGACGCGCAGGGCTGGAAGGTCGGGCTTCGAACCGGGGCCGCATCCAGCGTCGCCAAAGTCGAAGCGGAATTCCTGGTCGAGGCCGAAGAAGTTGTCGCCCTGACGCTCGCGCCTGTGGATAACGCGCATGAACGCTGATCTGTATTTGTCCCAGCTCGCTGCGGAAGTGGGTGTTTTCGCCGAGTTTAACGACATGCAGGGCGTCACTCATGTGACCTCGCCGGAAACGCAAGCTGCTCTGATACGCGCCAATGGATATAGCGCGCAAACACCGGCAGAAGTTCGCGAAACACTTGAGGCCCTGCGCGCTGACAAGGACGCAGCCTACGTACAGGATGAGATCGTCGTAGCCTGTGATCACCCGCAACACATCGTGTGTACCCGTCCGGTTGCGTGGTCGGTTTTGGCCGAAGGGTCGCATCAGGTTCTGGCAGAAGGGCGGAGCGAGACGCATATTTCACTGCCCGCTTTGCCGATGGGGGTGCATGCTCTTGTGCTTAACGGCGCAAATGGTCCGCAGGAAGCCTGCCTGATCGCCGCACCTGCACAAGCCCCGTCACTGCAGCAGATCGCCCAAACGAAACGCTGCTGGGGGGTGATGGCAGCATTATACGGGCTTGGGTCACGCAGCGGACAACACATCGGTAGTTTTGCGGATCTGGCTGAGGCTGCCGCGATCTTTGGCCGATGTGGCGCGGGGTTTCTTGGTATCAACCCGGTACATGCGCTCGGGATGGCGGCGGGGGACACGATCAGCCCTTATTCCCCCACACATCGCGGCTTTCTCAACACCGACCATATCGCGCCTTTGACGCCAAACCCGGCTGAAACCCCAGTTGGTGATCTGCTGGATTATGCGCAGCATCGCCGGCTTCAGCGGCCTGCTTTGCAACGTGAGTTCGAAGCGTTTCTGGGCTACGCCACGGTGCCGGAAAGCAAAGCGTTCGATGCGTTTTGCGATGTCGAAGGGGCGCGACTGGTCGAGTTTGCAGTTTTCGAACAGGTCAGCCAGAAACATGGGCCCGATTGGCGCGACTGGCCGCAGGCTTTGCATGACCCGAAAAATGCACTGCACGAGACATCAAACGTGGATTTGATGTTTCACAAATGGCTGCAATGGCGCGCTGATACACAGCTTGATGTGGCACAACAGACGGCGCGTGCTGCAGGGATGGCGTTGGGGCTATACCTTGATCTGGCTGTGGGCGCGCGCGTCGGTGGCGCGGAAACCTGGGGCACAGAGACGGCCACCGCCGAGGGCGTATCCCTTGGTGCGCCGCCTGATCACCTCAGCCCGGCGGGACAGAACTGGCAGCTTGCGGCGCTTTCTCCGGTCAAGCTCAAGGCGACGCGCTATGCCGCCCTGCGCGCTATCCTTGCGAAAAACATGAAACACGCAGGCCTTATGCGGATAGACCACGCCTTGGGGCTGAGCCGCAGTTTCTGGATACCGCAGGATGGCAGCCCCGGTGCCTATATGCGTCAGCCGCTGAAGTCTCTGGTCGCACTGATCGCGATCGAGGCGCAGCGTGCCGGCACGGTGATTGTCGGCGAAGACCTCGGCCTTGTGCCCGATGGATTTCGTGCTGAGATGGCGGGACATGGCTTTTATGGCTATTCCGTGCTGCAATATGAAAAAGACGCAAAAGGCGTGCTTTTGACACCGGATCATTTGCGCGCGCAGTCTCTGGCTTGCTTTGGCACGCATGACACACCGACGCTGTCGGGTTTCTGGAAGGGGCGTGATATTGACTGGTGGCACCGTCTTGGCTGGATTGATGAAGGCGCGGCAGCGCGTGCGCGGCGTTCCCGGTCAAAGGAAAAGCGCCAATTGTCGGCGATACCCGCACCTGAACGCCTGCCGAAAGATGTGACGGCGGCTGTGCGAGACAAGGTGCATGCGGACTTGGCTGCATCGCCTGCAGCTTTGGTGGCAGTGCAGCTTGACGATGTTTTATCTTTGACAGAGGCTCAGAATCTGCCGGGCACGATTGAAGCGCACCCGAACTGGCGGCGGAGGTACCCGGTGAGCGGTGCAGCACTCGCCAAGAATAAAGCGTTGAAGGCCACGGGCACGATCATGGCCCGTGCAGGACGAAACATAGCAGACCGAAAGGAAGATGGATGACCCTGTCGAGCATACAAAAAGGCCCTTTTGAGGGCCAGAAACCCGGCACGTCGGGGCTGCGCAAGAAAACCCGGGTATTCATGGAACCGGGCTATCTGGAGTGTTTCGTGCAATCCACCTTCAATGCAATCGGTGGGGTCGCGGGCAAATCACTGGTCATCGGCGGCGATGGTCGGTTCTATAATGACAAGGCTATCCAGATCATCCTGAAGATGGCCGCGGCCAATGGCGCGGCGCTGGCGATTGTCGGGCAGGGCGGCTTACTGTCGACGCCGGCTGTCTCTCATCTGATCCGCAAACGCAAAACCGACGGCGGGCTGATCCTGTCGGCCAGCCATAATCCCGGCGGTATCGATGAGGATTTCGGCATCAAATACAATGTCGCCAATGGCGGCCCGGCACCTGAATCCGTGACCGCCAGCATGTTCGATGAAACGCTCAAGATCACCGAATACAGAATATCGGATGCGCCGGATATCGCGTTGGACCAGATTGGCCAGTACCAAATCGGCGAGATGCGGATTGAGATCATTGATCCGGTCTCTGATTATGCTGCCCTGATGGAAGACCTGTTCGATTTTGACAAGATCAAAGGGCTGTTTTCGGGTGGGTTTACAATGCGGTTTGATGCGATGCACGCCGTCACCGGACCCTATGCAAAGGCTATTCTGGAAGACCAGCTTGGCGCAGCAGCCGGATCGGTGATCAATGCGGTCCCGAGCGAGGATTTTGGCGGTGGTCACCCCGACCCGAACCCTGTCTGGGCCAAAGTGCTGATGGATGAGATGATGTCGCCTGCCGCCCCCGATTTCGGTGCGGCCTCTGACGGGGACGGGGACCGCAACATGATTGTCGGGCGTGGCACCTATGTGACGCCCTCCGATAGTCTCGCCGTTCTGGCGGCCAATGCGCATCTGGCACCTGCTTATGCAGCGGGGCTTGCGGGCGTGGCGCGCTCCATGCCCACAAGTGCTGCAAGTGACCGCGTCGCTGAAAAGCTGGGTATCAACAGCTTTGAGACGCCAACGGGTTGGAAGTTCTTTGGCAATCTGCTGGACGCAGGCAAGGTCACGCTCTGCGGTGAAGAGAGCGCCGGTACGGGCTCAGATCATGTGCGCGAAAAGGACGGACTGTGGGCGGTCTTGCTTTGGCTGAACATTCTCGCGGTGCGTCAGCAATCCGTGGCGGATATTCTTAAGGACCATTGGGCAGAATACGGTCGGAACTATTATTCACGCCATGACTATGAGGCTGTGCCGACAGAGGCGGCCAATGCCCTGATGGCCCAGCTGGAGGCGAAGTTTGACGCTTTGCCCGGCACGGTCTGGTCAGGATTGACGGTTACCACTGCAGATAGTTTTTCCTATCATGACCCGGTGGATGGTTCGGTCAGTCACAATCAGGGATTGCGGATCAGCTTTGGCGGTGGCGCACGCGCTGTTTTGCGGCTGTCCGGGACGGGCACGGAAGGCGCAACGCTGCGTGTCTATCTGGAGCAATATGCGGGGCCAGAGGCTGATCATTCGTTGACGGCCGAGGCCGCATTGGCATCTGTACGCGCGGCAGTTATCGAAATGACCGCCATGCACTCCCACATTGGCCGCACGGAACCGAACGTGCGCACATGAAGTCACTGCCGCGTGCTAAATCGCAACCCAAGCCACACCAGCGGCGGGCAGGGTCAGGCCATCAAACTCACAGGGTGCATCGCCGTAGTTGAAATAGAAACGGTGCGTTTTGGTCTCTCGGCAGCGCAGGCCTTCGGGCATTTGCCGTGTTTCTATCCCGCAGCGGGCGGCGGCATCGGCGATCAGATGATCCCAGAGCGCTGCATCCGGCCAACCGCCCAGATACGAAAGCGCCCCGCTTGAGACCACCAATGCGGCCCCATCCGCATCCTGCAGGGTTACCTGCGCAGACCCCTCCAAGGTCTCAACCCAATGCTGCATAACACCGATCCCCGGAACGGTGCGGTGCGCGCCAGGTGACAGGCTTTCCACCCGTGTCACGGTCACATCCAGGCCCGGCAGACCGGGGCCCATTGGGGTCGGTATCGTCAGCTCTTCTGTAACGCAATTGCTGCGCGGCCCAACAAGGGCGGTCGTCTGGCCAAGCGCATGGCGCAGACTGTCGGGCAGTGTGGCGAGGCCAGGCACCAGCACCAGCCTGTACCCGGACAGATCAGATGTGGTGGACGGCAGGATATCGACCGACAACCCGCGCTTGCGCAGCGCACGATAGGCATCGAGCATCAGTCCAAAATATGTGAACCCGGCGCCTTGTGGCAGCGTGGCCCACGCCCATTCTGATGGATAATCAAAGATCAGAGCGACCTGCGCTTGCTGCACAGATACCTCAGGCATTGCGCTGATTTCTGTTGCGACGGCTTCTGCCTCGGCCAGCCCGGGGGCGGCCGCATCGTCAGGCCGCAGCAGTCCAGAGTGCATCTGTTCCTGCGCAAACGGGGCTTGTCGCCATCGAAAATAACTGACCACTTCTGCCCCATGGGCAAAGGCCTCCCACGTCCAGAGCCGGACCATGCCGGGCAGCGGGGCAGGGTTGTGCGGTGCCCAGTTGACGGGCCCCGGCTGCTGCTCCATCACCCACCAGCGGCCGTTCTTGCCGACCGCCCGGTACAGGTCGTGGTGAAAGGCCTGCATATCCGGATCACCCTGCTGCAAATAGCGGGATTTATGCGCCGGCGTCGCCTCCAGCCGGTCAGAGAGAAACCCGATCGGATAGCTGTCCCAACTTGCGATTTCAATCGAGCGTCCGACCTCGAAATGGTCAAAATCCAGCACCCGGCCCATGTAGTTGTGGATCAGCGGCGCATCGGTATGGGCGCGCAGGGCGTCGACCTGTGCCATGTGATAGGCAACCACCTGATCGGAACTGAAACGGCGAAAGGCCAGCGCGTGGCTTGGGTTGGGTTCTGTGACCGTCAGGTTGGGCAAATCCACCTGCGCAAAACTTTCGTATTCCATCGACCAGAACACATTGCCCCAAGCGGTGTTCAGCGCGTCGATCGTACCATAGCGCGTGGCGAGCCAGTCCTGAAAGGCGAGGCGCGCGGCCTCCGAATAGGACAGAACGGTGTCGTGGCAGCCGTATTCGTTATCCAACTGCCATGCGTGAATGTGCGGATCTTGTCCGTATCTTCGTCCCAAAACATCAGCAATCGCGGCGGAGGCTTTGCGATAGCCTGCATGGCTAAAGCAATAGTGCCGCCGTGAGCCGAAATTGCGCGTTCGCCCCAGTGCATCGACGGCCAGCATGTCCGGAAACCGATCCAGCATCCAGCGTGGCGGGGTACAGGTCGGTGTGCCCAACACGATTTTCAGGCCAGCACTGGCCAAAACATCGATCGCCCGGTCCAGCCAGTCAAAGGTGAAACGCCCCGGCTCCGGTTCCATCCGGCTCCATGCGAATTCGCCTATGCGGACCCATGTGATGCCTGCCGATACCATGCGTGCGGCGTCTTTGGCCCACATGTCTTCGGGCCAGTGTTCAGGGTAATAGCAGACGCCAAGGGCGCGTTTCAGCGGCGCGCTCATAATATGACCTGCGGTTCCGGCAGGCCTGCGCCGACCCCGTTTATGGCAAAAGTCATACCATGCTGGGTCGACTTTCCATCTGATGTCTCAGGCAGGCCATTGGCCGATGAAGTGACAAAGAGAGTATCCATGTTATCTCCGCCGAAGGCCGGGCAGGTCACGTTTTGCGCTGGCAGTGAAATGCTGCGTTCAAGCTGTCCCTGCGCGTTGAAACACATCACTTTGCCGGCCCCCCACATGGCAATCCAAATACGGCCCGCTGCATCCATCTGCGCGCCGTCCGGGTTCAGCCCGTCCTGCGTCAGGTCAAGAAACACAGATACCTCACCTTGTGGCCAGCCATCGCTATCCAGCTGCGTTCTCATCACCTTCTGCGTCGCGGTATCGGTGAAATAGGCGCAGCTTTTGTCCGGCGCGAAACAGATCGCATTCGGGATTGTGATCTGGCCGAACAGCCTGCGCAGCGATCCTTTGAAATACCGATAGATTGCGCCGGCTTCATATTGTGCATCACGCCCCATGGTGCTGATCCAGAACCCTCCCCATGGGTCAGCGCGCCCGTCGTTGGGTCGCGTCTCCGTGCGGTCCTGTTCAAGGGGGGCGATCAGGCGGCGCTGTTGCGTGCGCAGATCAAACTGCCACAAACCCGTTGCAGAGGCGACAAGAAGTGTCTTGTCATCTACCCAACCAGCCGCTGACACGGTTTCGTCAAAGAGCCAGTGCCGCAGGCCAGTTTCGTCCCTGCTCAGAAGCGCGTTTTCCAGAATATCAAACCAAAACAACTGACGGCGCTGTGGATGCCAGAGTGCCCCTTCGCCGAGCGTGCAGACGCGGGCATCATGGACCTGCGCCGTCATGCAACGGCTTCCCGATAGGCGGAGACGATACCGCGGGCATTTTCTGCAACCTGTTGCGCGCTCATCCCGGGCTTGAACAGGGCAGATCCCAGTCCGAACCCATCCGCGCTCGCGTCGATCCAGGTTTGAAAGTTTTCAGGACCCGCACCACCGACAGCATAAACGAGAGTTCCCGCAGGCAGAATTGCACGCATGGCGGCCAACCCTGACGGGCCGGCCATCGCACCGGGAAAGAGTTTCAGCCCATCTGCCCCAGCCTTGAGCGCTGAAAAGGCTTCGGTGGGGGTGAATATGCCGGGCCAGCTTTGCATGTCCCGTGCTTTGGTGGCTCTGATCACATCGGGGTCACAATTGGGCGATACAATCAGTTTGCCCCCTGCATCTGCCACCGCCGCGACGTGTTCGGTGTCCAAAACAGTGCCGGCACCTATCAACGCGGCATCGCTCAATTCCCGCGCCAGACGGGTGATGCTTTCCAACGGGTCGGGCGAGTTCAGGGGCACTTCGATCTGTGTGATCCCGACATCGACTAAGGCATGGGCGACGCTGCAAACCTCATCGGGGGTCACACCGCGCAGAATGGCAATAAGAGGCAAGGTCATGTGCAGGCTTTCAGTTGTCGGTGTGCGGCCGTTAACCCGGCCAGAGTGGCACGTTCCGCATCGACCATGGTTGCGGGCACGCCCTGTGCGCTCAGCGCTGTCTGATAGGCGTGCGCCTGCGGGTTCATGCCCAGAATTGCCAGATTTTGTCCCAGCCAATAAGGGCGTGTGGCGGCGATTTCCATGCCGATCAGATATCCCGACAATGTCGCACGGGCGTTGTCCGGCGCGGTCAGGCTCAGCAAGTCACCCGCCCGCAGCGCAAAGAGCTTGGCAGCCACGCGTTCGGGACGGCTCAGGCTGTCGGCGACGGCGTCCTGAAACACGGCCTCATCCCATGTGTCTGGCGCGACCGAGTGACGCAAAACCGAAACCTCGCTGAGCAGGGCAAAGATCTCGCCCGTCATAAAGGTCTGAAAACTCACGACTTCACTGGCACTCAGATGCACCCATTTGGTATGCGTGCCCGGCATGCACAACACGCCGTCCCATTGCGGGTTGAGGCTGAGAAACCCCGCGATTTGCGTTTCTTCACCGCGCATCACGTCAGGGGGCGCGTTTTGGGACAGGCCTGATACGATATGAACGCGCTGACCGGTGTGCATCGTGATTTGCGTCAGCCCGTCGGCAATGGGCGCGCAAGGCACTGCGCGATAGGGGGCTTCTGCCCAGCCTTGCCGCGACCCGACCATGCCACAGGCGATGATGGCACCCAAGCCATCATGTATCCAAGGGTCGATCAGTGTGCGCAGCGCCGGTTCAAAGCCTGTCGGTTCGAGCTTGCTCATCCCGGCATCCGAAGCTGCGCGCGCCAGAACCGTAGCCCCCTGCATCGCAAAGGCGCGCAGGTTCGACGTGCCCCAATCCAGCGCGATCCACTCTGGTGTGCATGTCCCGCTCATTGTGCACTCACCCTGTCGTCACCACGCCGCCGTCCACGACCATGCATTGCCCGGTCATCATGCGGCTCGTTTTCGAGGCCAGAAACAAAACGGCGTCAACAACATCCTGTGGCTCCAGATGGGTCTTGAGGGATTGGCGCTCAAGGTGTGCGGCAAGTCCTTCTGGTGTGGCCCATTTGTCCAATTGTTTCGGGGTCAGCACCCAGCCCGGTGCCAGGGCATTCACGCGGATGCCGTTTGGACCCAGTTCGCGCGCAAGACTTCGGGTCAGGGCTGTGATGCCGCCGTTGGCCGCCGTGTAGGCCGGATAGCCCGCGTTGCCCATCATGTAGCTGATGGAGCTGAAATTGATGATCGACCCCGCACCGCGTTTGATCATCGACCCCGCAACCGCTTGCGCTGCGAAAAAATAGGCTTTGAGGTTGATGTCCAGATAGGCATCCCATTCCTCGGGTGTGGTTTCGAGCCAGTTGTGGCGCTGGTCGTTGGCTGCGTTTGATACAAGTGCGTCAATCGGGCCATGCGCCTTTTCGGCGGCGGCGATCGTTTCGCGCAGTCGGTCCGTGTCGGTGATGTCGCCTTGTAAAAACAGTGGTGCAACCCCGTGCTTTTTTTCCATTTGCGCGACAAACGCAGTGGCGTCAGAACGACCGATAAAGGCGACCTTCGCCCCCTGCGCCAGAAATCCGTCCGTGAGGTCCGCACCTATCCCAGAGCCACCGCCGGTTATGTAGATCGAAGCGCCCTTGAGGTCATGAAAAGTTGCGGTTTTGGTCATGAAAATCTCCAGTCTGGTGGGCGGCGTAGGCGTCTGCGATACACTGCTTGGTGACGCAGGGCCATTGTAAATTCCGTGTTTCGTGTCACAGGCGGCGGCCCTCCAGCACCCACATGGATTCGGGAAAACTCCATGGCAGCGTGAGGCCGTTTTGCATCAGGGCTGCCCCGCTCAGCGTGACAGGGCCGTCCTTGAGGGCCAAAGAGCCCCGCGACAGATGCGATGCGGCCTTGCGATTGCGCAGGCTGACCTCGTAACGCGCCTCTGGCTCCAGCCGGGTCAGGCGCAAAGGGCGCGGGGCGATCTGATCCGACGTGCCGGATTTACCGACAAAGACCACGAATTGGCCGCCGTTCCGGGCAAGTTGCTGTTCGGCAATGACCGACGGGTCCGCCGCATCCAGCCGCAGGATATCGCCTGTGTCCATCCAGTCGCGGTTGTTCTTCCACCACTGGGAAACATCACGCAGAACGTCTGCTTCCTCGTCGGTCAACTCGCGCGGGTCCATCTCAAACCCCATATGGCGTTGTGCCGCCACCCAAGCGCGGAATTCAATGTCTAATATACGGCCCGAGGTATGGCATTTGCGCGGCCCCACATGGCTGCCGGTGACGCAGGAAGGTAAAAAAAGCGCGGCGTTGTGCTGCATCTTCAGCCGTTCCAGCGCATCATTGCTATCGGACAACCAGACCCTTTGCGTGCGGTGCAGGATGCCGAAATCAATCCGCCCGCCACCCGAAGCGCAGCTTTCAATTTCCACATGCGGAAAATCGGCGCGCAGCCGATCCATCAGCGCATAGGAGCCGCGGGTCTGGGCCGCATCGGGCATGGGCAAGACCCGGTTGTGGTCCCATTTGATGTAGTCGATGGGGTGAGCAGAGAGCAGCGCAGATATGCGCTGATAGAGGAAATCGCGCACCTCCGGCAAGGCCATGTTGAGCGCCTTTTGCTGACGGCCAAGGATTTGATCCTCTGCCCCCAACGCCCAATGGGGATGGGCGCGGTGGATGTTGGAATTCGGATTGATCATTTCCGGCTCGAACCAGATGCCAAAACTCATGTCTTGTGCATGTATAAAATCGATCAGCGGCCCCAACCCGTCCGGGTATTTGCGCGGGTCCACTTCCCAGTCCGACAGCGACGAGGTGTCATCGTCGCGCTGCCCGAACCAGCCATCATCCAGCACGAAACGCTCCGCACCAAGGGCGGCGGCCCGTGTGGCGATGTCCTTGAGCACCGGCAGGTCGTGTTTGAAATAGACCGCTTCCCAGCAGTTATAATGCACCGGGCGCGGGCGGCCCGTCTCGGTCCAGCTGACGATCCGGTCGCGCACATGGCGTTGAAAGGAGACCGCGCAGCCGTTGAGACCGTCGCAGGAATAGACCGCATAAAGCGGGGCGGTACGGAATTCAGTGGCGGCAGCCGTTTCCATGCGGGCGGCGTGGCCGAACTGGATCTGGCGCCGGCCATCGGGCAATTCTTCGGCGATCATCCGGTGCCCGCCGGACCAGCCGTAGTGAAAGGCATAAGCCTCACCTGCGGTATTGGTCGCCCCCTTGCAGGGAACGACCAGACCGGGAAAATGCTCGTGGCCGGTGCGCCCCGTGCGGTTTTCGCGGTAGCGGATGCCCGGCGACCATGCGGTGCGGTTCATCTGGAATTCACCACACCAGCGGCCTGCGAAATCAATCATCTCCTCGCTATGTTGCGGGGCGGGCAGGACAGGGGCGGCCAGCCAGTGCAGATGCAGCGGTCGGTCAGCAGATAGCCGTGCTGTCATGGCGATCACATGGGTGTCGGCATCGAGCGTAAATTCCGCCACATAGGTCAGTTGGTTGGCCGCGTCGACGCAGGTCACGGTCAAGGTCAGCTCGGACTGCGTCACGTGATCCAGCCGGAATTTCGGCAGGAAAGGCGTGCCGTCCCGGTCACGCACAATGAGACCGGGCTGGCCCGGGAAGCTGCGTGCAGCCTCAGGGCAGAGCGACAGATCCGGGTTCTGATCCAGCATGCCACCCGTCACATCGAGCGTGCTGACATCGCTGAGCGCGCACAGGTCTTCGCCCGGTGGCAGGGGCGCGCCCCAGTAAATGACCTGCGGGCACCGCCCATTTGTCGAGGCAAGCGCCAGCGTCTGGCGCGCGTCATCCAGCCGCCAGCACTCTGTCACTTGACGGCGCCCAGCGTCAAACCTGCGATAAAGTGCTTTTGCATCAGAAAGAACATCAGAACCGGGGGCAGGGCGGCGACAATGCTGCCCGCGCTCATCAGGTGATAGGCCGCACGGAACTGCGCGTTGAACGAGGTGATGCCCGCCGTGACAGGCTGGCTTTCCGGTCCTTGTGTCAGGACCACCGCCCAGAAATAATCGTTCCAGATAAAGGTAAAGATCAGCACCGACAACGCCGCAATCGCGGGTTTCATCAGGGGGATCACGACGTACCAGAAAATCTTCCACTCCGCGATGCCTTCAACACGCGCGGCTTCGATCAGCTCGAACGGCAGGGCGCGGATGAAATTGCGCATGAAGAGCGTACAGAACCCGGTTTGAAACGCGATGTGAAACAGTACCAACCCGGTTTTGGTATTATAGAGCCCCATATCGAGTGTCAGATCACGCACCGGCACCATGAGGATCTGGAAGGGCACGAAGTTGCCCGCCACGAACATGAAGAATATCCAGATGTTTGATTTGAATTTGTAAATCCCCAGCGCAAAGCCCGCGAGGCAGGACAGCGCGACGGCACCGACGACAGTTGGGACAGTAATCAGGACCGAATTCAGCATGTAGCGCGGCATGTCAGAGTTGAAGAACACCTGCCCGTAGTTGTTGAACAATTCGAAAGACGACGGCATGCCCCAGTAATTCCCCTGGGTGAAGTCTTCGGCCGGTTTGACGGAGAACACGGCAACCGCGATAAGCGGCAGCAACCACATGATCAGCGCCAGCGGCAGCAGGGACTGATAGGTCAGCTGTGCAGGGCGGGATCGCTTTTCAATGGGGGTGGGGAACATCTCTTAACCCTCCGTGCGGGCTGGCAGGACCGCGTGTTTTGCCTCAGGAAAGGGGGTGCGCAAATGGGTCATCGGCCACGCTCCTCTTTCCACATGGACCACAGGAAATACGCGATAAAGACCAGCATGATCAGAAACAGCACCACCGCGATGGCAGCACCATAGCCCATGCGGAACCCGTATTCGGACAACGCTTTTTCAAACATGTAAAATGACAGCACCCGGGTCTGCCCGAACGGTCCACCGTTGGTCATGATTGAGATCAGATCGAACGAGCGCAGTGCGCCGATGATCGTGACCACAAAGGCGATGAAGGTGGCGGGTTTGAGCTGCGGGATGATGATGTACCACAGCATTTTCCAGCCCTTGGCTCCATCCAGTCGACCCGCCTCGATCTGCTCGGGGTCCACGGCGTTCAGCCCGGTGAGGTAGAGGATCATGCAATAGGCCGTCTGCGGCCAGAGGCCAGCCGCGATAATGCCATAGGTCGCCCATGACGGATCGCCCAGCACATTGACGGGACCAAGCCCCACAAGGCCCAGCATCCCATTGAGCAGCCCCTCATTGGGCAGGTAGAACCATGAAAAAACGAGGCCGACCACCACCTGGCTGATCACGAAGGGAAAGAAAAACAATGATTTATAAAGGCGTATGCCGGTGACTGTCTGATTGAGAAACAGCGCGATAAATAAACCGCCGGGAATGGCCAGCAGATAAAACAGCAGCCACTTGAGGTTGTTCCAGAGCGACACCTCGAACGCGCCGTCGTCCATCAGTTCGACGTAGTTGCCCATGCCTATAAAGCGCGCCTCGCCCAGCCCGTCCCAGTCGTAAAACGAGATCACGATGGATTGGTAGATCGGCCAGATCACATAGAAGGCAAAGAACAGGATGGCAGGAGCCAAAAACAGCCAAGGCGTTACGGCGATTTCGTTGCGCTTGTACCAGCTGCGATCTGCGGTGCCGGATGTGATGGTGGGATCAACTGTTGACATGAAGCATCTCCTGCGGCGTGCGGATCCGCCATGGCCAGCATGCTAACCTGCGGGGTGGCGCAGACCGGGCACATGTGCGCCCGGCCCGATGTCGGTTTTACTTGCTGTAGACGCGCGCGGCGACTTTATCGAGACGGTTCAGGATATCGTCGAGGTTGTCCGGGATTACCATGAATTCCTGCAATCCCTGCATGGCTTCCGCCGCCATTTCTGCTGGGTAGTCGCGGTCAAAGAACTGCGCGACGCCGCCCGGTGAATTGGCCGACAGCATCTCGAAACCCTCGTTCAGGAATTTGTCATCATCCACCGACGCGCTTGCGTTAATCGGCAACTGACCCAGATTGGCCCCGTTGTTGATCTCGGTCTGAACATCCGCAGAGACCACGTAGCGCAGGAATTCGCGCGCGGCTTCCTTGTTCTGAGCCCCCGATGGGATGTGGAAGGTATCCGTCGGCGCATCTTCGGCCAATGCGACATCGGGGTTGATTGCGGGGAACTGGTAGAAGTCCAGCTGATCATCCGTCAGGCCCGCCTCGCGCAGCGGTGCAACAGCGAAGTTGCCCATGAGGTAGGCGGCAGCTTCGCCATTGACCATGAAGGGCAGGGCCTCCTGCCAGGAATAGTTCTGGTGGTTGGCCACAAAGGCCCCCATGTCGATTAACTCGCGCCAGTTAGCAAAGGTGGCGCGCACACGGTCATCGGTCCATTTCACCTCACCGGCGGCCAGCGCCATGTGGAAATCAAAGCCGTTGGTGCGCATGTTGAGATAGTCAAACCAGCCGCCCGCCGTCCACAGAAATTTGGAGCCGATGGTATAGCAGGCACGGCCTGAATCGACGATCGCCTGACAGTTGGATTTCATCTCATCGAAATTCGCCGGTTCGGACAGGCCCAGTTCCTCATAGATGTCTTTGCGATAATAGACGCCCCATTGGTAATAGGTGTAGGGCACGCCCCACTGCTTGCCATCGATGGTCATCGCACCTTTGGTGGAGGCAAGGTTTTCGGCAATCTCAGGCTCTGCCCAGAGGTCAGAGACATCCTCAAACAACCCTGCGGACACGTAGGGTGTCATGCGATTTGCGGCGTACCATGTGGCAACGTCCGGCGCGTCCGCGGTCAGAAAATTCCGGATCTGCGTTTTATAGGCTTCGCGGTCAATCACCGTGGTCTCAATGTTGAGATCGGGGTGCAGCGTACCGAAATCGCCAATCATCTTTTCCATCGTCGCGCGGGGCGCGGGGTTGGAGGTATCAAGGAATATTTTCAGATCACCCGTCAGCTCAGCCTGTGCGGCCCCGGCAATTATGGTTGATCCGGCCAATGCCAAAGCCATGGATGTGGTGGTGAAGCGCATGGTGTCCTCCCTAAGGTACGGTTGCTACTTGCAAGACTATCAGTTCCATTATGTGAAACTTGGTTTTATATATTGAAAACTACAACGCAATCTGCCTAAAGTGTCAACAGTGTTCTTTTCCCGGTGGGCGAGAACATGCGGTGGGGTACGGGTGCAAATGCGCGTGGTCGGATCAAACGATGCAGCGTTTTGTGCCGTCTACCCCGGTGAGATGAAGGGACCCGCAGGGCATGTCCGGTGATGGAACGGTAGGCAAGGCACTTGATGTGCTGGATCAGGTTGCGGAATTTGGCCAGCCTGTGCGGTTTGCCACGCTGTTGGCGCAAAGCCACTTTCCCAAGGCGACGCTTTATCGGTTTTTGCAGACGCTCACATCGCAAGGCATGCTGAGTTATGATCCGGAACGTCAGACCTACAGTCTGGGCGTGCGTCTGGTGCGGCTTGCCCATGCGGCCTGGGCGCAGAGCTCGCTGGCACCGATTGCGCGACCGCATCTTGACCGGTTGAGCGCAGAGATTGACCAGACGGTGCATCTGGCGCAGTTGGACAATGCACAGGTGCTCTATGTGGATAAGCGCAACGCGGCCCAACCCATTGAGATGTTCAGCGATGCGGGCAAGGTCGGTCCTGCCTATTGCACGGGTGTGGGCAAGGCGATGTTGGCGTTCCTGCCGGGCGGTGACTTGGAGGGGGTCCTTGCGCAGCAGTCTTTCCATCGCTTTACGCCCAATACATATTCTACCGCCGACGCACTCCGCGCCGAGCTGACCAATATCCGTGCGCGCGGCTACGCTTTTGACCGCGAAGAACACGAACCCGGGATCATCTGCATCGCGCAACCGATCCTTGCACCGGGGGGGCGTGTGCTGGGCGCGCTTTCGATCACGGGGTCAACGCGGATCATCTCGTTGGATCAGCTGGAAGCGCTTGCGCCATGCCTCGCCCGGACCGCCACTGCCATTGCTGCCGATGTGCAGGACTGGCGCTTTCCCGATGCAATGCCTCAAATGACAGGGACGTAATCAAATGACAGGTGTCACGCTTCAGAAGACGATCAAACGCTATGGCGAAACGCAGGTGATCCATGGAATCGACCTTGAGATCGAAGATGGTGAGTTTTGTGTGTTTGTTGGCCCATCAGGATGTGGAAAGTCCACGCTGCTGCGCATGATCGCCGGTTTGGAAGAGACCAGTGAGGGACACATTCATATCGGTGAGCGTGATGTGACGCGCATGGATCCTTCAGAACGCGGTGTTGCCATGGTGTTTCAGACCTACGCGCTTTATCCGCATATGACGGTTGAGGAAAACATGGGGTTCGGCCTTAAGATGAACGGCGTGCCCAAGGATGAGATCGCCAAAAAGGTGAATGGCGCGTCTGATATCCTCAAGCTGGATGAGTACCTCAAGCGCAAACCAAAAGCCCTGTCTGGTGGTCAAAGGCAACGGGTCGCCATTGGACGCGCCATCGTGCGCGGGCCGGAGGTTTTCCTGTTTGATGAACCGCTGTCGAACCTCGATGCAGAGTTGCGCGTCGAAATGCGGGTGGAGATCGCGCGCCTGCACAAGGAAATCGGCGCGACCATGATCTATGTCACCCATGATCAGGTCGAAGCGATGACGCTGGCGGAAAAGATCGTCGTGCTGCGCGCCGGTCATATCGAACAGGTGGGTGCCCCGCTTGAACTCTACCGCGACCCTGACAATCGGTTTGTGGCAGGTTTCATTGGGTCACCAGCCATGAACTTTCTAAATGGCACGGTGGTTGACGGGGGCATCGAGGTGCCCGGTTTGGGTCGCACCGTCTCCACTCAGGTCGCGTTGCCAAGTGTCGGAAGCGCGGTCATCCTTGGTGTCCGGCCCGAACATCTGGTGGTCCAGAAGGGGCAGGGCGCGTTGAAAGCTGAACTCTCTGAAGCCTTGGGCGGTGTTTCCTATCTGCATCTCGACACACCAACCGGTGAGCGGATGATCGTGGAAGAGCGCGGCGATGAACGCGCTGCGGCAGGCGATGTTGTAGATGTCACCTTCGAAGAGCGCCGCGTGATGGTTTTCGAGCGCGAGAGCGGTTTGCGGCTGCGTTAGCCGTCGCGGGTCTTTCCTGCGCGTTATCATTTGGTCGTAGTCTTTGCTTCTCTTGCGTGCATAAGTGGCTATATGCGCTTTCTTCGTGATTTTGTCGGTTTTCGGCAATTTTTACGCCATTTATGCACAGATATTGCATGTAAATTAGCAAGATATATCAAGTAAAAATCAACAAGATCGAACGATCGCAGCGCAGTTTGCGGCCGCATACAACGCCGGAAAACAGCAGTGCCGGTGCTGCATGTCCCTTCCTGCTAATTTGAATTCAAGCGGCCTGTATATCGGCAATGAAGGTCGGTAGCTTCTTCTTGAACGGAAAAAAACCACGAGTTGCATGGGGCCAGGTCATTCGGTCATAGGGGCGCATCAGTTGAATAATCGGCGTTGCGTCGTCCTTTCTTGAAGCCTGCGCTAGCAGTGTGGCAACGGGCCCGACAGGGGCGTAGGGCGTCACGATCTGCTCAAGGTTCTGCGCCTTGGCCCAGTTCTGAATGTCCTCATCCGAGGTCAAAGGTGTCTGCGGGCCCAAGCGGTCCCCCCAACGGGTTGTCACATCTTCCAGTGCGGCGCTGCGAAAACCGGCAATGTGGGGTGCGCTTTCCAAGGGGCCGAATTTGGTTTGAGGCTTCAATACCCCGCAGGCAACCGGGTCAACCATATTGAGAAAGAAGCCGGGGCTGAGGTCTTCTTCGTGCAGCAGAAAACCGGTCCGTCGTGCCGGATCGTATGCCGTACCAGGCGGCAGGCTGCGCGGTTCCGGGGGCAGGGGGGCACTGCGTGGAATGGCTTCGCCGGCCAGTTGCCATTTGGGGTGAAAGCGATTTTCAGTAAATTTCGAGATGTTACTTGAGCGCGCCAGATAGGTCTTGCCTTGGGTCTGTATGCCCGCAACCCACCGCCAGCCCAATGTGTTTGATGCCGGATCGCCATCGAGCAAATGACGCAGAAAGAAATCCGCACCCAGTTCCCATGGCAGCTCAAGCGTGAAAATCCAGATGGATGCAAACCACATGCGCGCGTGATTGTGCAAATATCCGGTCTCGACCAGCTCATGCGCCCATGCGTCGAAACAGTCGATCCCTGTCTCGCCACGACAGGCGTTTTCCCAACGGGCGCGCAAACCGGCTTGTGTCTGAACGTCATTCCACGCCTGATCCAGCGCCACCTGATACTGCGTCCAGACCGCCGGACGTAATTCCAGCCAGCCTTTCCAATAGGTGCGCCAGAAAACTTCCTGCATGAATTTTTCTGCAGCCGCGATGCTATGACGCTGCAGTACAGCATTCACGACCTCACTTTCAGTGATCAGCCGACAGCGCAGGTAGGGCGAAAGGCCTGAGACATGGGTGTGATTGCCCGGTCCAAAATCATAATTTCGCCGCGTGGCATAATCGCGGCCCGCCTGCGGAACGAATGCTGAAAGCCGTTCAAGAGCGGCGGTGTGCGTCGGGAGGAACATCTGTGACATCTGCGGCGACATAGAGGCGCAGGAAGGCAGGTCAACAGCAAAACCCAAAGTTGTGTTGCCCCCCTTGCGGCTCCTTCTTACCAACACTAATGTTCTGTCAACCGTTCGCAGGTATGGTCCTGACAACGAGGCAGCAGACAGGCATTCCACATGAAAGACCCGATTGAAACATACATGAACCTTGTTCCCATGGTCGTGGAACAAACCAGCAGAGGCGAACGCGCCTACGACATATTTTCACGCCTGCTGAAAGAGCGGATCATCTTTCTGAACGGCCCTGTGCATGACGGAATGTCGTCCCTTATTGTGGCACAGCTTTTGCACCTTGAGGCGGACAATCCGGCGAAAGAAATTTCGATGTATATCAACAGCCCCGGCGGCGTCGTCACCTCCGGTCTGTCGATTTATGACACGATGCAATACATCAAACCCAAGGTGTCGACGCTCGTGATCGGTCAGGCGGCCTCGATGGGGTCGCTGTTGCTGACAGCAGGTGAGGCCGGCATGCGCTTTTCGCTGCCCAACAGCCGGATCATGGTGCACCAGCCATCGGGCGGATATCAGGGCCAAGCGACGGATATCATGATCCACGCTGCGGAAACGCAGAAGCTCAAGGATCGACTGAACGAGATTTACGTCAAGCACACGGGCCAGACGTTGAAAAAAGTCGAAAACGCATTGGAGCGGGATAACTTCATGTCTCCTGAAGAGGCGAAAGACTTTGGCCTTATCGATGAGATTGTTGAAAATCGCAGCAAAGATGATGCCGAAACGTAATGAGGCTTTTGTCTAACCGTTCGTTTACCATTTAGCGATTGTGGACGGACTGGGGCTGGCCTAAACTGATACAGAACATGGAGAGCATTCCAGACCGCTGGTTGCTCTCCAAAGGACGCGATACCGGAAAGGCTTCAAATGGCGACGAATTCAAGCGGAGACGGCAAAAACACGCTATATTGCAGCTTTTGTGGCAAAAGTCAGCATGAAGTGCGAAAGCTGATCGCCGGACCGACCGTTTTCATCTGCGATGAATGTGTTGAGCTTTGCATGGATATCATCCGCGAAGAAACAAAAGCGTCGGGGCTGAAGGCAACCGACGGTGTTCCGACGCCGAAAGACATCTGCGCTGTGCTTGACGACTACGTTATTGGTCAGGCGATGGCGAAACGCGTTTTGTCCGTGGCCGTGCACAACCATTACAAACGCCTCAATCACGCCCAAAAAGGCGGCGACATTGAATTGGCAAAATCCAACATCCTTTTGATCGGACCAACGGGGTGCGGCAAGACGCTGTTGGCTCAAACGCTGGCGCGTATTCTGGATGTGCCGTTTACCATGGCAGATGCTACAACGCTGACCGAAGCGGGCTATGTTGGTGAGGATGTCGAGAATATCATTCTCAAGCTGTTGCAGTCGTCTGAATATAATGTCGAGCGGGCACAACGCGGCATCGTCTACATCGATGAAGTCGATAAGATTACACGCAAATCCGAGAATCCTTCGATCACGCGCGATGTATCGGGCGAGGGCGTGCAACAGGCCTTGCTCAAGCTGATGGAGGGGACCGTTGCATCCGTTCCTCCTCAAGGGGGGCGTAAACACCCGCAACAGGAATTCCTTCAGGTCGATACGACGAACATCCTGTTTATCTGCGGTGGGGCCTTCGCGGGTCTCGACAAGATTATCGCGGCACGCGGTAAAGGCTCGGCAATGGGTTTCGGTGCCGATGTGCGGGGGAATGATGACCGCGGGGTTGGCGAAATCTTTACTGACCTGGAGCCCGAAGACCTGTTGAAATTTGGATTGATCCCGGAATTCGTGGGTCGTTTGCCGGTGCTTGCTACCTTGGAAGATCTGGATGAGGATGCGTTGGTTACGATCCTGACCCAGCCCAAGAACGCATTGGTCAAACAGTATCAGCGTTTGTTCGAGCTTGAAGATACCGAACTGTCCTTCACCGATGATGCGCTTTCAGCCATTGCGAAACGTGCGATCGAACGGAAAACAGGAGCCCGTGGGCTGCGGTCCATTCTGGAAGACATCCTGCTCAATACCATGTTCGAACTTCCCGGTTTGGATAGTGTAACCGAGGTTGTGGTGAACGAAGAGGCCGTGAATTCTGACGCTGCACCTTTGATGATCCATGCAGACGCGAGCAAAGAACCTGCAAGCGCCGGATGATCTTTGGCAACCCTGACCGTATCGGAAGGTAGGACATCGCGGCCTGCTTTTGAAAACACGGTTGTTTTGTCAGACCAATTCCAGCGGCAAGGGATGTGTGTCGCAACAAGAAACCAGCGCGCATTAGGGACAGTGTCATGTCAATAAAACGCATTCCGTCTGGCGGCGCTTTCGAGGCCCAAGTTGGATATTGTCGGGCCGTGGTCGCAGGCGGCTGGGTGCATGTCTCTGGTACGGTCGGTGAGGGCGAGACAGTCACAGAACAATGCGCATCCGCACTTGCCGTCATTGAGGCTGCACTGGACAAAGCCGGGTGCCGCTTTGCGGATGTGGTGCGCGTGACGTATATGTTGCCCCAAGCCGCTGATTTTGAAGCCTGCTGGCCGCTCTTGCGCGCCGCTTTCGGTGCTCACCCACCGGCTGCCACGATGATCGAATGCAACTTGATTGATCCAAAATTCAGGATTGAGATCGAAGTGACAGCTTTGCTGCCTGACTAGACGCGGCAAACCGCGCATCCATCTGGACGTTTTGCGTATAATCCGCCATAGCTATCGAAACGGTTTGATCGGAGAAAAACCATGGGCTTTTTGACTTCTATTTTGCGCTCCGTCACTTGGTGGAACGGGCAAACGCTGAATACGCAGCTCTGGACATGGCGCAATGGTATCAAAGTGGGTGAAGACAGTCAGGGCAATGTGTTTTATGAAAACAAGGACAAATTGCGCCGGTGGGTGATTTACAATGGTGAAGCCGAGGCAAGCCGCGTCGACCCCGACTGGCATGGGTGGCTGCATCATACTTGGGATACCACACCGAGTGAATCGCCGTTGAATCATAAACCGTGGCAAAAGCCGCATCAGGAAAACCTCACAGGGACGGCTCTGGCTTATGCGCCAAAAGGTTCCATTCGCCGGGCAGAACCAGAACCGCGCCGTGACTATGAGGCGTGGACGCCGGAGTAAACAAGATGGCTGAACATACAACTGAAGTTCTCGTTGGGGCGGGTGTCCTCGCCGCCGCAATCGGATTCGTCGTCTACGCCGGGCAAATTTCAGGCTATGCGGGGGGATCGGCGACATACCCACTTGAGGCAAGCTTTCGCAGCCTTGAAGGTGTGAATGTGGGCAGCGATGTGCGCCTGGCGGGTGTCAAAATAGGCACCGTGTCCGAGGTCACGCTGAACGCGGAAACATATCGCGCCGACACGACGGTATCGCTGAGCTCAGAGATCGAAATTCCGGACGACAGCGCAATCATAATATCGTCTGAGGGCCTGCTGGGCGGCAACTTTGTTGAAATCGTACCGGGCGGTTCGCCTTATTTCTACGCGGCAGGTGACCAGATTGAGGATACTCAGGGCGCTGTCAGTCTTGTGTCGCTGCTGTTGAAATTCGTGGGCGGCTCTTCTGAATGATCCTGCGATCCTGTCTGGCTTTTGTGTTCACTGCCTCGGCCGCACTTGCACAGCAGGCGGCAACCGAAGCCACCGGCGCGCAATTGCGTGGTGTTGACCGAATAAATGGTGATACCTTCGAAATCATCGTACCAAGGGGTCAGACTGCGGAGCTGGAACGCATCAGCATCACCTTGAATTCCTGCCGCTACCCGGTGGGCAACCCATCGGGCGACGCTTTTGCCTCTCTGAATGTGCGTGACATTAATTCCGGGGCCAACATCTTCTCAGGTTGGATGATCGCGTCATCCCCGGCGCTCTCCGCGATGGACCATCCGCGCTATGACATCTGGGTGATGCGCTGCACGACCTCCTGAGGGGTGCGCAGGGGCGGGTTTACAAAACTTGCTGGACGGGCGCAGGCGCTTTGAAGCGCTTTTTGATATTCTGCGCGACTGATTTCGATGGCACCGAGGGAGGCAAGGTGGTCGGTTAAAAACTGCGTATCAAACAGCGCAAAACCACCATCGAGCAGCCGGTCCACCAGACAGGCAAGCGCTATTTTCGATGCGTTGGTGCGGCGTGAAAACATGCTTTCGCCAAAAAATGCGGCCCCCAGCGTGACACCGTAAACCCCGCCAACCAGCGTATCCTCTTCCCAGACTTCAAGCGAATGCGCTTGGTCTCGTTCGTGTAACGCGTTGTACAAGCTTCGGATTTCATCGTTGATCCATGTGTCAGCACGATCCGCGCAGCCATCCACAACGCCTGCAAAATCCTGATCGACCCTGATTTCAAAGCCTGTGCGCAGCATCTGGCGGCGCAACGACCGTGACACATGGAACTCGCGCAAAGGCATGACCCCGCGACGCAGGGGATCAACCCAGAAAATGTCCGGATCATCGCGATGCTCCGCCATTGGGAAAATACCCGTCGCATAGGCCTGCATCAGCACGTCCGGGGTCAATCGCATGACGACAGACCCTTAACTTGCGCTGAGGTTTGCGTCCAGCCACTGCTCCAGCCAGTGGATATTGTATCCACCCGACAAAACCGCGTCTTCTTCCAGCAACGCATGGAAAAGCGGCACGGTCGTATCAACGCCATCAACGATCAACTCACCAAGCGCGCGACGCAGGCGTGCGAGGGCTTCGGGTCGATCACGACCATGCACGATCAGCTTGCCGATCAGGCTGTCGTAATAGGGCGGGATCGAATAGCCGTCATAGAGCGCCGAATCCATGCGCACCCCAAGACCGCCGGGCGCGTGATATTGGGTAATGCGACCGGGGCAGGGCGTGAAATTCGGTAATTTCTCCGCATTGATACGCACCTCGATAGCGTGTCCGTTGATTGCAAGGTCTTCTTGCTGAAAGGACATCTCCATGCCGCTGGCCACACGGATTTGTTCGCGCACAAGGTCAACGCCGAAAATCGCTTCGGTCACTGGGTGCTCAACCTGCAAGCGTGTGTTCATCTCGATGAAATAGAACTCGCCGTTTTCATAAAGAAACTCGATGGTGCCAGCGCCGATGTAGTTGATCCGCGCAACGGCATCTGCGCAAACCTTGCCAATGGCCATGCGTTCTTCGGCAGAGATGGACGGTCCGGGCGCCTCTTCAAAGACTTTCTGGTGGCGGCGTTGCAAAGAGCAATCCCGTTCCCCCAAATGCACGGCGCGTCCCTTGCCATCGCCAAACACCTGTATCTCGATATGTCGGGGCGTCGTGAGGTATTTTTCGATGTAGACTTCATCATTGCCGAAATTGGATTTGCCTTCCGCGCGGGCGGTCATAAAGGCTTTTTCCATATCCTCGGCGTTCTGGGCGACTTTCATGCCGCGGCCACCACCGCCTGCGGTCGCTTTGATGATGACGGGGTAGCCAATCTCTGCACCAATCCGTTGTGCATCCTCAAGTGTTGGAACGCCACCCTCAGATCCGGGCACACAAGGCACGCCGAGGTTTTTCATCGTGTCTTTGGCGGTGATCTTGTCGCCCATGACACGGATATGCTCAGCGGTTGGTCCGATAAAGCTGATCCCGTGATCTTCAACGATCTGAACAAAACCGGCATTTTCTGACAAGAACCCGTAACCGGGGTGTATCGCCTCTGCGCCCGTGATTTCACAGGCCGAGATGATAGCGGGAAAGGACAGATAGCTTTGCTGGCTCGCGGGTGGGCCGATGCAGATGCTTTCATCGGCCATGCGCACATGCATCGCGTCACTGTCGGCAGTTGAATGTACCGCGACAGAGGCAATGCCCATTTCGCGCGCGGCCCGCACAACACGCAGGGCGATTTCGCCGCGGTTGGCAATCAAAATCTTGTTGAACATGCTGGTCGCTCCTATTCGAGGATAACGAGCGGAGTGCCGAATTCGACTGCGGCGCCATCTTCGACGACAATGCGCTTGACGGTGCCGGATCTGGGGGACGGGATGTGGTTCATGGTCTTCATTGCTTCGACGATCAACAGCGTGTCGCCTTCGGCCACCTTGGTGCCGACGGAGATAAAGGCAGGCGCGCCGGGCTCAGCCTGCATATAGACAGTGCCGACCATGGGAGAGGTCACAGCACCCGGCAGATCGGCAGGGTCATCTGCGGTTTCTGCAGGCGACGCGCTGGGTGTTGCAGCAGGTGCCGCCACGGGGGAGGCTGGCGCGGCTGCCGCGACCTGCGTGAAGACCTGTTGCTGGTGTCGACTGACCCGCACGTTCAGGCTGTCATCCGCGCCGTAGTCTCTTTTGACCTGAAGCTCAGTCAGGTCATTTTCACGCAGCAATTCTGCAAGGGCCTGAATAAATGCCACATCTGCGTCATGGTTCTTTTTTGTCATTAATATCCTCGACCATATTCTGGGCAGGCCGTATTGGCATCGGCCCTTGTTCCTGCGCGCTTGTTATATGCGAAGGGTGACGCCATGGAAACCCGCCTATTGCAGCGCTGCGCAGAGCGGGTAAACTCCAAACCAGCAGAAGGAGCAAGTGGTGAACCTCGCACATTGGCTTGAGCGACAGGCGCAAATCACCCCTGAGCGCCCCGCGCTTTTCTTTGGCAAGACATGTGTCGCGGATTACGGTCAGTTTTGGCGTGAGGCGCGCGCGGTGGCGGGCTGGCTGTCGGGGCAGGGTGTGGGGCCGGGGGACCGGGTCGCGCTGTTCATGAAAAATGTGCCAGATTATCTGACGGTCTTTTATGGGATTTGGGCCGTTGGGGCGGCCGTGGTGCCGATCAATGCCAAATTACACGGCCGCGAGGCTGCGTTTATCCTTGAGGACAGCGGTGCCAAACATGTGTTTACTTCGCCCGAGTTGATGGCATCGCTCAGCCAGGCAGGGGCCACCACCGATCAGACCGAAGTGCCGGGCGCCGCTTTTGACGACATCAAATCACATGCCCCAATTGAGGCTGTGACACCGCGCGAGGGGGATGATCTGGCTTGGTTGTTCTATACATCCGGGACGACGGGCAAGCCCAAGGGGGTGATGATCACCCACCGCATGCTCAGCGTGATGAGCCTGTGTTACGTCACGGATGTTGATGCCGTTTCTCCGAACGATGCCACGATCTATGCAGCCCCGATGAGCCACGGCGCAGGCATTTACAACATGATCCACATCCGGGCCGGGGCGCGCCACGTTTGTCCGCCCTCGGGGGGCTTTGATCCGGACGAAATCCTGACGCTGGCGCAGCATTTCGGGAATGCGCATCTTTTTGCAGCCCCCACGATGGTCAACCGGCTGACCCAACATGCCTCTGCGACGGGACATCGCGGCGAGGGGCTGCGCACGATTATTTACGCGGGCGGGCCGATGTATAACGCGGATATCATCGCGGCTGTGGATCACTTTGGGCCCATCTTTATTCAGGTTTATGGTCAGGGTGAATGTCCGATGGGCATCACCGCCTTGTCCCGCGCGGATGTGACAGACAGGACGCATGTCGATTGGGCGCGCCGGTTGCAATCTGTCGGGCGTGCGCAATCCGCAGTCGAGGCCGCGATTGGTGATGAAAACGGCAAGCCGCTGCCCGTCGGCGCGCACGGAGAGATCATGGTGCGCGGCGACACGGTCATGCCCGGATACTGGGCCAACCCGGAGGCGACGGCCAAAACCCTGCTGAATGGCTGGCTGATGACCGGCGATATGGGGTTCATGTCGGAAGATGGCTATGTGTCGCTGCAAGACCGATCAAAGGACATGATCATCACGGGGGGATCAAACGTCTACCCGCGCGAGGTCGAAGAAGTTCTATTGCAGGACGGCGGCGTCACCGAAGTGTCGGTCGTGGGCCGCCCACATCCGGAGTGGGGCGAGGAGGTAGTCGCATTTGTTGTCGGCGAGATGGATCCGGCGCGGCTGGACCAGCTGTGCCTTGATCATATCGCGCGTTTCAAAAGGCCGAAAGAATACGTGACGCTCACTGCCTTGCCGAAAAACAATTATGGTAAAGTGCTTAAAACCGAGTTGCGCAAACTGTTGGCAAAGGGTTGAGTGAGAGGCATACTTGCTCACCCTGCCCAGTATCGCAGGCACGCGCACGAAGACATCGCTCCATACTGCGCGTAACGTGCGCTGCCCGAAATAACGGAGATCGTCGCATCTGCGGGTGCATGATGCGTCCGGTTTTCTGCCAAACGCATGCGTTCGCTCAACAGTCCGGGTCGCGCTGCTGAGAGCCCGGCCAAGACAGGTCAGGGCACGCCTGTTGCGATGGCCTCAGCGCTCAAATAGCGAGGTATTCCTCACGCAGCTCTTTGTTTTCGAGCACTTCAGCAGCGGAGCCATCAAAGACTATCCCGCCCGTGTCCAAAATCACCGCGCGGTCGGCAAGCTCCAGCGCCCGGACCGCGTTCTGCTCTACAAGAATGGTCGTCATGCCCTGCTCTTTGATGATGCGCAGGGTCTTTTCGATCTCGTCAACGATCACCGGGGCGAGACCCTCATAGGGTTCATCCAGCAGCAGCACCTTGATGTCGCGACACAGGGCGCGGGCAATCGCCAGCATCTGCTGTTCCCCACCGGAGAGCGTGACGCCTTCCTGTGTGCGGCGCTCGCGCAAGCGCGGGAACAGATCGTAGACGCGGTCAAGTGACCAACCAATTGGCGGCGCGATCTGTGCCAGTTTGAGGTTTTCCTCAACTGTGAGGCCTGCGATGATGCGCCGATCTTCGGGGACGAGACCGAGCCCCACCTGGCTCGCCTCATAGCTTTTCATCGTGTGCAGCGGCTGGTGATCGAGCCATATTTCGCCGTGGCGAAGCTCCGGGTCGCCGAGCCGCGCAATGGCGCGCAAGGTGGATGTCTTGCCAGCACCGTTGCGCCCCAAGAGGGCAAGGATTTCACCCTCATGGACGTTAAAGCTGATGCCCTGCACGATATAGCTTTCACCGTAATAGGCATGCATGTCCCAGACCGACAGAAAGGCCGGGGCGGTTGCGGCCATATTGGCGTTCTTGGAGAAATCGGGTTTGACGTTCATTTCAGTATCTCCTTAGGCCGCAGTCTGGGTTTCGCCGAGGTATGCTTCGCGCACCTTCGGGTGACCCTTGATGTTATCGGGCGTATCTTCAACGAGCGGCGTGCCCTGTGCCAGAACCGTGATACGCTGCGCAAGGCTGAAGACCACATGCATATCATGTTCGATGATCGCGATGGTAATGTCGCGCTCGTCGCTGATCTGTTTCAGCAGGTCGATGGTGTTGTTGGTGTCAGCGCGTGCCATGCCAGCTGTTGGCTCATCCAGCAGCAACAGGCGGGGTTGTTGGCTGAGGCACATGCCAATTTCCAACCGTCGTTTGTCACCACGCGACAGAGAACTGGCCTGCATCTCGCGCTTGTCAGCCATATTCATGTCTTCCAGCATATGTTCGGCGCTGGCGAGCACGTCTTTTTGCGACATCACGCTGGTGATGGCGTTCAACTCGAATGCGCCGTCCCGTTTGGCGAAACAGGGGATCATCATATTTTCCAGAACGGACAGATCGCCGAAAATTTCAGGGGTCTGAAACACCCGGCTGATGCCCATCTGACAAATCTGGTGTGGCTTGCGTCCCAGCACGGACTGCCCGTCAAACATGACCGACCCTGTATCCGGGATCAGTTTGCCCACGAGGCAATTCAGCAAGGTGGACTTGCCCGCGCCATTCGGCCCGATGATCGCATGCACCGACTGCTCTGCGATGGAGAGGTTCACGTCGCCGAGGGCTTGCAGGCCCCCGAACCGCTTGTTGACGTTTTTGACTTCGAGAATTCCCATAACGTCGTCTCCTTATTCCGCAGGTGTTGTTTTGCCATCAGGCTTGTCATCGGCCGGTTTCTTGCGTCGGAACAGGCCCGCCACTTTCTGACCACCCTGAACAAGGCCACCGGGCAGGAAGATGACGACCATCATGAACAGCAGCCCCAGCGTGAGGTGCCAGCCTTTGCCCACGAAGGGGTAGACGATTGTGATGATGAAATCCTCGATCCCGTCGGGCATAAATGCAAACCACTGCTCCAGCACGGTTTTGTTGATCTTGGAGACGATGTTTTCCATGTATTTGATGAAACCTGCACCAAGGACCGGTCCGATCAACGTGCCGGCGCCGCCGAGAATGGTCATCAGAACGACCTCGCCAGAGGCAGTCCAGAACATGCGTTCCGCGCCCACTTGCGTGTCCATCGCCACCAGCAATCCGCCCGCAAGGCCGGCATACATGCCGGAGATGACAAAGGCCGCCAGCGTGTAGGGTTTGGCATTGAGGCCGGTGTAGTTCAGCCGTTGCTGGTTTGATTTCACGGCCCGCAGCATCATCCCGAAAGGCGAGCGGAAGATGCGGATCGACAGGTAAAACGCCAGCAGCATCACGAAGGCTGCGATGTAATACCCGGCGTTGAAGGTAAAGACCCAAGAGCCCACGGTCATCTCATAGCTCGCCCCCATTTCGAGGCCGAAGAAGTTTGCACGCTCCGTTCCATCGGCGCCGAAAACACGGTCAATGATACGCGGATCGTTGATCTTGGGCTGCAATCCTGTTTCGCCACCCGTGATGGGCGTCAGAACCGAATAGGCCAGTGAATAGGACATTTGCGCAAAAGCCAGCGTCAGGATCGAGAAGTAAATCCCAGAGCGCCGCAGGGATATCCACCCCACCAGCAGCGAGAAAAGGCCAGCGACCAGTACCGAGATCATGATGGCAGGAATTACATTCATGGTCAGCAGCTTCATCATCCAGATGGCGGCGTATGAACCCACGCCCAGAAAGGCGGCATGTCCAAAGCTGAGATAGCCGGTGAGACCAAAAAGGATATTGAACCCGATGGCAAAGATGCCAAAGATCACCAGCCGTTGCATCAGGTCCGGATAGCCCGCGTTGAACTGCGCCATCGCGGAGCCTTCGGGGAAGGGGTTGAGAATGAAGGGGGCGAACATGGTGAGACAGGCTACGATCAGCAGCAGCGTCGCATCTTTTTTCGTCAGTCCGAACATGTGATTATTCCTCCATCACGCCCTTGCGCCCCATGAGTCCGCGTGGACGGGTAAGCAAGATGATGATTGCGACCAGATAGATGATGATTTGGTTGATGCCGGGGAGCGTCTCCAGCACGATGGCCATGGAGGCGAAGCTTTCCAAGATACCGAGCAGAAAGCCCGCCAGAACCGCTCCGGACAGAGAGCCCATACCGCCCACAACGACGACCACGAAACTGAGCACCAGAAAGTCCATGCCCATGTGGTAATTGGGCGAGTTGATCGGCGCATACATCACACCGGCAAGCCCCGCGACGGCCGCTGCAATCCCGAACATGATGGTGAACCGCTTGTCGATGTTGATGCCCAAAAGACCGACGGTTTCGCGGTCTGCCATACCGGCGCGCACGACCATGCCGAAGGTGGTGAATTGCAAAAAGGCGAAAACGGCACCGATGATGACGGCGGAGAAGGCAAAGTAAACCAGACGCCAATAGGGATAAATGATCGTGTTCGGGTCAAAGCCGAGCACCGCGCCAAAATCAAACGATCCTGTGAAAGCCGCAGGGGCAGGGGTGGGGATCGGGTTGGCGCCGTAGAAGTATTTGATGATTTCCTGCAAGACGATGGCAAGACCGAAGGTGACGAGGATCTGATCCGCATGGGGGCGCTTGTAGAAATGCTTGATCAGGCCACGCTCCATCGCGAAACCGATCCCGACCATGATGGGGATCGCGAACAGGATCGACAGGGGCACCGCCCAGTCGATGATGCTTGCCCCCATGGTTTCGCCAAAGATATCGTAGATATAGGGCACGTCGCGCATCATCGGGTTGCCGAGAAAATCGACCTCTCCCGGTACTGCGACCTCATGGCTGAGGTTCAAAAGGCGGCTGAGTGTCACCGCACAGAATGCGCCGATCATGAACAGCGCACCATGCGCGAAGTTCACGACACCAAGCGTGCCAAAGATTAGCGTCAGACCCAGCGCGATCAGCGCATAGGCAGACCCTTTGTCCAGGCCGTTGAGGATTTGCAGGATTAATGCGTCCATGGTCCCACCTTCATGAAGCGAATTGGTCCCGTATCACGGGAAGGCCGGACGGCGAGATGCGCCGTCCGGTATGTGTTGAAGTTGCGCTTATGCGCCGGGGTTGCATGTGCCCATGTTGCCGCCCGCGAACTGCGGGTGATCGGGGGCATATGTAACCTGCTCGACCGGTGTGACTTCGACGATTTCCAGAAGGTCGAATTCGGAGGAGGGGTTTTCTTTCCCTTTCACGACCAGCACGTCTTTGAAGCACTGGTGATCCTCGCCACGATAGAGCGTCGGGCCGTTGCCCATGCCGTCGAACTGGAAGTCGCGCAGGGATTCGACAACCGCGCATGGGTTGAACGAGCCGGCGCGCTCCACCGCGTCCGCATAAAGCAGCGTCTGTACATAGCAGGTATGTGCCGCCTGTGAGGGCGGGAAGCCATATTTCGTGCCGAAGGATTTGACGAATGCTTTGGAGCCTTCGTCGGTCAGCGACCAGTGCCAGTTTGTGGAACCAAAAATGCCCTTAACGTTTGCGCCCGCACCTTTTGCCATCAGGCGTGAATAGAGCGGTACAACGATTTCGAACTGTTTGCCGTTCACCATCTTGTCGCGCAGGCCAAACTGAACCGCGTTGGTCAGGGAGTTGACCATGTTGCCGCCGTAGTGGTTCAGCACCAGCACGTCTGCGCCGGATTGCAGAACTGGCGCGATGTAGGATGAGAAATCCGTTTGCGTCAGCGGTGTCAGAACCGTGTTGACGGTTTCCCAACCCATGGCTTCGGTCGAGGACTTCACCGCTTCTTCTGTGGTGTAACCCCAGTTGTAATCCGCTGTCAGGTGATAGGCCTTGCGGTCGGTGCCGTAGTTGGCGGCCAGAACAGGTGCCAGCGCCGCACCGGACATGTAGGAGTTGAAGAAATGGCGGAAGCCATTCGCTTTGCGGTCCTTGCCGGTTGTGTCGTTGGAGTGTGTCAGACCGGCCATGAAGATGATGCCAGCTTCCTGGCAGAGCGCTTGTACAGCCACGGCCACACCGGAGGAAGAACCGCCGGTGATCATCACAGCGCCGTCTTTTTCGATCATCGAGCGGGCAGAGGCGCGCGCTGCATCGGATTTTGTCTGGGTATCGCCTGTAACGTAGACGACTTTCTTGCCGAGAATACCATTGCCGGTCAGCGCTTTGGAGCTGAACGTTTCCAGCATGCCGTTGTCGGCGCCGGTGCCGTTCAGGTGTTCTACGGCCAGTTCATAAGCGCGCAGTTCGTCTGCGCCTTCGTCCGCATAGGGGCCGGATTGCGGGACGTTAAAGCCCAGTGTGACGGTGTCGCCTTCTGGTGCATTCGTAAATCCGGTATGGCCGTCTGCGCGCAGGTATGTCGGCAGTGTCAGGCCAGCAGCACCGGCCACGGCGCTGGTCTTGAGCAGACCACGACGTGTAAAGTTCGATTTGGACATGAAAATCCTCCCTTTTGATTGGTCACACGCTGGGCGGGAATTATTGCAGGCTGCCTGCGCGTGGAGCACTTAAGTGCAAACCATAGGGTGCCAAGCAAGAGAAAATTGCGCAACAAGTGCCTTGAAATTAACAATTGTTTTGTAAATAACTGCACAAGCTCAGCGTCAGTTTTGTAAAGTTTATGATGTTGCAGCGCAGAAAGCCATTGAATTGACCCAGCTTTAATCAAAGGGGCCGCATGCCACGCGAGGGACTGATCGGAAGCCGTATCCGCGAACGACGCTCTGTTGCAGGGCTCAAACAGGCTGACCTTGCGCGCTCGCTTGGAATATCGCCCTCATATCTCAACTTAATCGAGCATAACCGGCGTAGAATCGGCGGCAAGCTGCTTTTGGATATCGCGCGCGTTCTGAGCGTCGAGCCGTCATTGTTGACCGAAGGTGCCGAGGCCGCTTTGATCGCCACATTGCGCGAAGCGGCGAAAAGCGCCAACCTGTCGTCCGCCGAGGTGGAACGTGCGGATGAACTCACGGGCCGCTTTCCCGGGTGGGCAGAAGTGCTCGCTTCCGGGCATCGGAGGATCACGACCCTTGAACGCACTGTTGAAGTGCTCAGTGATCGGTTGACCCATGATCCCAAGCTGGCAGCATCGGTGCATGAGCTGTTGTCCACCGCCGCTGCCATCCGATCTACCGCGTCGATCCTGGCTGAGGAAAAAGACATCGAGGCCGAATGGCGGGACCGGTTTCATTCGAACCTGAACGAGGACAGCAAACGACTGGCTGACAGCTCCAAGGCTTTGGTCAATTATTTCGAGGCAGGGCAGGACGACGCAAGTGTCGCCAATAGCCCGCAAGAGGAAGTCGATGCCTTTCTGGCCGCTCACGACTATTACTTCAAAGGGTTGGAAGCGGGGGAACACTCCGTTGATGACGTGATTGCACAGGCGAACAACCTGCGCAGCCCCACGGCGCGGGCACTTGCGCGCGGGATGCTCAACAGAATGCAGGCGGATGCTGCGAAAGTACCCATGGCTGCACTTGATGCAGCTTTGCAAAAAGTGGGCCTTGAACCAATTGCTTTGGCTGCACGTCTTGATGCGCCGGTCGGGCTTGTCCTGCGGCGCATCGCTGCCAGTGCTGCGTTTGAAACCGGTCTGGTCGTTTGTGATCGTGCTGGTAGTATTCTGCTGCGAAAGTCCGTGGGACAGATGGTGATGCCGCGCTTTGGGTCTGCCTGTGCGCTCTGGCCGTTGTTTTCAGCGCTGTGCCAACCCGGTCAGGTCATCCGCACGCCTTTGGTGCAACTCGGACGTGGTCGCGCGCATTTTGACTGTTTTGCTGTTGCGGAAGTTGTCGGCGAGACACAGTATAATGCGCCACCTCTTATCGAGGCCAATATGCTGCTTATCGCAAATTCGGCACCGGCGCAGGACACCGCGTTGGAGGTCGGATCAACCTGCGGTGTTTGCCCGAAATCCGAGTGCCCCGGCAGGCGCGAGCCGTCCATATTGATGGCGGGTATTTAGGGGTAAACCTGCAAGCGGGCCGCTGTTCGAAAAGTCCGTGACACCCACCCAGTTAACCCGGCAAAAAAGGGAAACACACAGTTTGACAACGCTGTTTTGACATGACCCCAAAAACCTAGAATAAGTAATACACCCGCTTTGGCAGGTCTTGCTATGCAGGATCTGGCGCGGGGACCCTTGGAGGAGGGAAAGATGGGCAAACACGTACTATTGGTCGAGGATGAATTGAACATCATCGAGGCTATTCGCTTTTTGCTCACGCGCGAAGGATTTCAGGTAGATACCCACAGCAACGGCACGGATGCATCCGAGACCGTGCGTGCGTTGAAACCGGATCTGGTTGTGCTGGATGTGATGCTGCCGGGCAAAAGTGGTTTTGATATTCTCGAGGAGTTGCGGGGGCATGAGCAAACGGCTGACCTGCCGGTCCTGATGCTCACCGCCCGAGGCCAAAGCCGGGATCGGGAAATGGCGGAAAAAGCGGGTGTGAGCCGCTTTATGACCAAACCGTTTTCAAATGCGGAAGTCCTGACTGCCGTGCGAGACTTACTTTACGTTCACCAAAAGAAAGGCTGACGCCATGGCGCGCGACCCGCTGCCTTTGTTTCTGGAGCGTGGCGTGTACAGGCGGCGCCGCATGATGGATGCGCTGCGGCTCTTGACGGTGCTGGGGGTTGTGCTCTGGCTGATCCCGGCGCTCTGGCCCAATGATCCATCGTCCGGGGCACAAACGATGCCCATGTCTCGCGCGCTGTTTTATATTTTTGGCGTCTGGGCGGCGCTGATTGCGATTTCTGCCGTTCTGGCGATCCGCTTGCGCAGACCGGAAGGCAGTGATGAAGTATCGGAGGACATAGAGTGACCTCTGTGAACATCCTGATCGCGGTCTGTCTGGCCTATGTCTCGATCCTGTTCCTTGTGGCCTTCATAGCTGAGCGGGCCGGGACACAAGGGCGCGGCGACTGGCTGTTGCGTTCGCCGCTGGTCTATACATTGTCGCTCTCGATTTATTGCACCGCCTGGACTTTTTACGGTGCCGTTGGAAATGCGGCGCGTTCGGGCCTCGAATATGTCACGATATACTTGGGACCGAGCTTGGTGATCTTGGGCTGGTGGTGGATTTTGCGCAGGCTGGTGCGGATTGGACGCAGCCACAAGGTGACTTCGATCGCCGATCTGATCTCTTCGCGGTTTGGCAAATCCAATACTCTCGCCATTGTGGTCACGATCATGGCCGTTATCACCGTCACGCCCTATATTGCCCTGCAGCTTCAATCGGTGACCCTGTCGCTTTCGTTTTTCGCTGCCGCCGAACAGGGTGTGGATGTCAGCACCATAGATGCCGAAGCTGCCGCGTTCTGGATCGCGGTCGGCTTGGCCGTATTTACGGTACTATTTGGAACGCGAAACCTGAATGTGAACGAACGCCATCATGGTGTTGTGATCGCCGTAGCGGTGGAGGCTGTGGTCAAGCTGCTTGCCTTGCTTGCAGTGGGTTTCTTTGTTGTTTGGGGTCTGGCTGGTGGTATCTCGGAAACGCTTGCACGGATTGACGCGTCTGATCTGGGCCGCTGGCAAACGGACAGTAGCCGGTGGGCTACGCTGACATTCCTTTCTGCGGCTGCCTTCTTGTGCCTGCCACGCATGTTTCAGGTGATGATCGTGGAAAACGATGATGAACGTCATCTGCAGATCGCCAGTTGGGCTTTCCCGCTGTACCTGATGTTGATGAGCCTGTTTGTCGTGCCGATTGCAGTAATCGGTCTTGATGTGCTGCCCGAAGGGTCCAACCCGGACCTCTTTGTATTGAGCCTTCCCTTGAGCGAGGGTCGCGAAGGGCTCGCCATGCTCAGCTTTCTGGGGGGCTTTTCATCTGCCACATCGATGGTCATCGTGGCGACGCTGGCGCTTTCGACGATGGTGTCGAATCATCTGGTCATGCCGGTCTTTTTGTATCGACATCGCGACGGCGCAAGCCAGTCTGGCGACGTGCGCGAAACGGTCATTCTGGCGCGGCGCTTGTCCATCATGGGCATTATCAGTTTGGGCTATGTCTATTACAAGATGTCCGGCGGCTCGGGCGCGCTGACGGCGATCGGCTTGATTTCATTTGCCGGGGTTGCACAATTTCTACCGGCGATGATCGGAGGGATCCTCTGGCGGGGGGCCACACGGTACGGGGCGTTGTCAGGCTTGATTATCGGCTTTGTCTTGTGGGTTTTCACAATGCTGCTGCCCAGCTTCGGGCCCGGTGCGGTGCTGAGCGCAGAGACGTTCGAAACTGGGCTTCTGGGGCTTGGATTGCTCCGCCCGCAAGCGCTTTTCGGGATCGAGGGACTTGATCCGATGGTGCATGCGGTGTTCTGGAGCCTGCTGTTAAACGTGTCGGCTTTTGTGGCCGTGTCGCTGTTCACCTTTCCAAACCCAATGGAACGTTTGCAAGGGGCGCAATTCGTGAATGTTTTTGAGCATTCAGGTCAGGCGCGCGGGTGGAACGCATCCGTTGCGGAAAGCGAAGACCTGATGATCATGGCGCAGCGTATTCTTGGCGCTCAGGAAGCGCGCCACCTCTTTGCCAGTCAGGCGCGGGCGCAGGGGCTTACGGGGTCCTTGCCTGAGCCCACGCCGGACTTTCTGCAGCGATTGGAGCGTGAGTTGGCAGGCTCGGTTGGTGCGGCGACAGCGCATGCGATGATCAGCCAGATCGTGGGTGGTACGTCGGTTTCGGTCCATGATTTGATGGCGGTCGCGGACGAATCTGCGCAGATGCTCGAGTATTCCAGTAAACTCGAAGCGCAATCGCGCGAACTGAGCCAGACGGCGGCGCAACTGCGCGAAGCAAACACCAAGCTGGTGCAATTGAGTGCCCAAAAGGATGAGTTCCTCAGCCAGATCAGCCATGAATTGCGCACGCCGATGACTTCCATTCGGTCTTTTTCGGAAATTCTGCGCGACACCAAAGGCATGGGGCCGATTGAAAAGGCAAAATATGCAAATATTATCCATGTCGAAGCCATTCGCCTGACCCGACTGCTTAACGATTTGCTGGATCTGAGCGTGTTGGAAAACGGGCAGGTCACATTGAACAAGCAAACCGGAACCTTGTCTGAACTTCTGGATCGCGCGCTTGCAACGGCACAGGCGAGTTCATCGCGGGACCTCAAGATTAATCGGCGACATGTCAACGAGACGATTATGCTCGACACGGATCTGGACCGGCTCAGTCAGGTGTTCATAAATCTCATCACGAATGCACAGAAATACTGTGCCGCGCCGCACCCTGAACTGACGATCGAGGTGAATGATCTGGGAGGTGTGATCAGTATCGACTTTTTGGACAACGGGTTGGGAATTCCCAAGGACGCGCGGGAACTTTTGTTTGAGAAATTCAGCCGCATTGGTGCACAAGACAGCAATGGTGCCGGGCTCGGACTTGCGATTTGCCGTGAGATCATGTCGCGCCTTGGCGGTGATATCACCTATCTGGCACAGGCAAAAGGCACCGCTTTCAGGGTTGTTCTGCCGCAATCCAAAGCCCTTGCCGCGCAGTAGGCGTTTTTTCAAAAAATAACTCGTTTTCCGCGCCATAAAGGCATTGGTAACCATTCTTGCGTATCTCTTCAAAGGTGAAGGGCGATCACTTTGGCAGGTGCGCGCTATCCGGATGGGAACGATAGATGTCAGTTTTGCAGCGCAAAGCTCAGGTTGGGAAACACGAACATCAGGCACGGGCGATGACCGTGCCGAAGTCTTTGCGCGTGGGATTGGCAAAAGTTGCAGATACCGCCTTCGATATGGCGCTTGCCGTCATTGGTGTGACGCAAGAGCGCTGCGCGGCGGAAGACCTCCCCGAAAAAATTGAAGAAGACAGTTTGCTTATCCTGCTCGATGGCCCTGCGGGCGTCACTGGCGGGGCCGTTGTCGGGGCTGCATTGGTCAATGCTTTGGTGCAACAACAGACCATGGGGCGTGTGTTGCCGCCCGCGCCCAATGCGCGTCCATTGACCGCAACCGATGCCGCACTTTGCGCGCCTGTGCTTGATGCATTGTTTATTCGGGCAAACGGGCTTTTGGAAACACCGGAAGATAAACAGATATTGCCGGCCTTTAAATTCGGCGCGCGCGCTGACAGCCAGCGTTTGTTTTCGCTGGCTTTGGAAGAGCCGGAATATACTGTATTGAAACTTACCATTGATGTCTCGGGGGGAATTGCGCAATCGACGCTCACGCTGGTTCTGCCCATCCCCAAGGCTGTTCCGGAACGGCATAATAGTGAAGGTGAGTCAGCAGCACCCGGCAGCCCTGCGACACTTGAGCATTCGGTGATGGCGGTCACGGCTGAGTTGTCGGCCGTCTTGTGCCGTGTGCGTGTGTCATTGTCTGAGATGAGCCGCCTGAGGCCGGGCGACACACTGTCGATCCCGTCAAACGCGTTTGACTCTGTCGAAGTCCTGTCCATTGAGGGCGCGCGCATTGCGCGTGGCGCCATGGGGCAAGTGGATGGAAAGCGTGCCTTGATGTTGAGCCAGACATCATCATCTGATCAGGGTGCGGACCCCGCCGAGGAAAGTTACGACGAACTTGACGCGGAGGCATCAGACTACGGGAACCTGAACCTTCCGGAGCTTGAGCTCCACCAAAAGGAGGCGCTGTTTGAGCCTGGCGATACAGCTGCGGTGCCGGACTTGCCGGATCTACCAGACTTGCCGGAAATCGAGGGACTTGATGAGATTGGTCTTCCTGACCTGCCGGATTTGCCTGATCTCCCCGATCTTGACGGGGAATTGCCTGACCTCGGTGAATTGCCAAAGCTGAACATCGCGTAGCTCAACGCTTAGGGCGTCTCAGGATTTGGCGGTGGCTTCAAGCGTGGGCCGCAGATTACCAAGCTCGTACCCCGCAGCGCGTGCCGCTGAAAGCACGTCGTCGACCGACATGTTCTTTGTTGCCGCCAGCGCCCATGCAATCGTAGACCGCGTGCCAGAGGCACAGTAGGCAATCACAGGCCCATCGCAGCCATCAATCAAGTCATGGTTTTTGGCGATGATATCCGGGGTCATGCTCACATGTGTCAGTGGGCAGGCAAAGAACTCCAAACCGGCCTGTTTTGCGGCGGCTTCCATTGCGGCAGCCTGATGGCTCACGGGGACTTCGGCGTCGGGCCGGTTGCATAAAACCCGCTTGAAGCCAGCTGCGACGAGATCGTGCATTTGGTCCGGCGAAATCTGCGGTGCGACGGAGAATTTGGGGGTGACTTCACGTATATCCATGGAGATTGAGTAGGCCGAGCGGCCGCAGTTGTCCAGATGCGCAAAGTCGGAAAACGAAAGGTCATATCCAAAAATAGTGACAGTCAGAGGGCATCGGTCTTGGACATTCTGACACTGCCACGTTTTCCGAACGCCGCAGTAGTGGGGACAGGGCGTGTTCCGGCGTTGGCTAATTTGTACCTAACAAGGTGGCAGTTCAGGACAGGAAAATCCCGATGATGATGAGCATCAACCCGATGATGGACAAGAAAAGAGAACCGAGGTTGAGCGGTAAAGCCGACTGAAGACGTTGCCGCAGTTCGTCCTCACTCAGTTTCGCGCGGCGCGCTTTCGCGACGTAAAAGATACACCACACCAAGCCGATTAAACCAAGCAGCGACAACAACGCGCCGCCCCATATCAAGAGGTCAAAAATGGCCACGTGCAAAGTCCCTCCATTTGTCAGTGCGCTACCTAATGGCAACCGGAGTAGCAGGCAAGCACTCGTTGCTCAGGACGTCGCCAGACGCAATTCATACGCATTCTCGTTCGGCATTTCTGTGATGCTGCAAAGCTGACCTGACGTCTGCCGAGATGCCAGCACCTAAGGAATTAAAGATCCGCGCAGAGAATTTGAATGTCACTCGAATACACATGCTGGCCGTGGGCATCGCGACGCAGGAAGGGCAAGGCCTGTCGTCATCTTGTCGAGACGCAACCCCGTGGCGTGCGGTTTGAAAGGACTGCCATTCTGATCGACGTATTTGCGGCGCGTTCTTTGTGCAAAGTCGCTTGCGCAGGCTAAGGCAGGTCGGTAGGAACCGCAGGACTTTTTTGTGCAAAAACCTTCTGGACCTCTTAGCAGAGTGACCAAGCCGGGTCCGGGACAGAGCGCTTGTTGCGAGGCATTTTGCAGAAACGAAATGGCGTAAAAAAACAAATGAGGCAAATATGACGGACCAAGCAGAAGCTGACGCAACCTATAAAGTAACGGCCGGTGAACTCAGGCAGTTTATTGAGCGCATAGAGCGTTTGGAGAGCGAAAAAAAGGACATCGCTGAACAGATTCGGGAAGTCTATGCAGAGACAAAATCCAGAGGATACGACACTAAATGCCTGCGCCAAATCGTGAACATGCGTAAGCGCGACAAAGACGATATTGCCGAGGAAGAAGCAGTGTTGGAAATGTACAAGGAAGCCCTGGGAATGTAGCGATAAATCAGCGCGCGTTCCGACGCTGGCATGGGATTATCGCCCGGATATTTTCGTGGCTTTGAGATGTATTGCACTGTCGTGCGTGCAGTGATTTATCAAAACTGACCCCGATTAACGCGCTCGACGCGACCACATTGGGCTGGGGCAGTGCGAGGGAAGGATTGGTCGGTTCGGGTCCAAAAGCCCGCCGGACCAGACCCTTACTCAAGTATTTCTCGAAAATAGGTGCGGCAGTTTTCGCATCAGGCGACCATTCGATCAAGCGTTATGGACCGAACCAGAAATGCAGCACTGTTATGTTTGCTTATGCAGCGGCGTTTCGAAAAAAGTGTCATGGTGTATCTGATCCGCGCGCCCTTTAATTTCCCAACCGCTCGTGTATCAACGGCAACATGCAATATCCTGCTCTTTACATTTTACGGCACGGCCAAACCGAATGGAACGCGCAACACCGTATTCAGGGCAGTCTGGATTCGCCCCTGACCGAGCTTGGTCGCGCGCAAGCCAGAATGCAGCATGAAACGCTCAGATCGTGTGATCTTACAGGTTACCGTGCCTTTTGCAGCCCACAGGGCAGGGCATTTCATACCGCCTCAATCGCCCTTGAGGGACAGTGCGCCCGTGTGGATACGGACCCGAGACTCGTCGAGATTGGTGTCGGAGAGTGGGAGGGCCTGTGTCGGAATGAACTGGGTACAGGTCTGGCAGGTGAAATGAGCGAAGAAAGCGCTCTGCATCTTTACGACCGCGCACCCGGCGGTGAAGGGTTTCTGGCGTTGAGAAATCGATGTGCCGCGTTTCTGTCGGACTTGTCTGGTCCTGCTGTTTTGGTCACGCATGGCGTTACATCGCGCATGTTGCGGTTGATAATTCTGAATATGGGGACGCATGAAATCGCGGACTTACCCGGCGGGCAGGGCATTGTTTTCCATCTTTCTGGAGGTTTGCAAACCAAACTTTAGAATGGGGCTTGAAGCCTGCTGTGAGTTTGGCTAAATGCACCCCATCGGGTCGTTAGCTCAGTTGGTAGAGCGCTTCGTTTACACCGAAGATGTCGGGAGTTCGAGCCTCTCACGACCCACCATTCATTCATAACGATATTTCGGATACTCTCGCGGTTCGCTTGTTTGGAAACATTCCGCTGGCAACTACTCAGAACCAAAAGAACTTCCCGTTCCACAGAGAATCGAGGGCCGTGGCAGTAGACAAGGGGTCAAGAGATGCGCAACCGCGACAGAGGGTTTTGTTCGGATGTATGGGTTGAAAAGCAGGCTGCGCGGCGTATTCCCGCTGATTTTCGGTAATTTATTATTTTTGACTGTTTTCCTGTGATTGCATATGGCACCGATAAACTGTTGGTATTGTAGTAATTTTAAAAGGACCGGCGATATGCAGTATGGCAAAGCCATCGCAGCCCATGTTATGTTACGTGAAGATGCAAACTGTGGTGACCAGTTTGAAAAGCTCGTTTCGCAGATCGAAGCATTGCCGGATGACTTGCGCGGCGCCAGAGCGCTGCAGTTATCCGCGCGGTTGCTGGAATTGGCGGCCTTTGAGCTTGCCGGCTCCCTTGATAGTACGCGTATCGGCGCGCTGATTGAATGTTCTGCGGAGCTTTCGCAACAATCTGCTGATTGCGCCGAAAGTGAACTGGCTTCAATGGCGCCGAAAGGCAGAGTGTACCAATAAAGACGAACGCGCTTTGTCGCGGTGCAGGCGCACCGTCGCGAAAAGGCACAAACGTAGCGACGTCTTAGCCCTCTCACGCACGAAATAATCTCCCTGTTGCTCATACGGCTGCCCGGGCTATTCTGTTCCGGCAGGAACAGGAGACGTCTATGAGCTGGAATCCCGCCCTTGATCCGGATTGCCCAATTGGGGACGCCGTTGATGCCATTGAAACGGTTATTGTGCCCAGAGCGCGCGATCTTGGGGGATTTGAGGTGCGACGGGCATTGCCTGCACCACGGCGGCAGATGGTGGGACCTTTCATCTTTTTCGACCAGATGGGCCCTGCCGAATTTCTAACCGGGAAAGGGATTGATGTGCGGCCGCATCCGCATATTGGCCTCGCCACGGTGACATATCTTTACAAGGGCAAAATCCACCACCGTGACAGTCTGGGGACAGACCAGTGGATCGAACCCGGTGCTGTCAATTGGATGGTTGCCGGTCATGGCATTACGCATTCTGAACGCACAGATGGCGCGATCCGCACGCATCCTCATTCACTGTTCGGTATACAGACGTGGGTGGCGCTGCCCGAAGCGGCCGAAGATGCCGCTGCGTCTTTTGAACATGCGCCCAAAGCGTCGCTGCCTCTGTTGGACGGCGAAGGCAAGCAGGTGCGACTGATCCTTGGCACAGCCTATGGAGAGACCGCGCCCGTGCAGGTGTTTTCCGAGACATTTTACGCCGATGCCCTTCTTGAAGCGGGCGCAAGAATTCCGCTCCCTGACGATCATGAAGATCGTGGCGTTTACGTGATTTCGGGTGAGGTGACAGTGGCGGGTGATCGGTTTGAGGCCGGGCAGATGCTGGTGTTTCGTCCCGGTGACAAGATATCGTTGACGGCGGGCACAGAGGGCGCGCGTTTGATGCTGCTTGGCGGGGCGACGCTGGAAGGGCCGCGCCACATCTGGTGGAATTTTGTCGCCTCTTCCAAGGATCGCATCGATGCCGCAAAGGAGGCGTGGCGGGCGGGTGACTGGGCGCATGGGCGCTTTCAACTGCCGCCGGGGGATGATGACGAATTCATCCCACTGCCCGACAAATGAGAGCTCGGCACCGCAGACACTCAAGGAAAATGCTCAAAAGGCAAAAATTATGCAAACGGGCGCTTGACGCGGTTACGGGGTCGCAATACTACGTGCAAACGCAGGATGCAGCGACGCATCTTGTAGCAGTGGGCGGTTGTAGCTCAGTTGGTTAGAGTACCGGCCTGTCACGCCGGGGGTCGCGGGTTCGAGCCCCGTCAACCGCGCCATCACTGCTCGAAAGGCCCCCTTGAGGGGCCTTTTTTCATGGTGGAGAGTGGATTTCAGGGAAAAGCCCGTGTGTTGCCGTTTCAATCCGGCGGCATGACGTTGAAAACGTATACCTGTCAAAACCTGATTGGGACTATGCGCGCTAAAGGGATCAGGTGATCCCGGACAGGAATGTCTCCAGCGCAAGGCTCGTTTCATCCGGTGACTGGTCGATGAAAAAGTGCCCCCCCGGAATCGCAGTTGAGGTCATATGCGAAAGTTTTTCGCGCCATGTGTCAGCAACGTTATAGGACTTGGCCATGGCGCCGTCCGAACCAAACAGGACAAGCGAGGGTGTATCGATGCGCCGACAGTGATCCTGCGAATCATGCGCGAAATCGATGTGCAATGCCGCGCGGTAATCCGCACACATCCCGCGTATCGTATCGGCATCACGCCAGGCCGCGCGATATGCATCCAAAGCATCGGTTTCGAAATCAGATAGCTTTGCAGCCCCAAACCCAAGCAGGCAGCTTTCGTAATAGGTGTCAGGATCGTGCCCGATCAGAGTTTCGGGAAATGGGTAGGGCTGAGCCAGAAAAAACCAGTGATAATAGGCCTCGGCCACCTCTTTTGATAGATTATCCAGCAACAGGTGCGTTGGCACGATGTCCATGACTGTCAGGCTGTGAACGGCCTCTTGATGATCCAGTGCCATCCGGTGCGCGACCCGTCCCCCCCGATCATGCCCGACCACATGAAACCTGTCGTGACCCAGAGCGCGCATGAGTGCCACCTGATCGCAGGCCATATGTCGAAAGCTAAAAGCGGCAGTGCCATCCGGTTTGCTGCTGTGGCCATAACCTCTCAGGTCTGCTGCAACGATGGTGAAGTTTTCGGCCAGTTGCGCGGCGACGGCATGCCACATCACATGGGTTTGAGGAAACCCGTGCAACAGAAGGACAGGGGGGCCTTGCCCGCCTGATCGATAATGAATGGTCTGTCCGTTGACCGAGGCGTCGCCTGCATCAAACCCCGCAAACATCAGGTCAGTGCCGCGAGAATGCGCACCCAACTACGCGCGCCTTTGTGAAAACTCTCCAGATCGTATTTTTCATTCGGTGAATGCAGGCCATCGTCGTCTTTGCCAAAACCGATCAGCAGCGGTTTGGTGTTCAGGATGTCCTGAAAATGCCCCGCAATCGGAATCGACCCGCCGCCGCCGATATAGGCGGCAGGCACGCCCCATTCTGCGCTCAATGCCGCGAGTGCCTTGTCAAACCGCGGGTCCCCGGCGTCGATGACGCAGGCCTCGCTTGCCCCGTGCTCTACGAAACTGGCTGTGCAATCGGGCGGCAGGAGGCTTTGGACCATGGCGCGGAAGTTCTCGCGGATCGCGTGCGGGTCCTGATCCCCGACCAGCCGAAAGCTGATTTTCGCATGCGCTTGCGAAGGCAGGACAGTTTTGAAACCTTCACCAATGTACCCACCCCAGATGCCGTTGACCTCGCAGGTGGGGCGGGACCATGTCATCTCAAGAGGTGTCACACCTGCCTCACCGGCAGGGACAGAAAGATCAACGTCACCCAGAAACTGTTTGTGATCAAACCCGAGACTGGCCCACTGCGCCTGCATGTCAGCGCTCAGATCAGGGACACCGTCATAGAAATCTGGGATAGTTACGCGACCCGTTTCGTCATGCAGGGCGGCGATGACACGCGACAGCACGCGAATGGGGTTCATCGCGATGCCGCCGTAATAGCCCGAATGCAGGTCCTTGTCAGGGCCGGTGATGGTGATCTCATCCGACATCATCCCGCGCAGCATCGTGACAATCGCAGGCGTTTTGCTTTCAAACATCGCCGTGTCACAGATCAGGGCCAGATCGGCGCGCAACTCGTCACTGTTTTCTTCCATGAAGGGCACCAGTGAGGGCGAACCGCTTTCTTCTTCTCCTTCGAAAAAGAAGGTGATCTTGCAGGGCAGGGCTCCGTGTTCTGCCTTCCATGCGCGGCAGGCCTCAAGAAAGGTCATCAACTGGCCCTTGTCATCTGCCGTACCACGCCCGCGCAGTACCGGACCTTTTTCTGTTTGTTCGAGTTTCGGATCAAACGGATCGTTGTTCCAAAGCTCAATCGGATCAACGGGTTGGACGTCATAGTGACCGTAAAACAGCAGATGTGGGCCGGGTCCGTCCGCGTGTCCGACCACCATAGGATGCCCCGGCGTCTTGCGTTTTTCAGCCGTGATACCCATGCTTTGCAGGTCGGCAACCAGCCAGTCGGCGGCACGTTCGCAGTCGCTCTTGTAGGCGGGGTCGGTTGAGATCGACGCGATACGCAACAGCTCAAACAGCCGTTCTGTGGCTTTGGGCATTTCTGCATCAAGGCGGGATAAAACAGCGTCCAGCGACATGAGGTGTTCTCCTGAGTTAGGTAGCGCGCACCCTATCAGCCGCAAAGGTACTGTCCAGATCATGGCACCGCATATCCTGCGCTACTGCGACATGGCGTCCTGCGTTGGGTTATTGAATAATTGAAGGCTGTTCTATACTCATCCCAAGAAGTGAGCGTGCCACCTCACCAGAGTTGGCGATCGATACAGGAGACGCGCGCGTGGAGTATACTGAGAAGCTGGACGAAGCGCTTGCGCGTCTGCATGAGGAAGGGCGCTACAGAACCTTCATCGACATTGAGCGGCGCAATGGACAGTTTCCGCACGCAGTATGGACACAGCCGGACGGACAACAGCGTGATATTACCGTTTGGTGCGGTAACGACTATCTCGGGATGGGTCAGAACCCGGTGGTTCTGGACGCCATGCATGAGGCGCTGGAGGCAACCGGGGCAGGGTCGGGCGGCACCCGCAATATTTCAGGCACAACGGTCTATCATAAGCGCCTCGAGGCGGAACTGGCCGATTTGCACAACAAAGAAACGGCGCTGCTCTTTACCTCTGCCTACATTGCAAATGATGCGACGCTGTCGACCTTGCCGAAATTGTTTCCCGGCCTGATCATCTATTCGGATGCGTTGAACCATGCCTCGATGATCGAGGGCGTGCGTCGCAATGGCGGCGCAAAGCGGATATTCCGGCACAATGACGTTGATCATCTGCGCGAACTGCTTGCGGCGGATGATCCTGCGGCCCCGAAACTGATTGCGTTTGAGTCGATTTATTCGATGGATGGCGATTTTGGCCCGATTGCAGCCATTTGTGATCTGGCCGACGAATTTAACGCCCTGACCTATATCGACGAGGTACATGCGGTCGGCATGTATGGTCCGCGCGGCGCCGGTGTGGCTGAGCGTGACGGGGTGATGCATCGCATCGACATCATCAACGGAACACTGGCGAAAGCCTATGGCGTGTTGGGCGGCTACATCGCAGCGTCGGAAAAAATGTGTGACGCGATAAGGTCTTATGCGCCAGGCTTCATCTTTACCACCTCTCTGCCGCCGGCCATTGCGGCGGGTGCTGCCGCGTCTGTGGCGCATCTCAAACGCAGCCCCGAACTGCGCGAAGCGCATCAGTTGCAGGCGCGCATTCTTAAAATGCGTCTGAACGGACTTGGCCTGCCGATCATCGATCATGGCAGCCATATCGTGCCCGTCATGGTCGGAGACCCGGTTCATACGAAAAACCTGAGCGATATGTTATTGGCGGATCACGGGATTTACGTACAGCCGATTAACTATCCGACTGTACCGCGCGGGACTGAGCGGTTGCGCTTTACCCCGTCGCCTGTACATGGCCCGCGTGAGCTGGATGCACTGGTGCGCGCGATGGACGGACTTTGGTCACATTGTGCGCTAAATCGCGCCGAGGAGGCAGGTTAACCTGAGGTCTGGTGAAATTCGAGTTGCCTTGTGTTAACCTAACCTAAACAACAAGTCAGGTACGAATCGTGGGGACGATTCTTTTCCACTGACGACGGCAGGTTGACAGGCTGGAGCAAGACGGGGCGGTACGCTATGATTGGACGCAGGCACGCTGCGAGTGAGGAAGACCCTGTTGAACGCAAGGCGTTCGACGATTTCGAACTGCGACTTGGCGATGTTATGCGCGGCGAGCGGGCGACGATGGGCAAGTCGCTTCTGGATGTTCAGCGGGAGTTGAGGATCAAGGCCTCTTACATCGCGGCGATTGAAGATTGCGATCCCGATGCCTTTGATACCCCCGGGTTTATCGCTGGTTACGTACGGTCCTACGCGCGCTATCTTGGCATGAACCCGGACGACGTTTTCGAGACATTCTGCCAGGAAAGCGGGTTCACCGTCGCGCATGGGATGTCGGCCGAAGCCTCTGTTATCAAAAAGACAAAGCAAAAGCCAAATGCGGGCCGCTCGTTGGAACATGACATGTTCAAACGTCCCGGCACCCCCTTTATTCCTGCGGGCGAAAGTTTCTGGTCACGCATCGAACCGGGTGCTGTCGGCTCTTCGCTCGTTCTGATCGCGTTGATTTCGGCGATTGGATTTGGCGGATACGCCGTGCTTCAGGAAGTGCAGCGTGTTCAAGTAGCGCCCGCCGATCAGACCCCGATCGTTTTGTCAGACCTTGATCCGCTGGATGGTGTCTTGGCTGCGGCGCCTGATACAGCGGCATCAGGCGCGTTGCCTGTGGGCATGGATACTGTGCGCATCGACCCATTGGATCAGCTTTTTCGGCCCGATGCGCTGGATGTGCCGGTTATGATTGCGCGCGACGCGCCCATCGCGACGCTGGATCCCCGAACCGTCGGCAGCTTTGCGCAGACGTCCCAGCCGGGGCCCGAACGGTTGTCAGACAGCCTTCTTGTCGAAAACGACTTGGCGAATGCGGATCGGGTGCCAAGTGTCGAGGGGCAGGTACCCATCGTTGTAAAAGCACCCGGTCCTGCCTTGCGGATGGTGGCCGTGCGACCTGCCTGGGTGCGGGTTAGCGCGCCTGATGGCACTGTAATTCTCGAGACAATTATGGAACCGGGTGAGACGTGGGATGCGCCTGTTGGTGGCGAGCCTGCGTTGTTGCGGACCGGTGAAAGTGGCGCGATATATTTTGCGCTGAATGGTGAGTATTACGGGCCGGTTGGAAAAACGGGAACCATCACGTCGAACATCTCGCTCGAGGTCGCTTCGCTCAAAGCAACCTATCAGGTCGCGGATCTGGCGGCGGATGAAGCATTGGCAACAACCGTCGTTGAGCTTCAGACACCTGCGGGTCCTGCGTCAGAATAACTGCCCCACAAATTGAAAAGGGTGATTGCGGGTTGGGGCCTGAGTGTCTAGTTTAAGTGACAGACACAGCAATGAAGGTCCCACCGATGTCGCTTAATCATGTACGCCCTTGGCGCAACATATACCGCAGAACATCACGCCAGATCATGGTTGGCAACGTGCCTGTTGGGGGCGACGCGCCTATTACAGTACAGACGATGACCAACACGCTGACGACAGATGTTAAAGGCACAATTGATCAAATCAATGCGGCAACAGAAGCGGGGGCGGATATCGTTCGTGTCTCGGTGCCGGATCAAGCTTCCTCTCAAGCGCTCAAACAGATCGTGACCGAGGTGTCGGTTCCCATCGTCGCAGACATCCACTTTCACTATAAAAGAGGGATCGAAGCGGCGGAGGCGGGGGCTGCGTGTCTGCGGATAAACCCCGGTAACATCGGCGATGAAAAGCGCGTGAAAGAGGTCATCAAGGCGGCGCGGGACCATAATTGTTCAATCCGCATCGGCGTGAACGCGGGCAGCCTTGAAAAGCATCTCTTGGACAAATACGGTGAACCCTGTCCTGATGCGATGGTGGAAAGCGGGCTCGACCATATCAAGATCCTGCAAGATAACGATTTTCACGAATTCAAAATCAGCTGCAAAGCATCCGACGTTTTCATGGCGGCAGCGGCCTATCAGCAGTTGGCCGATGCAACTGATGCACCCATCCACCTTGGCATCACCGAGGCGGGGGGGCTTGTGTCGGGAACAATCAAATCTGCGATCGGTTTGGGCAATCTGCTTTGGATGGGTATTGGCGATACCATACGCGTCAGCCTGTCGGCAGACCCCGTCGAAGAGGTCAAGGTTGGCTATGAAATCCTGAAATCACTGGGATTGCGTCATCGCGGTGTGAATATCATTAGCTGCCCCAGTTGTGCGCGGCAGGGTTTTGACGTGATCAAGACGGTCGAAGCCCTCGAGAAACGTCTGGAGCACATCAGAACGCCAATGAGTCTGAGTATCATTGGATGCGTGGTGAACGGACCCGGTGAGGCCTTGATGACCGATGTCGGGTTTACCGGCGGCGGTGCGGGCTCGGGCATGGTGTATCTGGCGGGCAAACAAAGCCACAAATTGGACAACGACCAGATGGTTGAACATATTGTGGAGCAGGTCGAACAAAAGGCCGCTGAGCTTGAAGCTGCAGCGGCCCTTGCGGATGCGGCTGAATAGGGCGGTACGTTAACCGCGCTTTTCGTCGACAATCATTTGCAGCTGATCCATCGGTAAAAAGCCGCGCAGCATCTCATCATCGAGCACGAATGTGGGAGTACCACTGATCTGCAACCGCTGCGCCAGTGCGCGCGTCGCCATCAGTTCTTGGGTGACTTCATCCGCTTCCATGCGCGCTTCGATCTGATCAGTGTTCAGACCGAACGTGTCTGCAAGGCGCCTCAGGGCAGGGATTGTAATATCGCCGTTGTAGGACATCAGCGCATCATGCATCGCTTTGTAGGCGTCAGGGCCTTCTTCCAGCTTGGTGGCGATGGCAAATCGGGATGCCAGCAATGACTGCTCCCCGAGAATCGGGAACTCCTTGACGACAAAACGAATGTTGTCATCAGCGGCGAGCAGTTTTTCGACCTCACCGAACGCGCGTTTGCAAAACCCGCAGCGATAATCCATGAACTCCACAAGGGTGATATCACCATCGGGATTGCCGCCGACATAGGAAAAGCCGTCGTTGAAAATCGCCTCGGCGTTTCGGGAGACCAAATCTACGTCAGCCTGCGCCTGCACCTCGGCTTGCCGTTCTTCCAAGGCATTGACGGCCTCCATGATCACCTGTGGGTTTTCCATCAGATAGGCACGCACCTCTGCCCCGAATTGCGTGCGTTCTTCGTCTGACATCGCACTCAGATCGAGCGCCAACGCCGGAGCGGTTGCGGTTATCAGGCTCAGGGCAAAAGCCATCAGTCGTTTTTTCAGCATAGTTTATCTCCGTTTTGCGGCGCGTTCGGATGCAATCAACACATCTTGTGCCCGTTGCCAAGGGCCGGACCCTTCCGGCAGCAAATCAACGGCACGTTTGGCGTGAATGCCTGCGTCTTTCATCCGCCCCCTCAGCGCATAGCGTTCGGCGGTCACCACCGACGCCATGCCCTTCTGGCCGGATTTTGCATAGGCGACCGACAGATCGCGCAGCATCGTGCCATCTCTGAAATCGATTGTGCGTGCTTTTTCAAGCACCTGCTTGGCTTTGTTAACATTACCCTCGACCAACAGCGCGCGCCCGTAGCCGGATAGGATCAGCGCATCGTTCGGGGCCAGTTGCACCGCCCGCCCATACGCCGCCGCAGCGGCGGAAAAATTGCGCGTCTCAAACAGAATTTGTCCGCGTTGATCATGGTAAAACGGATCGTTGGGTTGCAGCGTGATGGCCTTGTCAATCGCCGCAAGGGCTTGTTTCGTGCGGGACTGGCGGTGCTCAGCAACCGCTTCGCGCAGAAGGCGTACATCCTGATAGGGGCTTTCGTTCAACCGGCGCAGCGTCCATTTGGGCGCGCGGGTATAGGCGCTGAGCTTGCCCTTAACCCGTTCAAACCAGTAATCTGCGGTGGCATTGTCGTTCGTCGCATTCCCGTAGGCGGCGACATAGCCCTCAAGCGCGCGCATCCGGTCGCGGGACAGGGGGTGAGAGCGTGTGTAGGGATCCTGACGCGTTTCGGCCAGCAGTTCCTGACCGCGAAACAGTTGCAGGACCTGCGACATGCCCGCAGGGTTTATTCCGGCAGAGCGCATAAAGCGCACAGCGGATTGATCGGCGGAGGCTTCTTCGGCGCGGGTATGGCGCAAAAAGCGATTAATAGCCGAGCTTTGCGTGCCCAGCAAAACGCCCGCACCAGCCTCGCCGCCACCCGCTGCTGCCGCAACAGCGGCAAGGGCGATGCCAAATCCGGCGGCAGTGCGCGCGCTGGCAAGGTTGTTCATTCGCCGGGTGAGGTGCCCATTGGCGATATGCGCCGCTTCATGCGCGATCACGCCCTGCAACATGGCGGCGTTGCTCATACGGTTGATCAGCCCGTAGTGCAGGAAAATGGCGTCCGTGCTGATGACAAATGCGTTCAGCGAACTGTCATCGACAACCAATATCTTGACGCGCGATGGGCTGAGACCAGCAGCAGTCAGCACAGGAGCGGCCAGTTGTTTGAGCCCGTATTCGAGATCCGCGTCCCGCAAGAGCCCCTGCGCCGACACTGTCTGTGCAAACAGACAAAAGATCAGCGCCGGGATTGACGTCCGTCGGAATACGCGATGAAACCACATGACACCATAAGGAGCGGTTTTCATGCGGGTTTCAAGGCGTTCTTCGGTCGATCCCTTCATTGTGATGGACGTGATGGAGGCAGCGCGTCAGGCAGAAGCGGCAGGACGGCACATTATTCATATGGAAGTGGGCCAGCCCGGCACCGGTGCACCCAAAGCTGCGGCATCTGCACTGGCTGATGCGATGGGGCGGGAATCGCTGGGGTATACGGTGGCTTTGGGCTTGCCTGCCCTGCGCGCCCGCATCGCGCGTCTGTACGGGGAATGGTACGATGTGGACCTTGATCCGCAGCGGGTGATCATCACGCCGGGGTCTTCTGGCGGGTTCATTCTGGCCTTTACCGCTCTTTTTGACACAGGTGACCGGGTCGGGATCGGCGCACCGGGATATCCCAGTTATCGCCAGATTTTGCGTGCATTGGATCTGTGCCCCGTCGATATCGCCACCGCACCCGAAAACCGTTTTCAGCCTGTCGCCAGTGACCTTGAGGGGCGCGATCTGGCCGGGCTCATGGTCGCCTCACCAGCAAATCCTACGGGAACAATGCTGGACAAGGCGGCGCTTGGCAGTCTGATCGACGCAGCCGCCGGTCAGGGTGCGTCTTTCATTTCCGACGAAATCTATCATGGCATTGAGTATGAGGCCAAGGCGGTCACCGCGCTGCAGGTGACGGATGAGGCCTATGTGATCAATTCGTTTTCCAAGTATTTCTCGATGACGGGCTGGCGGGTTGGCTGGCTGGTTGTCCCTGAGGACCATGTGCGCGTTATAGAACGGATCGCGCAGAACATGTTCATCTGCGCGCCCCATGCCAGCCAGATTGCCGCCCTCGCTGCGATGGACGCCGAGGATGAATTGCAGGCGAATATGGATGTGTATCGGGCCAACCGCAAACTTATGCTCGAAGGGTTGCCAGAGGCCGGGTTCACGAAAATCGCGCCGCCCGACGGGGCGTTTTACGTCTATGCGGATGTGTCGGAAATGACCGATGACAGCCGCGCCTTTGCGGCGGAAACTCTCGAACAGGCAGGCGTGGCCGTCACGCCCGGACTTGATTTTGATCCATTGCGCGGACACCAGACGCTACGGTTTTCCTATGCGCGCTCGACTGCGGATATCGCCGAAGGGCTGGCACGGCTCGAGGCGTTCATGCAGGCACGCTAGCCCATTCCCTCCGGGGTTGAGGTGTTATAGGGTTCGGCAAAACAAACTGGCCGAGCAGCCCATGATCCGACATTTGAAACTCTGCGCCTTTGTCTTGGGCGTGTTGGCAGCACCGTTGAATGCGCAGGACCTGTCCGGCGTTGCGCGGGTGGACACGGCCAACAGCCACATCAAACAGAACTGGTTTGGCCGGTTGGACATGCAGCTGACCCTGTCGCAGGGCGTGCCGTATCGCATCTTTACCCTCGATCAGCCCCCGCGTCTGGTCGTGGATTTCCGTGAAGTGGACTGGTCAGGCGTGCAGGCGGATGCGCTGCTGAACAAGGGGACCAGCATCGACGCGCTGCGTTTCGGCGTCTTTCAGCCCGGCTGGTCGCGGCTGGTCGCGGATCTGGCGCAGCCGATGCTGCCTGACGAGATTGGCATGACAGTTGATGAGGTCACAGGCGGGGCGATTCTGAACATGACCCTGCGGTCGACGGACCCAGAAACCTTTGCCATGGCGTCCGGCGTGCCTGAAAGCTCTGTCTGGCCGACTGCGCAGCCTGATCTGGTGCAGCCCGCCGTGTCTGACGATCGGTTTGTTGTCGTTATTGATCCGGGTCACGGCGGCATTGATCCCGGCGCGGAGCGCGAAGGTCTGTCGGAAAAAAACTTGATGCTGGATGTTGCGTTTGAGCTTCGCGACGCCTTGATCCGTGCGGCGGATGTGGATGTCGTGCTGACCCGTGACCGGGATGTTTTTGTGTCCCTGCAAAACCGCGTGGCGCAGGCCCACCGCGCCCGCGCTGATTTATTCCTGTCATTACATGCAGATGCACTGAGCCAAGGGGGGGCGCAGGGCGCAACGGTCTACACGTTGTCCGATGAGGCCAGCGATACAGCAACCGCGCATCTGGCGGCGCGCCACAACCGGGCGGACATCATCGCAGGTGCTGATCTGACCGGGTCGGATGATGCTGTGACCACCGTTTTGCTTGATTTGGCACGTCTGGAAACAGAGCCGCGATCAAAGGCGCTGGCGCAAGCACTGATCCAGAGTATGACAGCCTCCGGGGGGCCGATGAACAACAGACCCCTCAGGAAGGCGGGTTTTTCAGTATTGAAATCCGCCGATATCCCGTCCGTTTTGGTAGAGGTCGGGTTTCTCTCCAGCGCGCGCGATCTGGAAAACCTGCGCAACCCTGAGTGGCGCAGCAAAATGGTGGATGCCATGGCGCGCGCGGTTCTGGAATGGCGCGCGCAGGACGCGGCACTGCGCGGGCTGATAAGGCAGTAGCGATCACGTGCTTATGACGTCACGCTCTTTTGACCATGACGCCAGAAACACTTATACCCAAGTCTGTAACGTCAACAAAGGTGCGTGCTTTTCGTGTTTCGATTCATTCTGTCATTTCTGGGTGGTATTTTTACGACCATAACCATGGGCTTGGGCATGGTTGTGCTGAGCATTGGTGCGATTTTCTGGGTCTACGGCAAGGATCTGCCAAGCCACGAATCACTCGCGCAATATGCCCCACCCACCATCAGTCGGATTTATTCCGGTCAGGGGCAGATCATTGATGAATTCGCCAAGGAAAGGCGACTGTTTACCCCGGCCGAGGACATCCCCGATCTGGTCAAACAGGCCTTCATTTCGGCAGAGGATAAGAATTTTTATCAGCACGACGGTTATGATCTGCGCGGCATCGGGGCGGCGGCGGTCGATGCGGTGAAATCGCGCGGACAGGATGTGCGCGGGGCGTCGACCATCACGCAGCAGGTGATGAAGAATTTCCTGCTCTCCGGTGACAGACGTGCGGAGCGTAAGATCAAGGAGATCATTCTGGCTTCCCGGCTTGAGGAAACGCTTGAGAAAGATCAGATCCTTGAACTCTACCTGAATGAGATTTTTCTGGGGCAGAATTCCTATGGTGTCACGGCAGCCGCACAGACCTATTTCAACAAACCGCTGAGCGATCTGACGGCGCATGAGGCGGCATTCCTCGCATCCTTGCCCAAAGCACCCAGCGATTATCATCCCGTGCGCCAGAAAGAGCGCCTGCAGGCGCGTCGTGACTTCGTGCTCAAGGAAATGATGGAAAACGGCTATATCACGCAGACCGCTTATGAAACCGAGGTCGCCGCGCCCTTGCGATCGGTGCAAAACGGGGATTTCGAAAGCTTCCGGGCGGAGTTGCCGCCGCGTGATTATTTCACGGATGAGATTCGCAGACAGTTGAGCGAAGACTTTGGTGAAGGCGAGTTCTTTACCGGTGGGCTGAGCGTGCGCGCGACGATTGATCAGGATTTGCAGCCACTTGCTGCCGAATCTCTGCGTCGCGCGTTGGAAGAATATGACCGCCGTCAGGGCATCTGGCGCGCACCGCAAACGCGGATTGACCCGGGACAGCTGGGCGATGAAACGGCATGGCGCACGGCCCTCGCGGCAGTTGACATCGCGCGTGATATTGATCTGGACGGCCCGTGGTATCCGGCGGTGGTTTTATCCGTCGGCGAAACTTCGGCGCGCATTGGCATCGAAGGCGTCGTTGAAGACGAAGACGGCCATTTCATCCCGGCGCAAGACGTCACTTGGGCGCGCAAAAAGCGGCGCGACGGTTCTCTGAGCGGCAAGGCGCAGCGGGCGGGTGATTTGCTTGAGGTCGGCGACGTGGTGCATGTTCGCGCCATGACCTCGGATGAGGACGACAGCTTTATCCGCTGGAGCCTGCGACAGGTTCCGGAAGTGCAGGGCGGTTTTGTCGCCATGGACGTTAATTCCGGACGCGTGATCTCAATGCAGGGCGGGTTTTCCTATCAGGACAGCGTGTTTAACCGCGCCACACAGGCGCGCCGCCAACCGGGATCAAGCTTCAAACCTTTTGTCTATGCCTCAGCGCTCGACAGTGGCTATTCCCCAGCCACCATCGTCATAGACGCCCCGATTGAGATCAACACGCCGCAAGGCCTGTGGCGGCCACGCAATGCGTCGCGCGAATTCTACGGACCTACTCCTTTGCGCACCGGCATTGAACGCTCCAGAAACCTGATGACTGTGCGATTGGCGCAAGAGGTCGGCATGGATGTTGTGGCCGATTATGCCGAACGTTTTGGCGTTTATGACAACATGGGCACCTTTCTGGCCAATGCGCTGGGGTCTGAGGAAACCACGCTCTACCGGATGGTGGCTGCCTATGCGATGTTTGCCAATGGGGGCGAACGTGTGCAGCCGACGCTGGTGGACCGGGTGCAGGACCGCTACGGGCGCACGATTTACCGCCATGACGAACGCTACTGTTTCGATTGTGAACTGGCCAGCCTTGATCCCGGCTTTGGCCCGCGCATCATCTCGAACCGGGAACGCGTAATGGACCCGATCACCGCCTATCAGCTAACCTCGATGATGAAGGGTGTTGTTGATCGCGGCACTGCTGCGCGCACGGTCAACCTGCCTGTGCCGACTGCCGGTAAAACCGGAACAACCAATGACGCCAAAGACGTCTGGTTTATCGGATTCACCAGCAACATCGTTGCGGGCTGCTACATCGGCTATGACCAGCCCCGGTCGTTGGGGCGGGGCGCATCAGGCGGCGGCATGTGCGGCCCGGTGTTCCAGCGGTTCATGGAAGAAGCGACGCAAAAATATGGCGGCGGCCCGTTTGAGGTGCCAAATGGCGGTCGCTTTATCAAGATCGACCGTTTCACCGGTGCACGTCTGAACGATGATGCCACGGGCGATGCGGTTGTAGCTGAGTATTTCCGCAGCGGTGAAGAGCCATTGTTCGGTGTCATGTTCGATGGAGGCTTTGCCATGGGTCAGGATTTGCCGCTGGTTCAGGAAGTGCAGCCCGGAAAGCGTCAGGAGGTGACGACCTCGACCGGGGAAACGATCGAGGTCGGCCCCAATGCCAATTTCGGCACGCTCAGTTCCGGCGGGCTATACTGATCCTCAGGGTGTAATCGCCGCCGGTGCCTTGCCGCTGCCGTGGTGCTGGTCTATCAGGAAGTAACCCTAGTTTTCCGAGGCTGACATGCGCGCAGACGTCCAGAACACCATTGAAAAAATACAGAAATCGCTGGACCTGCTGGCCCAGCGGCTGGATGTCGAAACCGCCCCCTACAGGCTTGAGGAGTTCAACGCGCGCGTGGAGGATCCGACGCTCTGGGATGATCCGGATGCGGCGCAGAAACTGATGCGGGACCGTCAGATGCTGGTGGATGCCATGGCAACCCATGACAACATCAAGCAGGAGATGGCTGACAACATCGAACTGATCGAACTTGGCGAGATGGAAGACGACGCGGATGTCATAACTGACGCCGAAAACGCATTGCGCGCTTTGGAAGAGACCGCGGCGAAAAAGGAACTCGAAGCGCTGCTGGATGGTGAAGCCGACAGCAACGATACCTTTCTTGAGGTCAACGCAGGGGCAGGGGGCACCGAAAGCTGCGACTGGGCGAATATGCTTGCGCGCATGTATGTCCGCTGGGCGGAGAAGAAGGGCTATAAGGTCGAACTTCAGTCCATGAGCGACGGCGACGAGGCGGGGATCAAATCCGCGACTTACAAGATCACCGGGCTGAATGCCTATGGGTGGCTCAAATCGGAAAGCGGCGTGCATCGTTTGGTGCGCATCTCGCCTTTTGACAGCGCGGCCAAGCGACATACCTCCTTCAGCTCGGTCTGGGTTTACCCGGTGGTGGATGACAATATCGACATTGACGTGAACCCTTCGGATATCCGCATCGACACCTACCGGTCCTCAGGCGCGGGCGGGCAGCACGTCAACACGACCGATTCCGCCGTTCGGATCACGCACCATCCCACTGGCATCGTGGTGACCAGTTCGGAAAAATCCCAGCACCAGAACCGCGACATCGCGATGAAAGCGTTGAAATCGCGCCTGTATCAAATGGAACTGGACCGCCGCAACGCGGCCATTAACGAGGCGCATGAAAACAAGGGCGATGCCGGATGGGGCAATCAGATCCGCTCCTACGTGCTGCAGCCCTATCAGATGGTCAAAGACCTGCGCACCAATTTTGAAACCTCCGACACCAAGGGGGTTCTGGATGGTGATCTGGATGGGTTCATGGCGGCGACCCTTGCACTGGATGCATCTGGAAAGACACGGGCCGAAGCGCAAAACGGCTGATCAATTCCATTTTGACATAACACCGCAACTCAGGCACGTTTTAATCGGTCGAGTACGAAGAGGAGACTTCCGTGGCGGCGATTGCAGAGGGTGAATTGAAACCGGGCGCGCCGGAGTTGCGCGATGCAAATTTCGATATGCTGCGCGCGGCTTTGAAAAAAGGCCTGTCCGATTTCAAAGCCAAACCGCTTTACGGCATTCTGTTTGCTGCATTTTACGTCCTCGCAGGCTGGGTGATGACGATCATCACCGCCGAAACCGGGCATACCTTTTGGCTGGTGCTCGCGGCGATTGGCTTTCCGCTGCTGGGGCCATTTGCGGCCGTCGGACTCTATGAGGTGTCGCGTAGGCTCGAAGCGGGCCTGCCTGTGCCCGCCGGGGAAATCTTTGGCGTGATCCTGAACCAGCGCCACCGGCAGTTGCCTTCAATGTGCACGATGATGGTGGTTATTTTCATGTTCTGGTTTTTTCTGGGCCACATGATCTTCGCCCTCTTCCTTGGGCTGTCCACCATGACCAATGTATCGAGTTCCTTTGAGGTCTTTCTGACCTCAAACGGGCTGATGATGCTGGCATTCGGAACGGCTGTGGGGGCCGGTTTCGCGGTTTTGATTTTCTCGATCGCGGTGATCGGATTGCCGCTGCTGCTGGACCGGGAGATCGATTTTGTCACCGCGATGATTACCAGCATTCAGGCGGTCAAATCTTCCCCCGTCGTCTTTCTGATCTGGGCCGCCTTTATCGCGGTTGTGGTGTTCGCCTCCATGCTGCCGGGCTTCTTTGGCCTTTTCATCACGTTACCCCTGTTGGGGCACAGTTCATGGCATCTTTATCGAGAGATGATCGTAAGCCCTTAAAGCGTCATGCGAAAAACCTGACAAACGTAACGCTGCCTGAAATCAGAGATTTCAACGCGTTACGTGATATTTGATGTGTCAGGTATTTCGTCAGACGCTCTAAAGTGGTTCTTCGCGGCCCATCTCAACCAGTTGGGCGCGCAGATCAGCCGCTTGCGGTAAGCCAGCCTCAAGCGCGAAAACATAGGCGTGGGTGAGATAAAACCCGGCGGCATCGGGATCGTCCGCGCTGGCCGCCGCCTGCGTATAAAGGGTAACCAAACGATCCTTATCGCCCGCCGCATGTGCGGCGAGCAGCTTTGCGTCAAGCGACATTATTCCGCCGCTTGCTTTTGTGCGCGGGCGTGTTCGATCTTGCCCGCGACCCAAGCGTGGAACAAATGCGTCGGCCCATCCATGGCAGGCGAAAACCGCCCGCCATCGAACGACACGGCGTGGCGACCGCGTTGCATGCCCTCGACGACAAAGACATCTTCTGCAAAAACCGTTTTCCACTGCTCTGCGTTCCGGATGCGCAGGGTGTCGCTGGTGTCTGGTCTTGCGTAAAACAGGTGGACATGCTCAAGCGTTTTCTCAGGCCCGACCGGTTGCAGAATGATGGCGAATGTATGATCGCGGTGAACCCCCAGCAGCACATTCGGAAACCCGGTGATATATTCCGCGGCCGTATCCCATTTGTCGCTCAGCGCGTCGAAATCTGGAAAAGTGCCCCCCTCGGCGTCTCTGATCTGGCGGTAGACCAGCGTGCCTTGTCCTGAAAACGCGTCATCCTCTTCGATATGATAGTGATCTTCCAAACGTGAATAGCTGTTAAGGCCGGGGTGCACCCAAGGCAGGTGATAGCTTTCACAATAGTTTTCGACCGCCAGTTTCCAGTTGCAATTCACCTCTAGGGTAAAGCGGCTCTCGGTGCCGCCGTGATGCAGTGGTTTGTCAAATTCCTGCCAGCGCGCCATCATTTTGGCATTTGCAACGTCGAAATCCTCTGCGGTGCCCGACACGTTGATCCAGACCACACCCATCCAGATATGGCTGCGCACTTCTATGAGCCCCAAAAGCGCGCGGTCGATGCCGTCATGCGTGTTCTGGCCAGGCCCGCCCACATGCGGGGTGCTGACCAGAGCGCCCTCTGTCGAGTAACACCAGCTGTGGTAGGGACATCTGATGGCACCCTCGATTTTGCGCGGCGCATCCACGAGGATCATCCCGCGATGGCGACAGATGTTCTGAAACACCCGCACCTTGTTTTGGCGATCCCGGATCAATAAAAGCGGCATTTCCAGAAAATCGAGTGGCACCGCATCACCTGTTTCAGGGACATCAGCAGCCACGGCAAGCCCCGACCATCCCTCGAACAGCAGTGCGTGCTTTTCCACATTGAAAACGGCGGGGTCAGTGTAATGCGCGTTTGGTAAACCGTTTGCCTGCGCGATCGGGCGGCGAACAGAGGATAAATCCGAGACACGATTTTCCATGTCAGAACTCCTAAGGATGGATGTCTGAAACAAAATACCGAACGTGCGCGTATGGGCTGTCGCGACAGCGACCTGAGTAGCTTTAGGGCGACATCGGATAGAAGCTTATCGCATCGGGTCTTTGTGTTGCAGCAGGTTTTGGTGAAACGCGACCAAGTCCTCAAGGGCGCAAAACCCGGTGTACCGGGCGATGGGCATCACGCGTTCAAGATCATTTCCCAAATGTTCATAAACCAAACGTGTGACACGTGTTGATGCTGAATTCTCACGGGCTGTGCGTGTGGCATAGCCGACCCAGAAGTTGTTTTCGAATGACGTGACGCGGTTCAAAAAGTTCATTGAAGCCGTCAGCCCGTTGCGCCGGGACGTTACGATCACCACGCCGTCCTCCACCTTGAGCACAAAGCCACGATATTCGCGCGCCTGCGGGGCTGGGGGGATGCCTTGCATGGCCATTGCGAGTTTGGGCTCGTAGCCTTTGATGTGCGTGTCATTCCCCTGACGCAGAACATAAATCAAACCGCGCACGAATTGGTTTTCCTTGACAAAGCTCCGACGGGAAAACTGATAAAATCCGCTGGGAAAATCATTTTCAGGGACCTGCTGAACTTTTTCGCCCATGAAGTCCTTTAGAAAACCGCTCATCACAGGCCCCGAGCTGGGGCCGATTTGATCGACAGGCTCCAGCAATACCCGCGCATCTACATCAAAGAAATCGCAAATGCGGGCCAGTACGTCTGGTCTGGGAAAACTCTCGCCGCTCAAATAGCGGTTGAACTGCGTGCGGTTGATGCCGAGTTGACGCGCCAGTGAAGACACCGACGGGTAAGATTCAGACAGGTGACGCAAATTTGCTCCGAACATATTGCGCAATTGAGCGGGGGATCGGGCAGGGGTGCGCATTATCGTCCTTCGGTGTGGTTTACATGCATAAATTGTATCAGCAATTGCTTTACACGTAATGGTTACTTCTGGTCACCCGAAACTGACGCTAAATGGCGTCACTGCCGTCTTGATTTGTGTCGACTGTACCGCATGTGGACACAAAAACCAAGCGTACGGTGTCACTTTTTTGGTGTCTTAATGTCTTAACTTCTTGGTATAGTTGAAAAAAGACATTGAAGAATTGGAAGATCACATGTTGGGCGTAGTGCTGTGGAGCGACGCTTCGGACCGCAAGGCGGTTATCTGGTGCGAAGATCAGGGTGACCTGGCATACGTGAACCCGTCGGACGAGGTTCTGCGGTCCGGTGACTTTTTCGATGCAGGCGATCTTGTGCAATTTGACATGGAAATGTCGCAATCAACCCGATTGGCGCATAACCCACGCCTCGTGATTGAAAAGGTCGGACCGGCTCTGCCGGATGTGCTGCGCGATGCTGCCCAGATCGAAGACCTGAGCCTGCGCAAAAGAGGGCAGGTGGTGGATTTTTCACCTTGGAATGAGCAGGCCAAAGCAGCCTGCCCATAAGATGTGAATGACGGGGGTTACTCCCCGCGGGACAAGGCCGCGACACCGGTTCGTGCGACCTCAGCCAAGCCCAAGGGGCGCATCAAGTCAGCGAAAGCATCGATTTTTTCCGGTGCGCCGGTAATTTCGAACACGAAGCTTTCGAGGGTGCTGTCGACCACATTGGCGCGAAAAATATCGGCAAGACGCAGTGCCTCGACCCGTTTGTCGCCCTGGCCCACGACCTTGAACATGGCCAGCTCGCGTTCCACGCTTTTCCCCTCGACCGTCAGGTCATGCACGTCGTGCACCGAGACAATGCGCCCCAGCTGCGCCTTGATCTGCTCGATCACCTGCGGCGTGCCAGAGGTTACAATCGTAATGCGCGAAAGATGCCCCGTCTCATCCACTTCGGCGACGGTCAGACTGTCGATGTTGTACCCGCGACCTGCAAAAAGCCCGATGACACGCGCCAGCACACCGGGTTCGTTTTCGACAAGTACCGCGAGCGTGTGCCGTTCGATCACATCCGAGAATGTGGGACGCAGGTTATAGGCAGAATGGCTGTTTGAGCCTTTTTTGATTTTTAGCGGTGACATAATGATGTCCTCAATTTCTTATGGCCATGTGCGGAAGTTCTTTTCCGCTCTTTTGCACTTCGACGTGTGCGCTCTGCACCTAGTTTTCCGTAGTCTGGCAAATTCAGTTTTTGCGCGGTTTCGGTACAGTTCTTTCATTCGTATGTTTCGCTCTTTTCTGGAACCGCAACCGCGTATAGAATGCACGATTTTTCTGGATTAAAGTACCGACAATTTTCTAACGCGTTCTCTTTGCTTTGTACCAAGTTTTTATCGCCACGCGACCGACCGCCCCCACGGCCGTCCGATGTTACATACATTGCGCTGTAAACGGGAGCTGTTTGGCGGAACTCCACGTACTTTTCCATGCCGGTTTTACTCAGAACGATTTTCGAGACCTGTCGGATTTCTACACCGTTTTGTTGATTGGGGGCAGCGCAACCTACCAAAACCGCAGTGGCCAGAATCGTATAAAGCGAGCTTTGTTTGATCACACCAAAACGCTTCCTTTGGCATCGATCACACCCTGCGTATCCGCTTCCCCCAGAAGCATTTCGTTATGCGCCTTGCCCGACGGGATCATGGGGAAGCAGTTTTCGTGCTTGGTCACCAGACAGTCAAAGATCACCGGGCCGTCGTAGGTCAGCATCTCCATGATTGCGTCATCCAGATCATCAGGGTCGGAGCACAGGATGCCCTTGGCCCCGAAAGCTTCGGCCAGTTTCACGAAATCGGGCAGGGCGTCGGACCAGCTGTGTGAATAGCGCTCCCCGTGCAGCAGTTCCTGCCACTGGCGCACCATACCGAGGCGTTCGTTGTTGAGGATGAACTGTTTGACGGGCAGGCGGTATTGAATGGCCGTGCCCATTTCCTGCATGTTCATAAGCCACGACGCTTCACCCGCCACGTTGATCACCAGCGCATCCGGGTGCGCGACCTGCACACCGATCGACGCGGGGAAGCCATAGCCCATCGTGCCCAGACCACCGGAGGTCATCCAGCGGTTCGGATCTTCAAAGCCCAGATATTGCGCGGCCCACATCTGATGCTGGCCCACTTCGGTGCAGATGTAGCGGTCATATTTTTTGGTCAGTGCTTCGAGCCGTTCCAACGCGTACTGCGGTTTGATGATCTTGCCTTGTTGGGTGAACTTCAGGCAATCCACTGTCTTCCACTGCTCGATCTGCGCCCACCATTTGGCGACCGCCTCTGAATTCGTCTTGCGCCCGCGGGATTTCCAGACCTTGAGGATATCCTCAAGCACATGGGCGATATCGCCGACAATGGGGATGTCGGTCTTGATGACCTTGTTGATGGACGAGGGATCAATATCGATATGTGCCTTGATGGATTTGGGGCTGAACGCATCGAGCCGCCCCGTGATCCGGTCGTCAAAACGCGCGCCGATGTTGATCATCAGATCGCAATCATGCATCGCCATATTGGCTTCGTACAAACCATGCATCCCCAACATGCCAATCCATTTTTCACCGGATGCCGGGTAGGACCCCAAGCCCATCAGCGTAGAGGTGATCGGAAAGCCTGTGGCCTTCACCAGTTCGCGCAGCAATTGGCTGGCTGCAGGGCCTGAGTTGATTACGCCGCCGCCCGTGTAAAAGATCGGTTTCTTGGCCTTTTCAAGCGCAGCCACCAGTTCGGTGATCGCTTCCATGTCGCCTTTCAGCTTGGGCTGGTAATGCGAGGTGGAGGGTTTGGGCGGCGAATAGGTGCCGGTGGCGAATTGCACGTCCTTGGGGATGTCGACAAGAACGGGGCCGGGGCGCCCGCTGGTCGCGACATGAAATGCTTCGTGGATGACGCCGGACAGGCGTTCGGTTTCCTTGACCAGCCAGTTGTGCTTGGTGCAGGGGCGCGTGATGCCCACGGTGTCCGCTTCTTGGAATGCGTCAGAGCCGATCATGAAGGTCGGCACCTGACCGGTGAGAACCACCAGCGGAATGGAATCCATCAGCGCATCCGTCAGGCCGGTGACCGCGTTGGTCGCACCGGGGCCGGAGGTGACAAGAACAACGCCCGGTTTACCAGTGGCGCGCGCATAGCCTTCGGCGGCATGAACAGCACCCTGTTCGTGGCGCACCAGAATGTGGCGAATCGCGTTTTGCTGAAAGACCTCGTCATAAATCGGTAGCACTGCGCCGCCCGGATACCCAAATACGGTATCCACGCCCTGATCAATCAGGGCCTGAACAATCATTTTCGCACCGGACATTTGACGTGTCATAGTATTCTCTCCGTGTTGGCCCCGATGGGCCAGTTACCTGTTGCGCACAAAAAAGCCCCCGATCTTGGCGGGGGCGCATGGGTCAGACTATGGTCTACCGTTACCGGCCCATGCGCGTGTTTCCTACAATGACCACTAGGTCGTTCATTCGGTAAGACTCCGTTGTGTTGCGCGAGACATTATGAGCGGCTGACAAGTACGTCAACAGCCGATGCGCAGAAAAATATGTCTCTGAGTGAGAAAAACCAGTAATATTATTTCGTTCAGATGTCATTTGAGGGAATTAAAGCCAAAATCGTAGCTTTACCGGCTAAGCGTTGTTGATTCTGAAAAGTCGGCAGGCAAAAAAGCTGGACCGTTGGATGCCCGCTTAGCTCAGCGCCTTCGCATCAGGGGTCACCGCCGGGATGTGAGGCTGTGCGACGCAAAGCCGGACCAAAACACAAGCCAGGCAGCAAATCCCGAAAGTTTCGAAAAGTCCTCCAGCCAATGTGCGAAGGGGCCATAAATTTTAAATACATCCGTAAATACCGACAATCCAAGAAAAAACAGCGCAACCTTTAATCCACGCATGTCATATTGATTGTCGATTTTGCGTAACCTGAACCAGACAGACAAGCCCAACAGACCGTAAACGCCGAAGACTGCGACTTCTCCCAGTCGCGAGGCCTTTTCGTGCAACATGAAAACATCGTCGATCACGAGAAGAGCCGATAAGACTGAAACCGCTAGAAGAACACCGCGGCTTGTGGAGAAAGAGCCGCGCATCACTGCGACCGCAAAGCCGGTAACAGCCGCTGTCGATGTCATCAAGGCCACGCCGACATGGGAAAAGAAACCGATATAGGATGGGTATTTGTAAATAGCGGCGGGATCACGCACGAGGTCCGCCAGCTCAATACCGCGCAAACCGGTCAAGACGCCGATTATGATCGCCGCCGCAAACAAGGCCAGAGCTACAATGGTTTCGGGTAATTTGACGAGGGGCCGCGCAGGGGCGTCTGACATTCTGTTTTCCTTCACGGCAACAATCACAGGCTGACCCGCGTTGTACGACGACAATCCGAACTTTCAAAGACGAATGTCACAAAACCTCACTGCATCCAAGTGCATTCACGATGTCACAGCGTCTGTGGTTGCCCCTGCAATCCATCCTGAAAAGCTGCGTTAAACGCGCCTGTTACAGACTGACGCCGGTGCCCTGCAGCACGCCGTGTTCCATCGCATATCGCGTCAGACCTGCTGTGCTGGAAATACCCAGTTTGCGTTTGATGTTCTTGCGGTGCGTCTCAACCGTTCGCACGGAAATATCGAGGGCCGTCGCAACGTCCCGGTTCGATTTGCCCTGCGCGAGTTGCAGCAGAATCGTTTGCTCACGCCCGGTCAGCGCTTCGCGGACTTCGCCTTCCTTGGGTTGCAGCGATCCGCTGGCCCCGGTGCACAGGTATTGATCGCCCGCCATGACGGCATCAATGGCCTGTTTGATTTCGTCGGTGGGCACATCCTTGAGGATATATCCCATGGCACCATGGCTCAGCGCGGATGAGATATACTCAGCGCTGTCATGCATCGACAGGATCAGGATGCGCGTGCCGGGGCGGCGTTCCAGTACAATCTCGGTCGCGGTCAGCCCGCCCATATCCGGCATGTTGAGATCCATCAGGATCACATCCGGATCAAAGTGATCCAGTTGCGCAATCGCTTCACGCGCCGAATTGCAACTGCCCACCACACGCAGATCTTCATAGCTTTCGAGAATAGACTGGATGCCTTCCGCAACCATAGGGTGGTCATCAATGATCAGGACTTTGATCGGGTCAGGGGATGTTGGTGTCATGCAGTCTGCTTTTGTTTTTCGGGCTGAGAAGTTTCGGGTTCGGGCGGCAGCAAATGGGACAACGGAACGGTAACCTCGACCACCGTGCCAATGCCGGAGCGCGTTGTGAATACGTTTAGTTCACCTTCCAATTGCTCGACCCTTTCTTGCATGTTGCGCAAGCCAAGGCCTTGGGACGGGTGCGTTGATCCATTGTTCAACCCGCAGCCGTTGTCTTCGATCCGCAGCGTGGCGCCTTGCGCATGGCCGCGCAGATCGACGCTGACTTGCGTGGCGCGCGCATGCCGCTCGATATTCGTGAGTGCTTCTTGGGCAATGCGATAAAGTGCGATCTTTGCATCGGAATCGAGCCTGTTTCGGAACACAACGGTGCTGAATTCAGTCCGCAGGCCTGTGCGTTCACCAAACGCATCCGTCAGGTTCTTGATCGCCGGACCAAGGCCAAGGTCATCCAGCATGCCGGGGCGCAGGTCACGGCTGATGCGGCGCACCTCAGAAATGGCTTCGCCTAATGTCTCGATGCCCTTGCCCAAAGGCTCCGCCGCGCTGGGATCACCGCGTTCCAGTTTGCGCCGCGCCGTATCAAGGGCATAGCGCACCCCGACGAGGATCTGGCTGATGCCGTCGTGCAACTCACGCGCCACGCGTCCGCGTTCTTCTTCCTGTGCGTCCAGAACCCGCTGGGTCAGCCGTTTCAGCTTGGCATCCGCAAGGCGGCGTTCGCGGATGTTCAGCACCATGCCCGTCAGGAAAACGACCAGCAGGGCGGCGAGTGTGATCGCACCGATGTAGATAAAGGTTTGCTGCACGCGTGCTTCAACCTCGGCGCGCGCTATTGCTACCGTGGCCAGCACGTCATCGATGAACACGCCCGTGCCGACGGCCCATCGCCAACTGGGAAAGCTGGTCACATAGGTGATCATCCGCGCGTCTTCCCCGGTGGAAGGTTTGGGCCACTGATGCGTCAGATATCCATCACCTTGCCGCGCGATTTCGATCAGGCGGGCAACAACTGGCGTGCCTTCTGTATCGGTTTCTTCGAGCCAGTTCTGATTGATGCGTTGGGTCTGGCGTGGGCTGACCAGACTGTTGCCATCATAATCATAGACAAAAAAGAAGCCATCGGTGCCATAAATCATGGCCGACAGGATTTGTGCGACTTGGTTCTTGGCGTCGGAATCGTCGGGTGCGGCGTTGCCGTAGATGAAGTAAAACCCATTGCGCGCTTGCGTGATATAATTGCGCAGTTCCGCTTTCTTGGCCTGCAGCAACTGGGTCTCCAGCGCGCGGACCTCACGTTCGGCCAAGGCACGCGATTGAAACGCCACAAGAACGGCGATGGCCGCAACTGCTGCAATCAAGGGCACCGTGGCCAAAAGCGACAGCTTTTGCGCATAGCTCGGTCGGAAAAGAGGCAAGAACCGCTTCATGCTTCATTGCTACGGCGAAAGAGAACCGAATCAAAGGGCCACAAACAGGGCTTTCGCCAGAATCGCGACGCGTATGTGGTGTGTAACGCGGTTTTGCTCGCCTAAAACGAGAGTAAACGATGGATTAGGTGCGAAATCTACGCAGTACTAGGTATTCCCTTCTGCGCCGATCACGCTACTTTCGCGACTACTTCACAAGCCGTGTGCGCCACAAGGAGCGGACAGGCGATATAATCGGGAGGAGTATCTTTATGGATCGTCGTTCATTTCTGAAGACATCTGCACTTGGCGGCTCTGCCGCTGCGGCCACGACACTGGCGGCACCTGCCTACGCACAAGGCAACCGTACCCTGACAATGGTCACATCCTGGCCCCGCGGTTTTGCGGTTCTGGACGATGCGGCAACCTACTTCAACGATATGGTTGATGCGATGTCCGATGGACAGCTGACAATCGACAAAAAAGCGCCGGGCGAACTGGTTGGTGCCTTTGAGGTGTTTGACGCGGTGTCATCTGGACAGGCGGATCTCTACCACTCGGCGGATTACTATTTCATCGGTCAGCATCCGGGCTATGCCTATTTCACGGCCGTGCCATTTGGCGGCACCGCGCAGGAAGTCACAAACTGGTATCACCACGGTGGCGGACATGAATTGCACACCGAACTGGGCGAAATCTTCAACCTGAAATCCTTCATCGCGGGGAACTCCGGTTCCCAGTCGGGAGGTTGGTTCCGCAATGAGATCAATTCAGCGGCTGACTTTAACGGTCTGAAGTTCCGGATGCCGGGTCTTGGCGGTAAGGTACTTGGCGAGTTGGGCGCTTCGGTCCAGAATATTCCCGGTGGCGAACTGTATCAGGCGCTTTCCTCCGGTGCCCTCGACGGTCTTGAGTGGGTTGGCCCCTTTGCGGACGAACGCGCGGGTTTTCAGGAAGTTGCCAAGGTTTACTACACCGCCGGTTTCCACGAACCGGGTTCCGCTTTGGCGGCCGGTATGAACCTTGATGTTTGGAATGAGCTCAAGCCTGCGCATCAGGCGATCATCTCGAACGCGGCAATGGCGACAACGCATACCCAGCTGGCGGAAACACTGTCCAACAATGGTGCTGCACTGGCGCGCCTGCAGTCGCAAGGTGTGAAGACGTTGCAGTTCCCGGACGATGTCTGGGATGCCTTTGGTGCCGCGTCGAAAACGGTCATGGATGAAAACATGGGCGACGAACTGTTCGCCAAAATCCGTACCTCCTTCGAAGAATCGTTGGCGCAGAGCTCTGACTGGCTTCTCAAGTCGGATGGCTTTTACGTAGAGCAGCGTAACCGCGTGCTTGCAGCCGGTTAACCATTTGTAAAGAAACGGCAAGGGGCCAGGATTTCTCTGGCCCCTTGCATGCCTGACATCCCGGGGTGACACTGGGTTAGAACAACGCTTTGACCCGCATGTGAAACGGGATCAAAGAAGGGGGGAAAATGGAAGAAGAAGTGGCTACGACAGGCGGGTTTGCAATCCTGTTGGACGGAGTGCTCTGGTTTTTGAGCAACATCGCACTTTCATTTTACAACTTTTTCTACGCCCTCGCGCATCCCTCGCTCTGGTTGGACTGGTCGGACAAGCAAGCCATCATGCGCTTTGTCTATTACGGCGGTTCGGTCGAATTTTTCTTTGTCGTGTTCACCGCCTTCCTTGTGATGCTCGGCATCGGGGTCTGGCGTGGCAACATCATGTGGGGCTACGTGCGCGTCCTTGAAGGCTTTGCCAATACGGTAGGGCGCTTCTTTGCCTGGGCAGGTCTTTTGATGGTGGTCCAGCAGATCATCATCGTGTTCATGCAGCGGATTTTCACGCGCCCGGATATTTCCTTTGGCTTTGGTATCCCGCTGCAGTTCGACATCAGCTGGTTTGCCGAAGAACTCAAGCTTTACAACGCGATGGTCGTCTGTCTGTGCATGGCCTATACCTTTGTGCAGGGCGGACATGTGCGCGTTGATCTGGTCTATTCCTCGGTCCGGTTCCGCACCAAGAAAGTCATCGACATGTTCGGGGCACTGTTTTTCATGATGCCCGTCGCGGTGATCATCTGGCTTTACGGGTGGTTCTTCATGTGGCGTCACCTGATTGTGCCGAACCCCTCTGCATCCGATACGCTGGACCGTCTGCTGAACAAATCCCGCGCGCTGCGCTGGAATGTTGAAACCATCGGCTTCAGCCCGAACGGGTTCAACGGCTATTTCCTCTTCAAGGTGCTTTTGTGCATGTTCACCGCGATGGTGTTCCTGCAGGCGATGGCCATGTTCTTCCGCTCCTTTCAGGAGTGGCGCGAAGGCGAAGAGAGCGCGGGCAAATACCTCGATAAGGACAGCCTCGGTGACGGTGAAGAAGCCTATGAGGGCACGCACTGACAACGCGCGTAACAACGCGAGAACAAGCGCCTCAAGCGCGTGACGTATAAGGGACAAAGCCCATGTTTTTCGGTCTAGACGGCGTAGAAGTTGGCCTGATCATCGTAGCCATCTGCCTCTTTGGTGGCATTCTTTCCGGGTTTCCGGTGGCCTTTGCCATCGCCGGGGCGGGGGTTATCTCCTTCGGGATCATCGCGGCGCTGGACAGCGCCGGATTGCTGATCCACCAAGCCATAGACACCAGCAGCCAAGTTTATCGTGATCTGGTAAACTCAGGCGTCAAGGCTGACACGATATCGATTTTCCGATACCCGGATTTGCCGCGTATCGGCGAACCGGTATTCCCCAGTGGGTGGGAAGTGGCGCTGGATCGCAATGTGTCCTTTGTCGTCAACCGCATGAACGAACGTGTGCTGGCCGGTCAGTCGATCGAGACACTCTTGGCTGTTTTGATGTTCGTGCTGATGGGCATCACGCTGGAACGCTCCAAGATCGCCAATGACCTGCTGACCTCCATGGCGCGGGTTTTCGGGCCGCTGCCCGGTGGTCTTGCCGTGTCTATCGTCGTTGTGGGGGCCTTTCTGGCGGCGTCGACCGGCATCGTTGGCGCGACTGTTGTCACCATGGGTCTGCTTGCGCTGCCCACGATGTTGCGCAACGGCTATTCGCCTGAGCTGTCCACGGGGGTGATTGCGGCCTCCGGCACCTTGGGCCAGATTATCCCGCCGTCCATCGTGATCGTTCTACTCGGCACCTTGGCGGGGGATTTGTATTCCGCGGCACAGGAACGCCGCGCCAGTCTGGCGGGCTGTACGGATGCGCTTACCTATCTCGGGGAACCTGCGGTCCTTTCCGTTGGTACACTTTTTCAGGCCGCATTGCTGCCGGGTATCATGCTTGCACTGCTATATGCGTTATATGCATTCGGCTACGCACTGCTGAACCCCGACAAGGCCCCGGCGGTTGAGATGGGCAGCACGAACGCCGAACCCATTACGCGAAACGAAGCTTTCACATGGTTCCTTGGCGCACCGGTTCTCATCATTGTCGGCACCATCCTGCTGGGGAACCTCGGCATGGTCGGCAGCCAATCGACAGATGTTTCGCGCTTTTCGGACATAGGTGAGGGGGCATCGCTGAGGACTACGGTCAGTGAGCAGTGTCAGGCCTCGATGATCGAATTGCACGGTCAGGAGGCTTGGGACGCGGCGGTAGCACAGCAGGTTGATATTGATGCGGCGGGTGGCATTCAGGCGTCCCAAGCATTGACCGAAGAAGAACTCGTCACAGCACTGCAAGACAAAATCGACGACGCCGCACCCATCGGAACCGGGATCGCGATCATCCTCATTCTCACAGGGTTGTTTTTGACCACAGCGCGGGGTGTTTCACCCTCATCGCCAACCAAACCGCTGCTTATCGGGGCGATGGGGGCAGTCGTGATCATACTGCTCGATATTATCGCTATTTCGCCTGCAACATCAGCAGGTGCGACGGTCGTCATTCTGGCCCTGCCATTTGCAGCACTGATGTATGGTGTGGTCTATGCGACGAAAATCTGCGCGCGCAATGAGCTCATTCGCGTCGTGTTCCCGCCGCTGATCCTTATCGTGGCTGTTCTCGGCTCGATCCTTGGCGGCATTACCAACCCGACACCCGCGGCGGCTCTCGGGGCCGGTGGTGCCATCATGCTTGCCGCCTATCGCAAGCTGCGGGATCAGGACAAAACGCCCAAGGTCATCATCTGGTCTACGCTGGCGATCATCGTCTGTATTCTGGTCGGCATCAATTTCGATTTGCGCGTCAACACCGATGATGTGGGTTTTGAAAGCTGGTTTGCGTTCTTCGTGGCCTATGGTGCCTATCTCTATGCAATCTTCGGGCTGCTGTTCTCGTGCTGGATTCTCTACACATCCGGCATCCTGTCGCCGGTTGTGCGGGAAACGGCCAAGGTCACGAGTATGGTCTTTACCATTCTCATCGGCTCGCAACTGCTGAACCTCGTGGTGATCTCCTTTGGAGGAGAACATTACATTCAGCAATTCCTCAAGTCGTTCGATAATGAATTCACGGTCTTCCTGATCGTGATGCTCGTGCTCTTTGTTCTGGGCTTCGTGCTCGATTTTCTTGAGATCATCTACATCGTGATACCGATCGTTGGGCCGGTCATTTACGGCGGCACGTTCGATCCCAAATGGGTCACGATCATGATCGCCGTGAACCTGCAGACATCCTTCCTGACACCGCCCTTTGGGTTCGCCCTTTTCTATCTGCGCGGGGTGGCCCCAAAAGAGGTCACGACCGGGCATATTTATCGCGGGATCATACCCTTCGTCTTGATCCAGGTCGCCGGTCTTGCCCTGCTATGGACCTTCCCGGGCATTGTCACGATCATCCCGGATCTGATCCCGAACTAAAAGCTCGAAGACGAGCAATCATAAGGGGGGCCTCGGGCCCCCTTTTTCTTGTGTGGTTGTGTTCCTTGAGACTATGCTTGGCAGTAATATCTCGAAGCGCATTCAGACAGCGGAAGGTTGTTTGAAGCGTCATGCGAAAAACCTGAATCACATAACGCTGCCTGAAATCAAAGATTTCAACGCGTTACGTGATACTTGATGTTTCAGGTATTTCGTCAGACGCTCTAGTGAAGTACCACAAACTCTATTCCGATCCCGATGGTGAGAGCCACTGGAAAATCGTCGAAGTTCCATTGGAAGAAAAAAGCTTTGCACCACCCGCCAAATCCATCGAGGTGTCGCGGCCGGATGCAGTCAGGCAGATGCTTTTCTTACGGCTCAGGGCAGGGTGGAACGAACCTGTTCACCCCACGCCTGTTGCGCAGAAACTGATCTGCCTTGCCGGGGCGGTACGGGTGACGACCAGCGATGGGATGTGTCAGGACATTGGACCGGGCGACGTGTGGCACATGCAGGATACCCATGGCAAAGGGCACCATACGGTTGTCACCAGCGATTGCGATTTTGAAGCTGTCATTATCCAATACGATTGAGGACCGCTATCATTGGTCTTGCTACCGCGTCGGGCGCGTATCCGGCAGTTGTATGTTCGCGACCTGCTCTGCGATGGGATCGGTCGATAGTGGATGCGTTTCTGCCGTGAATTCTGCGGGGTTTTCGACTTTTTGCCAGCTTCCCCCGATATAGACTTCGAGACCTGCGAACTTTGACTTGTAGCCCATCTTCTGGCTGCCCGGCACCCAGTATCCCAAGTACACATAGGGAAGCCCGGCTTCGCGTGCGATTTCTATGTGATCAAGGATCATATAGGTGCCCATTGAGCGTTTCGTCATATCTGGTGCATAGAATGAATAGACCATGCTCAACCCGTCTGACAGCACATCCGTCAGGCTCACCCCGACGAGTGCGCCGTTGGTTTCATTCTTGTACTCAACGACGCGGCTGCGGATCGGTGTTTCCTCGATCATGGCGGCGAATTCAAAGACATCCATATCCGCCATACCCCCATCCGCATGACGGCTGTCCAGATAGGAGCGGAACAGATCATATTGCTCTTCTGACGCCCAGGGCGATGTCGCGCGCCGCTCCAGATCGTGGTTGCGCCTGATGGTCCGTTTTTGACTGCGGGAGGGTGCGAACTCGGATACATCAATGCGTGCTGACAGACAGGCCGAACATTCCGCGCAAGACGGCCGGTACAGCACATTCTGCGATCGGCGAAACCCTTGCTGGGACAGGCTGTCATTCAGCTTGTCCGCGCTTTCACCCTGCAGCGCCGTGAACAGCTTACGTTCCATACGGCCGTCAAGATACGGACACGGCTGAGGGGCCGTGACGTAAAACTGCGGTGCTATCGGTAACGTATGTCGCATGTAGTTCCTAGCCGGTCTTCAGGGGCAGACTAGCAAGGACATTGGTCAAATGGCAAGATAACAAAGGTTAACTTATTACCGCACGTCTGTTGATCATTACGGTCCCCAGAACATGGTCAGACAAGCCCTGTCCACGCTCTGTCGCAGCCATCATAACAATCGAAATCAACTGAAAAACGGGCACTGTCCAGCTGAGCGTGTAGCCAAGGGTATGGGCAAAAGCACTGGCCGGGGTCATCCGACCGCCATCAGACTGGCGCAACTCGATGGCGAAGACACGCATACCCCAGGTCGCCGAGCTGTTTGCGATGGTGACAAACCGATAGGCGAACCCCACCACCAGAAACAGGAACGGAAAGAAAAAGATGCCCGTAAACGCCGTGAATGGGAGAATAATGATACAAGCCAGCAGCGTGATCAGAGCGTCAATCACCCAAGCGAGCAGGCGCTTGAGCGGGACGTCTTTGTAGAAATCGGGCTGGGCATGTGGATCGGGTGTCGAGGACATCTTCGTGCTTTCTGTGCGAGGATTGGCCCCCGGACAAAACCTCCGGAAGCCATTGTTTTGCGGGCTTCACGCCTCTGCGGCGCGTTCTTCGCTTTTCTTGGCGCGCTCGTCCATGAACTGGTCGAACTCCGCTTTATCTTTAGCGTCCCGCAGGCGTTCAAGGAAGGCTTCGAATTTGCCTTGCTCTTCTTCCAGCCGGCGCAACGTATCTGCCTTATAGGCATCAAAAGCGCTGTTGCCGGACGGCTGTGTCACAGAACGCATGGGGCCGAATTGCGTTTTCATTTGGCGGCAGGATTTAGTGAACATGCGTTTGCTCCATATCATATAGGCTAAAAGGGCAAGGCCGATTGGCCAAAACAGGATGAATCCAAGAACCATGGCGGCGATCCACGCGCCTTTGCCTTTCGAGTCGAGCCAATATTCGGCGCGTGTCAACCAGCCGGGCTGGTGTGCGGCGGGTGGGGTCTGCGTGAGGGTCGTCATATAAATGCCTTTCATTTGGTGTTGAACCGACCGGGCGGCCCGGTATGTGAATGCCTTTCACATTAGATAGATTGTGCTTTTTACGTGTTTGCACAAGGGGAAATGTGAATGTTTTTTACATTGGGCTATAAATCTATTTAATAACAATATATTAAGGTAAATTTTTTCATCATTGTGGTTGGTATTTTTCTATCATCTCATCCACCTGCATAAATTTTTTGGTGGTTTTGACGCCATTTGATTGACCTTCACCAGTCACACAGCGAAACCTTGGATATGAATTTATCCAATGCCACTCGCCGCGTGCCAACGCCCTTTGATACGCAGAAAGGGCAGGACGTTGCCGCGCTCCTGCCAGAGTTCGGACCGGAGATCAGCGCTCTGATCGCGGGTGCTGCGGGCTGTAGCCCTTATCTTGCCGGGTTGATTGAAAAGGAGCAGGAGTGGCTCAGGACAGCTTTTGAGGACATAGACAAAGCCGTCGCGGATGAACTTGCCACCACCGCGTCACATGCGCCGGATGCGCTGGCAAATGGTCTGCGCCGCTCGAAACGACGGGTTGCAGTGATGTCGGCCTTGGCTGATCTCGGGGGGGCGTGGCCACTGGCCCGGGTCACTGGCGCCTTGACTGACCTTGCGGATGCTGCGTGTCAGGCCGCGTTGAAGGCAGCGGTGCGCCACCAGATTCAGCGTGGCAAATTGCCCGGTATGGATGAGGGCGACGCCGAGGACGGCGCAGGAATGGCCGTGCTGGCGATGGGCAAGATGGGCGCGCATGAGCTGAACTATTCGTCAGACATTGATCTAATTTGCCTGTTCGACGAGACCCGTTTCGACGCCGACACGTTTCAGCAGGCGCGTTCGGCCTTTTCCCGCGCCACCCGTGCCATGGCGGCAACGTTGAGCGAGATTACCGCGCAGGGCTATGTGTTTCGAACCGATCTGCGTTTGCGCCCCGATCCGTCCGTCACGCCGGTCTGCATCGCGATGGAGGCCGCAGAGCAGTATTACGAAAGTCTGGGCCGAACTTGGGAGCGTGCCGCCTATATCAAGGCGCGGGTCGCGGCGGGGGATGAGACCGCAGGCAACAGGTTTCTCAAGACGCTCACACCTTTTGTGTGGCGGCGGCATCTGGATTTCGCAGCGATTCAGGATGCACACGACATGCGGCTGGCCATTCGCGAACACAAAGGTCTTGGCGGGCCGATCACGTTGCCGGGACATGACATGAAACTGGGGAGGGGTGGCATACGCGAGATCGAGTTTTTCACCCAGACCCGGCAATTGATCGCGGGCGGGCGTGATCCGGAATTGCGCTGCCGGGGGACGCTCAAGGGGCTTGAGCTTCTGGCTGAAAAGAACTGGGTCGAATCCGACGTCGCCGAAGCCTTGAGCGATCACTACGTGGCGCATAGAACGGTCGAGCATCGGTTGCAGATGGTGCAGGATGCGCAAACCCACACCCTGCCCAAAACGGACGAGAACTTTGCGCGCCTCGCCGCGATGATGGCCACCGACGTGGAAACTCTGCAAGCAGACCTCAGACGGCGACTGGCGGCGGTGCATGAAATGACCGAAGGGTTTTTTGCGCCTTCAAAACCCGACGCACCGGAACCGCAGGCCAATCTGGATGTCTCCATCCTGAACCGTTGGGTCAGTTATCCCGCACTTCGAAGCACGCGCAGCAGGCAGATTTTTGATCGGGTCAAGCCGGATCTTCTGGCGCGTCTGTCCGGCACAGCGCGTCCGCAGGATGCGTTGATTGCCTTTGATGGGTTTCTGGCGGGTTTGCCCGCTGGGGTGCAGTTGTTTTCCCTGCTGGATGCGAACCCCCAACTCACAGACCTGATCATCGACATTTCCGGGACGTCACCTGCGCTGGCGCTGTATCTGTCGCGCAATGCAGGTGTGTTTGATGCGGTGATTGGAGGAGATTTCTTTTCAGACTGGCCAAAACAGGCAGGCTTGGAACAGGCCCTCCAAGAGGAAATGGCGCGTGAAACGGATTATGAATTGCGCCTTGATACAACGCGTCGGTGGCACAAGGAATGGAATTTTCGCATCGGCGTACATCTGCTGCGCGGGTTGATATCGGCGCAGGAAGCCAGTGTGCAATACGCCGATCTGGCGCGCGCAGTTCTGGCGGTCCTCTGGCCGATCGTGATTGATAACTTTGCGCTCAAACACGGGGCGGCGCCCGGGCGCGGGGCCGTGGTTTTGGGGATGGGATCGCTTGGTGGGGGGACGTTGAATGCGGGGTCCGACCTTGATCTTATCGTCATTTACGACCCGCTGGATGTGGAAGCGTCGGGCGGAAAGAAATCATTGGCATCAAGGGTTTATTATGCACGCTTAACGCAGGCGCTCATCACGGCACTGAGCGCGCCAATGGCGCAGGGAAAACTGTTCGAGGTGGATATGCGGCTGCGCCCCTCGGGCAATCAGGGGCCGGTCGCGACCAGCTGGCCTGCGTTTCAAAGCTATCAGCGCGATCAGGCGTGGACATGGGAGCATCTGGCGCTGACGCGCGCGAATGTCATCGCGGGGCCTGAGGCGCTGGCCCGTGACGTGGCGGCCTTTAAGGGCAAGGTTTTTTCAATGCCGCGAAAGACCGGGGACGTGTTGAAAGAGGTCGCAGATATGCGACAGCGCCTGCAGCAGGCCAAATCCCCACCCGGTCTTTTTGAAGCGAAAATCGGACCCGGGCGCCTGCAGGAAATCGAGCTCTTGGCGCAAGCAGGCGCGCTTTTGACCGGCAAGCCGATGGATGGAACAGCCGATGGCATCGCCTATCTGGCGAATCTGGGGGTTCTTTCTGCCGAGCAGGCTGCGGACTTGACCGCAGCAGCCGCGCTTTTCTTAAACCTTCATACTGCGGTGCGGCTATTGTCCGATCAGCCTTTGGACGCAGCAACTCTTGCCCCCGCAGCCCAAGGTTTTCTGACGGATGTGTTGCACTGTCCATCGTTTGACGCTTTTGAGACAAAACTGGCGGAAAGGTACCAGCGTTGCGATCAGATACTGACTACGGTGTTGTCAGTTTACGCCACAAATGGGGACCTCGCATGAAGGGTGACGCAAATGATCCAAAGGCCCTGATCTTTGAAGCGTACCAGATCGAAGGAATAACCAAGCCCGAATGCCGCACCATATTCCTTGACTGGGCATTAAGTTTGCCCATGGAACAGGATACGGGACAAACGTTGCGCCTGCTGATCGCGCAATATGTCGGTGACAACCCGGAGCATCCCATGAACGATGTGATGAACGAAGGGTTGGCGGGTATGGCGACACCCAGACGGCGCGGCGGTTGGCGGTCCAGGTCCAGGAACTGAACGTCAACACGACGCCAACAGGCGCTATTGTTCGGCCAATCGCTATAGCAAAATGAAGCTATGCCATTTGCGGCTTTCACATTGTGCGCGAAGGCATTAGAGCAGGGCGCTATGACAACATCAATTTCTGAAAGCTCAGCCCCGGTGGGTGATTTACCCACTGTCCGGCTGAAACCGAAAGCAAATGCGCGCGCAATCCGCCATGGCTTCCCTTGGGTCTACGCCAATGAGTTGGTCACCGACCGACGCACGCGATCGAAACCCGCCGGAACGCTTGCTGTTCTTGAGGACGACGGGCGCGTGCCGTTGGGCCTTGTCGCACTCAACCCGGACTCCAAGATCATATGCCGGATGCTTGACCGCGACCCGCAGGCCACGATTGACGTGGCATGGTTCGAGACGCGGTTGCGCAAAGCGTTGCATCTGCGTGAGAGAGTGTTCGACGCGCCCTATTACAGGCTTGTTCACGCGGAAGCGGACGGATTGCCGGGCGTTGTGATTGATCGTTTCGGCGACATCTGTGTTGTGCAGCCAAATGCAGCATGGGCAGAGACGCTCTTGCATGAGCTGACCGATGCTTTGGTGGCCGTGACCGGTGTGAGCCACGTTTTAAAAAACGCAAGCGGTCGTACAAGATCGCTGGAGGGCTTGGACGATGCGAGTGCGGTTTTGCACGGCAGCGCGCCGGAGGGTCCCATAACCGTCCCGATGAATGATGCGGTCTACATGGCCGATCTGACCGGCGGGCAAAAAACCGGGCTCTATCTGGATCAACGGGCAAATCATGCCTTTGCGGCATCGCTGGCGCGCGATGCGCGGGTTTTGGATGTCTTTAGCCATGTGGGTGGCTTTTCACTGGCCGCACTGGCGGCAGGCGCGCAGAGTGCCCTTGCCGTGGATGGATCCGCCGCTGCTTTGGCGCTGGCCGAGGAGGGTGCAAAGGCGTCCGGGTGTGAGGGTCGCTTTCAAACGCGTCAGGGGGATGCATTCGAGGTCTTAACGGTGCTCGCGGAAGAGGGCGCGCGTTTTGATCTGGTGATTTGTGACCCGCCGGCCTTTGCGCCATCAAAACCATCGGTGGATGCGGGCTTGCGTGCTTATGAACGGGTCGCGCGATTGGCCGCGACGCTGGTGGCGGAAAACGGTACTCTTGGCCTGTGTTCCTGTTCGCATGCGGCGGATTTATCTGCTTTCCGCGCGGCCTGTGCGCGTGGCATTGGCCGGTCAGGCCGTCGCGGATCGCTTATTTACACCGGGTTTGCAGGACCAGATCACCCACAGCTGCCGCAGTTGGCAGAAAGCGGATATCTGAAGTCTATTTTCTTTCAGCTTTGAAGCAATGAAAATCCTGATCGATACCTGCGTGCTCTATCCGACAGTGATGCGCGAAATGGTATTGCAGACGGCGCGCGCGGGCGCATTTACCCCTGTGTGGTCTGCACGCATCCTCGAGGAATGGGCGCGGGCAGCGCGCAAACTTGGCCCTGAGGGAGAGATACAGGCGCGGTCGGAAATCGCGCTTGTTAAGGCGGGCTTTCCCTCTGCCTGCGTGCCCGTGCCTGAAGGTCTGACCGCGAGGCTCTGGCTGCCGGATGAAAATGATATCCATGTGTTGGCTGCTGCAGTTGCATCATCGTCGGATGCCATTATGACGCTGAACGCAAAGGATTTCCCGCGCGGACTTCTGGCAGAAGAGGGATTGGAGCGGTTGGACCCGGATCGGTTTTTATACGGGTTATGGTTGAATGACCCGGACCTTGTGGAAGCGGCAGGAAAGCACGTTTTGGACACAGCGCGGGCATTATCTGGCAAAGACTGGGACATCCGCGCATTGCTAAAAAAAGCGCGGCTGCCGCAGGTGGCCAAGGCTCTGTCCTAAGTCAGTTGCGGTGTTTCCCATTGCAGGCGCAATGTCTCCAACGCCTTGATCCGTTCTTCGGTTTTCGGATGGCTGAGCAACCATGCAGGAGCGGTGCCGCCCTTTGAAGCCGTCAGCTTTTCCAGCTTGCGAAACAGGGAAATTTGCGGATCAACACCAATGCCAGCCTTGGTCAGCAGGGCCGCGGCGTAGGCGTCCGCTTCGTATTCGTCCGACCGTGACAAACGTGCTGCCACCAGAGACGTCAAAGCCCCTGCAATCAGCGGTCCGACGCCCGGAATGAACCGGCCAATAACCATGGCAAGGGCCGTTCGCAGCGCATTCTGGCCAGAAAAATCGATCATCCTGCGACGAGAATGCCCGAGCGCGACATGCCCCAATTCATGCGCGATTACGCTGGCCATCTCATCAGCGGTCACGTCGCCTGCGCGAAATTTGTTGTAAAACCCGCGTGTTATGAAAATACGCCCATCGGGTGCGGCCAGCCCGTTGACCGGATCAATCTCGTAGATATGCACTTTGATGCGGTCGATCCCGAGGGCGGCTGCCATGCGGTCTGTCATGACTTTCAGCATGGGATCGGCCAGTTCGGTGGACTGCGTGTCCAGCGCCTTGGCCGTGCGCCACGCCGAAAAGCGGTACATCACAAGGCCATACATAATGGCGAGCAGGATCGGCGTTAGTTTCAACATGCTCAATATATGGTGCCCGCACCGCGTTTGGACAAGCTTTTTGCCGGATCAATTGCCAAAGAATCCCGAACATTTGAACGTTCAGCGCCCAAGCACTTTCATACCACGCTCAATACCGGACAAGGTCATCGGGACCATCGCATCCGATCCGATGACTTCCTGAACCATGCCGATGGATTGCGTATAGGGCCAATACCGCTCCGGAACCGGGTTGATCCACAAAAGGCTTGGCCACTGATCGCGCGTGCGCGCCAGCCAGGTTGCACCGCTTTCTGCATTCCAATGCTCTGACGCGCCACCGGGATAGGCAACCTCATAGGGGGACATGGAGGCATCACCGACAAATATGCATTTGTAATCAGGCCCATAGGTGCGCAACACCTCATGGGTGTCGATCTGCGCATCCCAGCGGCGCCGGTTGTCGCGCCACACGCCTTCATAAAGGCAGTTATGGAAATAATAATATTCCATATGCTTGAATTCCGCGCGCGCCGCCGAAAACAACTCCTCAACGACACGAACATGGGGGTCCATTGATCCACCTACATCCAAAAACAGCAAAACCTTGACCGCATTGCGCCGCTCGGGGCGGGTTTTGACATCCAGATAGCCGTGTTCGGCGGTGGCGCGGATGGTGCCGTTCAGATCAAGTTCTTCATGCGCGCCATCACGGGCCCAACGGCGCAGACGTTTCAGCGCCACCTTGATGTTACGCGTGCCGATCTCAACCGTGTCGTCCAGATTGCGAAACTCGCGCTTGTCCCAGACCTTGACCGCCCGCTGATGCCGTGAGCCGTCCTGGCCAATGCGCACGCCCTCCGGGTTGTAGCCATAAGCCCCAAAGGGCGAGGTGCCCGCCGTGCCGACCCATTTGTTGCCCCCCTGATGCCGGCCCTTCTGTTCTTCTAGACGTTTCTTCAGCGTTTCCATAAGTTTGTCAAAGCCACCTAAAGCGTCAATTTCAGCTTTCTCTTCGTCTGAGAGATGCTTTTCCGCCATCTTTTCAAGCCACGCGTGCGGGATATCGACCGCCTCTAGCACGACGTCATCGGGGATGCTCTCCAGCCCTGAAAAGGCAGCGGCAAAGGCGCGGTCAAATTTGTCGATGTTGCGTTCGTCTTTGACGAGCGTGAGCCGCGCGAGATAATAAAACGCCTCAACGTCATAGGTCGCAAGACCCGCTTTCATCGCTTCGAGAAAGGACAGGAATTCGCGCAAGGACACCGGCACCGCGTTTTTGCGAAGCGCATCAAAGAAGGGCAGAAACATCGCACGTGCCTCGGTTAGATGACGGTCCGGTCCAATATGACGGTTATGATCATACTGACAATAAGAAAGGCCATGCCGTAACCCGCTGCATATTGGGCGATGTCCAATCGGTTGCCCTTGCGGCGCCGCGCCGTATTCCCGCCGATGATGGCGCCCAGGAGTGTGCCACAAATAATGATCATGTCTTCTCTCTCATATCCCAATCGGGGAAATTTGCGCGGTATGGGTCGTCAGTCTGGAGGTCTTGCCGACCTTAGCGTTGCGATTTCCCGCAGTTTGCTGTGAACGGCCCAATCCGCTGCAAATCCGTAACGCGCTCATCTAGGACTGTCCAGTCGCAGTGCATCTGCTTCGCCGGCGCGTCCTTCGGCCTGCAATGCCTCGGCACGTAAAAGTTGCAGGCTCGCAAGAAGCACCGCGTTTTGTGCGATCCTGCGCGAGGTCACGCCATCGCGTGCGACCGGCGCGCAGGCTGCGAGTAGAAAACCAGCAAGAGGACCGCCCGGATTTTCACTTGCGTGCGTATTTGATGAAAGGCGTTTTCGCCCCGATGCGGTCATAAAGGTGGCGCGCCTGTGTGTTGAAATCCTGCGTCAGCCAATAGACGCTCGGCACGCCTGCCGCGTCGGCATCCGCATAGACCGCTTCGATCAGCGCGCGCCCAAGGCCCCTGCCGCGTGCCTGAGGCGCGGTGTAAAGGTCCTGCAGGTAACAGGTGTTTTCCTCCGACCAGCCGTGGCGGTGAAACAGATAATGCGCAAGGCCCACAAGTTTGCCATCGACCTCGGCGACCAGCGCATTGAAATCCTGCGGATCGGTGCCGATCAGCCTGTCGAAATAGAGATCATAGATTTCCGGGGGCCGCGTGGCCTCGTAAAACGCGAGATAATCGCGCCACAAAGGCGCCCATTGGGGTTTATCGTCTGGACGCAAAGCGCGCAGGGTCGCGGACGGATTTTTCGACATGTTCGTTTCTGCCAGCCTTTGGATGATTGGAGTCGGCGGTCTTTGTGCCACACGTTATCCACAGGCTAGCGCGAAAAATGCGCCGGTTCGAGGGAAATTTTAGCGTCGGCTATGCTAGCGCCCGCTGCGTGCCATGAAGGCCAGCCGCTCAAACAGGTGGACGTCCTGTTCATTCTTCAACAGTGCGCCATGCAGCTTGGGCAGGGCATTCGTGCCCGATGACTTGAGATCTGCCGCTGTCATGTCTTCGGCCAACAGCAGTTTAAGCCAATCCAGTACCTCGGAGGTGGACGGTTTTTTCTTGAGCCCCGCCTGTTCGCGAATTTCATAGAATTGCGTCAACGCAGTGGTGAGCAAGGCATCCTTGATGCCGGGGTGATGCACTTCCACAATCTTGCGCAGGGTTTCCGGATCGGGAAACCGGATGTAGTGGAAAAAGCAGCGGCGTAAAAACGCATCCGGCAGTTCTTTTTCATTGTTGGATGTAATAATGACGATAGGACGGTGGCGCGCCGAAATGGTTTCGCCGGTCTCATAGACAAAGAATTCCATTTTATCGAGTTCCTGCAGCAAATCGTTGGGGAACTCGATGTCGGCCTTGTCTACCTCATCGATCAGCAGAACGACCTTTTCACCCGCCTCGAAGGCCTGCCACAGCTTGCCCTTGCGGATGTAGTTCTTGACGTCATGTACGCGCTCTTCGCCCAACTGGCTATCACGCAGGCGGCTGACCGCGTCATATTCATAGAGTCCCTGTTGCGCGCGGGTCGTCGATTTGACGTTCCATTCGATCATCCGCAGGCCCAGCGACTGGCTGACCTGACGGGCAAGTTCGGTCTTGCCGGTGCCGGGTTCGCCTTTAACGAGTAACGGGCGTTCGAGCGTGACCGCCGCATTAACCGCAATCGTCAGATCGTCGGTTGCCACGTAATCATCCGTGCTTTGGAATTTCATGCTCTTGTCAACCTCTTGCCGCGTTTTGCTCAGGTCCTTTTAGACAGAAAACCTAGCGATTGTGTAGTGACAATTCGCAGCCTGTGGGGTAGACGCTCGCGTGAGGGGCATCTCGGCCAAAGGACTCGGTACGTATGGACGACTTGAACCACGTTGAGGGGAAACAAATGAAGCAAGAAGTGTTTTTGCCGGACGATTATCGCCCGGCCGAAGACGAGCCGTTCATGAATGAACGGCAGGTTGAGTATTTTCGGCGAAAACTCCTGAACTGGCGGGCCGAGCTTTTGGCGGGCAGTAAGGACACGATCGAAGGGCTTCAGGACGGCACGCGCAATATTCCCGATGTTGCCGACCGCGCATCCGAAGAAACGGACCGCGCGCTGGAATTGCGCACACGCGACCGTCAGCGCAAATTGGTCAGCAAGATTGATGGCGCGCTACGTCGGATTGATGAGGGCGAGTTTGGCTATTGTTCCGTCACGGGCGAGCCGATCTCTCTGAAGCGGTTGGATGCGCGTCCGATTGCAACCATGAGCCTTGAGGCGCAAGAACGCCATGAGCGTCGTGAGAAAGTGCATCGCGACGATTGATCATCTGATCATCGCTTTGTTTTAAATATGCCGGAGCAAATGCTTCGGCATTTTTTTTGGGGGAGAGCCTTGCATGACAGGCACTGCAATAGTGGTTGGGGGCGGTATCGGCGGGTTGGCTGTCGCCACTGCTTTGGCGCAGCGTGGCGTGGCGGTTACGCTGGTTGAGCAAGCGACAGAGATCGCGGAAGTGGGCGCAGGACTGCAGATCAGTCCGAACGGGCTGGCTGTGCTGCGTGCGCTTGGCGTCGAGGCTGCCCTGGATCAGACGGGGGCGGTGCAGGCACAGGAAGTGATCCTTGAAAACCATCTGGGCGGACGACAAGTTGCGCGGCTCGATCTGACACGGCTAAGCGGGCAGCGGTATCTTTTTGTCCACCGGGTGGATCTGGTGGCCTGCCTGCTGGCGGCTGCGCAGCGGGCCGGTGTCATCATTGAGTTGGGGCGCAGGGTCGTTGCTCACAATCCAGGTGCGATGTCTGAGGTGCATTTTGGCGACGGAGGCCAGTTGCAGGCACCACTGGTGGTTTGTGCAGACGGACTTCATTCAGTGGGTCGCGCCGCGTTTCATGGATCATCCGCGCCATTCTTCACGGGGCAGGTGGCGTGGCGGGCCACGGTGCCAGCCTCTGGCCTGCCGTCAGCGCCACAGGCGACAGTTACGATGGGACCGGGGCGGCATATCGTGCGCTATCCGCTGCGCGCCGGCGGATTGATCAATATCGTGGCCGTTCAAGAGCGACAGGCATGGGCGGCGGAAGGGTGGGATCACACCGATGATCCGCAAAACCTGCTCGATGCATTTTGTGACTTTGACGGGCCGGTGAAGGACGTTTTGAGCCGTGTCGAAACAGTCAATCTTTGGGGGCTGTTTCGCCATCCTGTGGCGCAGACATGGCACAAAGAGGGAACCATTTTGTTGGGGGATGCCGCACATCCCACGCTGCCGTTTCTGGCGCAGGGGGCGAATATGGCCCTGGAGGACGCCTGGGTGCTGGCTGAGGTCGCAACGCAGGATGCAGATTGGGCGCGCTATCAGGCGCGGCGCAAACCGCGCGTGGAAAAGGTCATTGCCGCAGCGACAGGCAACGCGTGGAAGTACCACCTGCGACCCGGCCCGTTTCGCTGGGCCGCACACCGCGCGCTGACGTTGGGATCAACATTAGCGCCGGGTCTGATGATGTCGCAGTTTGATTGGCTCTATGGGTATGATGTGACCGGGACGTCGGAGTGATCCAGCGGAGCGCCGGCACGCCGGCGCATTTCATACTGAGAGTCCGGGCGCTGCCCGGACTGGCGCGCATCGGGCGTCAGCGCTTAAGGGTCAGGCGCGCCGATAGGCGGTGAGCCAAAGAGCCGCCAGGGCGAGAGACAGGATGCCATTCCATGCGGCCATGCTGAGCCCGAACATTTCCCACGGGATGTCATCGCAGCGCACAAGTGGTGCGTTCATGATCTGATCGAGCAATGCGTCGGCACTGATGTCGCCGATCGGGGTCGAACTGCAGGTTGTCGGACCCTGCCACCATCCTTGTTCGACCCCGGCGTGGTAAAAGCCGATTGCGGATGTTGTCAGCGTGGCCGCCGCCCCGACGAGCCGCAGTCCTTTGTGGTGGATCGCAAGTGCAATGAGGCCGATGGCCATGGCCAGCGCGTGAGGATAGCGTTGCCAGATGCACATCTGACAGGGGGCATAGCCAAGCGCTTGAAACAGGAAGGCGCCTGCGAGCAATGCCGCAGACCCGAGTGCGGCGAGGCTGGCGAGCCGCGCGCCGTTCAAAACCCCATCCACGTCTTTATCAAGCTCACCAATGTTGCGCCTGCAAAGATCAGGGTCGCAATCCACGCGGTTCCGAGGACAAAGCCAAAGATCACGAGGATGCCATCACGCTGCAAAAGACCCATCGAGATGAGGACAACCGCGAAGCCGGGCACTGTGTTGGTTCCTGGGAGCGGAACAAGGATCGAGGCGCTGAACAGCACCAGAGCAAGGCCCACGACCCGGTCGAGAGGCGCGCGCGTCAGCTGGGCTTGCCGCGGGCGGCTGATGGCTTCGATCCGACGCAGGGAGGGACCCGCGCGGCGTGACAGGTTGTGCAGTCCCTCTACCGAGACGCGGCGCGTGGCCAGCCGCGCCGGCAGCCATGGGGTTTGACGCCCGAATAGGATCTGTGCTGATACAAACATCAAGGGCAGTGAGACAATCTGCGGGATCCCGTAGAGGAATGGAATGCAACAGGGCAGGGCAAGCACCAGAAGAAAAAGACCAAAGGCGCGTTCATGAAGCTGGCTCAGAATCCAGTCGAGCGAAACCGTGTCGCCTTGCGCGCTCTCCGCCAATTGGCTGAGCCGGTCCGAAATCGCTGTTTCGTTCATGGCGCGGGCCGTCATGTGCGTCTCTCCTTGGGGGTGGGTCAATTGATTCCACGGTAGTTGTCGCTCCGCGTACCAAATTGAAGACATCTGCGCCAGCGCGGGAAAAACATCGCGCCGATTGCAGTGACGTTTAGCGATCAGGAAAGACTCTTTGGACTGGACGTCCTGCACAAGCTTGGGTAAAGACACCATCGTTGCCCAAGTGGCGGAATGGTAGACGCAGGGGATTCAAAATCCCCCGACCTAACGGTTGTGCCGGTTCGAGTCCGGCCTTGGGTACCAGCCTTACCCCTCTGAATTATTGCTTTGTAGTGGTTTAGAGGGGTGGAGGGCCGATTGGGGGAATGACGTTCTCCCGACCGCCTCAACGTACAATGTAAGCATCCCCGTTATCGCCATAGCTCAGAAGGTTTTTAGCCTGCCTGCAGATTGTGCCGTATCGTGGGCTGAACTGCTGGGCCAGAAATCATCTGGGATGCGCTCAAATCCACATATGGTGCATTGCAGGTGCTAATCTGACTGGTCTGGCTTGATCAGACCAAGACCGCGCAGGTAAATGCCGATGCCGGTTTCGAGCAATTCATCCGCTGGAAACGGTGAGGCGCGACCGGGCGAGTTTCGTGCAAAGAGTTCGACAACCCCGTGACTCAGCGCCCAGATATGCGCTGAAAACATCGACGCAGGTGGGCGTTTATCCATTGGAATATGCTCGCTGAGGTCTGCCGCTGCTTTTTCCATGACGGCGTTGGCGCGGGTGGAAACAGCTGCCAGTTCGACCGTGCGGTTCACTGAAATTCCGCTTTCAAACATGGCGATATAGTGACCGGGATGTTTGCGCGCAAAAGCCAGATAGGCCCGACCCGTCGCTGAAAAGGCGGCAAGCGCTGAAGGCTGCCCTTTTTGATAGGCAAACTCCATCAAATCAGCAAAGATTTCATAGCCTTGGCGCGCGGCCTCCGCGATCAGATCATCGCGACCTTCAAAATGACGGTAGACGGCGGCGGGTGTCACACCTGCCTGTTTTGCGGCCTCTGACAGGGTGAACCCGGTCGGACCTTTCGCCTCAATCAACTGCAGGGCCGCATCCACCAGTGCCTGACGCAGATTGCCGTGGTGGTATCCGCGTTTAGGCATGCCAGACGTCCAGACCGCCGCAAATTGATGTATCCAGAGCACCAAGTGCTGCGGTGTCTTTATGCGTATACTCCAGACCAAGCAAAACGCGGCGGATCACGTTCAACCGTGCGCGGCGCTTGTCATCTGACCGCACCACGGTCCAGGGCACATCCGGATGATCGGTGCGTTCCAGCGTTTCCGAGATGGCCTTTGTGTAGGCGTCCCAACGCTTCAGACCCTCCACATCAATCCAGCTGAGTTTCCATTGCTTGAGGGGGTCGCGCTCGCGTTTGAGCATCCGGCGTAATTGTTCTGCGCGCCCCACATTGAGCCAGAATTTGAACACATGTACGTTGTCTTCGACGAGCATTTGTTCAAAGGGCGTCACTTGTGCAAAGAAATGCGCGCGCTGCTCATCCGTGCAAAAGTCAAACACATGCTCCACCACGCCGCGATTATACCAGCTGCGGTCAAAAAACGTGATCTCGCCACCGGCGGGCAAGTGTTGGATATAGCGTTGGAAGTACCACTGTGTTTTCTCGGTATCCGTAGGGGTCGACAATGCCGCAATGCGCGCCCCACGTGGATTGAGATTGGTTCGAAAGCGGCTGATCGTTCCGCCTTTTCCCGCGCCATCGCGCCCTTCAAAGACGCAGGCAATTCGCGCACCACTGGCCTTGGCCCAAGCCTGCATTTTGACCAGTTCGATCTGCAGTGCTGCAAGTTCACGTTCATAGGGCTTGCGCGCCATGCGTTCAGAATGAGGATAGCTGGTCGACAGGATGTCGCCACGATCTGCGCGGCGGATCGCATCGCGCACAGCCGTAGGCGCGTCGTTTTCGAAATAAGCGCTGATGGCACCGTCAAAAGGCAGATCCATGAATCCTCCGCAGGTCAGTCATGGTGTCTATATGGAATGTTAATCGGGTTAACGCAAACCGGCACGTGTCGCGGCACGCTCAATCGCGGCGACAGCGGCCTGCGGATCAGCGTGATGGGGCATGTGGCCGATGCCCTCCATCTGCGTCAGGACTGCGCCGCTGATTTGACGCGCCAGCGGTGTGGCATGTGTGGTGAGCGGCACGATCGTGTCCAGCGTGCCATGCAGGCTTTCCACGGGCAGTGTCAGCGTGTCATAGCGCTTGGACATCTCGGTGACATAGGGTTTCAGCGCGTTGACCTGCTGCGCATTGGCGCGCAGGGTCGCGCGGCGCAGCGTCATGTCGGCCCCGAAATGCGCCATGTAGTCGGGCGGGGGGACTTGCGGTGCGAAAATCTCGCTCAGCGTATTTTCGATGACAGCATGCGGTGTAAACGCCGTGATCAGCGGGATAACAATCGCGCTGCCCAATCGCGTCGAATTGATTTGATAGAGCCAGCCCAATTCGCCCTCCCACGGGTTCGACGCGGCGGCGAGCAGCACCAGTGCGGCGGTGTCCTCGGGCCGCTCCAGCGCCCAGGCCAGCGCGATGGCACCGCCATAGGAATGCCCGACCACAATGGGGTTTTTAACGCCAAGTTGATCCGTCGCGCGTTGCAACAATTGTGCTTGTAGCGCGGGGGGTTCGGCTGCGATGTTCCACACCCCGCCATACCCCGGCGGGCGTTCGGAGCGGCCAAGGCCGGGGCGGTCAACAGCGATCACGCGGTAGCGCGTTTCAAGCCGCTGAGCCAGATCAAAGGTGAAATCGCGCAGGCTACCGCTGGCCCCATGAATCAAAACAATATCAGGGCCTTGGCCTGATACCTTAAGGTGAATTTTGGTCCCTTCCACATCAATAAACTGACCGGAGGGTGGATATTGCGCCTCCACCGCAGATTCGCGTGCACTTGCCCGCCATTGCACAAGGGCTGCGAGCCCAAGGCACAGCAGGGTGAGGATAATGAGCGATTTAACGGCCAATGGCATCAATGTCATAGGGCGTGTCTTGGTAGATTTCGGTCAACCAATTGCCATAAAGCAGATGGGCATGGCTGCGCCAGCGGTTCAGCGGCGCACGCGATGGGTCATCATCCGGGTAATAGTTCAGCGGCACGTTGATCTCGGTCCCCGAGGCCACATCGCGATCATATTCCTGTTTCAGCGTTTCGCTGTCATACTCAAAGTGATTGAAGATATAGAGCGCACGGTGCGCTTTGTCCTGCACCAGACACGGCCCGACCTGATCACTGCCCAGTAGCGTATTCAGTCCCTCGGCGGCGTCGATTTCGCTCTGTCGCATCTCGGTCCAGCGCGATACGGGGATCACGCATTCATCCGAAAACCCGCGCAGGTAGGGAGACGCCGGTGCAAGGTTGCGATGCCTGAAACAACCGAACGCCTTGGCCTCCAGCATGTGTTTCTGCACACCGTGAAAGTGATTGATCATGGCCATGCCGCCCCAGCACACGCCAAAGGTGGAATGTACGTTGGTTTGTGTCCAGTCCATAACCTCGCGCAGCTCATCCCAATAGGTAACATCTTGAAAATCCAGATGTTCAATGGGCGCGCCGGTGATGATCAGCCCGTCAAATTTCTCATCTCGGATGTCCTGAAAGGGGCGGTAAAAGCTCTCCATATGTTCGGCGGCGGTGTTTTTTGTCTGATGCTCGGACATGCGGATCAGGTTGAATTCAATCTGCAGGGGGGTCGCGCCGATCAGGCGGGCAAACTGGTTCTCGGTCTGAATTTTCTTGGGCATCAGGTTCAACAGCCCAATGCGCAGCGGGCGGATATCCTGACGCGCCGCCTGATCCGGGTCCATGACCATCACGCCTTCGCGCGTCAGCACGTCATAGGCAGGAAGGTCGGCAGGTATCTTGATCGGCATGGGGTCTTTCCGCTGGATGGATGAGGCAGTGCAAGTAACCTCTGTGTGTCAAACTCTCAAGGGGCGCGATGTCACGAGGCAGTGAAACTGCTCAAAGATAGCTGGCGACAAGCGCGTAAAAATCATCCGGGGTCTTCAGGGCACTGACCTCGCTGGCGGTGACGGTGATGCCCCAGCGCGACATGGCCTGATAACGCGGCTGGCGGTGGGCGAGGGCCTTTGCATAGGTGAAACGAATGAAATCATCGGGATCGACCTCGGTTTCGGTGCAGTTCTTTTCGCTAAGGTATTCGCGCCAAACACGGGTCAGAAACGCCGGCTGATAGGCCATGGGTTTGGGCGCGCGATCGAAGCGCCGGATCAGCTCCTGCGTGTGGGCTTCATCACCCTTGATCCAGATCATCAGGCAATGATTTGCCAGTTCAGTCATCAGCGGGTCGGCGTCATCTTCCGGGTCGACCCATTCACAGATGGACCCGCCGGTGTCGCAGATGAAATTGGGATAGCCATAAAGGTCTTCGGCGCGCTTTGCGAAATGCGCGGTGTCCTGCAGGGCGGCGATTTCAGCGCGTTGGAACTGGTCTTGGCGGCGTTCATATTCCTGAAAGGGCAGCCCTGATTTTGCCGGGTTGCCGGGCTTGCCCAGATAGGTGGCAACCGGGGACAGGTTATCAAAGGTGATGTTGGAGCCAATGTAGATACTGTCGCTCATCAGCAGATCGCGCAGGAACGGGACCTTCATCGCTTCGAGTTTTGCATTATCCGCGATGTATTCGCCCATATATCGCGTGCCGATGCGGTAATCGATGGAGTAGTGAAACCATGAACCACTGGCGCGCAGCAGGTTGGACATATGCGTTTTTCCAAGTCCGGACATGCCAAAGACCAGAACGGATTTGCGCGGGGCTGCGTGCCAGTCGGACGCGGAAGAATAGAGCATGGGATGCCCCTTTGGGACTTGAAAACCTGTCGCCTGTGGTAGCGCCGCCGCGCGGAGGCGTCAATCAATCGGCTGTGTACTAAACGGCGGGTCGCAGCCATGACCAGACCCGCCCATCCAGAACCGCCAGTCCGATCGCCAAAAGCGCAAAGCCCACATAGGCATTTGGCGCAAGCGTCTCATTCAGCAAGAGCGCGCCTGCCGTGATAGCAACCGGGGGAATAAGAAGCGTGACGAGCATGAGATTACCGCTCCCTGCGCGCTGCAGAACGAAGTAATAGAGCAGATACGCCCCTGCGGTGCCAATCAGCGCATAATACCCGATGGCGAGCCACGTGACGGGGTGCAAGGCCAAGGATATTGGGCCCTCGAACAGCATGGCGAGGGGCAGGGTGATGATCGTCGAACCTGTCAGCATACCGGCGGCGGCCAGTTGCGGGGGCAGGCCGGACAGCGTGCTGCGCGCCCAGGCACTTGCCAACGCATAAGAAATCGTTCCGGCAATCACGGCAATCTGCGCCAGCGAACGCAGATCGAATTGCGCCAGATTGTCGAGGCCGATTGCCGTCGCCACCCCCACGAATCCCAGCCCAACGCCGAAAGCCTTGCGCAGCGTAAGACGTTCATCGGCAAAACAAAGAGCGGCGACCAGCACGCCGAAAATGGCCGTCGCGGCATTCAGGATGGAGGTCAGGCCGCTTTCGATGTGCAATTGTCCCCAAGCCATCAGCGAAAACGGGATGACGTTGTTCAAAAGGCCCATGATCAGAAAGGCGCGCCAGACGGCGAGATCGCGCGGGATTTTGATGCGCAGGGCAAAGACGACACCCCAAAGGACCAGCATGGCCCAGAACGTGCGATGCGCAACCGACGTAAGCGGCCCAACTTCGTTGAGTGCGATGCGGATCGAGACAAAGGATGCGCCCCAGATCGTGCCAAGCAGAACAAGCGCAACCCATGCGCTGCCAGAGATGGTTTTCTGTTCAATCATGCGGGCAACGTAGAAATTGCCATGACCACGGTCCACCCGAATCCTGCGCAAAGAAAACGCCCGCGCGGGATGTCCGGGCGGGCGTTCAAATGCAATGTCAGTTCAGATCAGAAACGGTATCCAACCTTGACCCCAAAAGCGATGACGTCGTTATTGTTGAATTCCGCCGCCGGGTTTCCCTGAACCGCAGTCGTTGTGTCACCGATGCGAATATAGCGCACACCTGCGGTGATTTCGTATTTACCCTGCGAGTAGATCGCCGCCAGACCGATGCTTTCGCCGCCATCTGCCGGGCCGAGGTTGGTAAAGAGGTTGCCCGTGTTTTCTTCGTAGCCGATGGAGGCAGCGAGCGACCAATTTTCGTTTATGCGTTGGCCAATGCCCAAACGATAGGTGACGGTGTCTTCAACATAGCTCAACAACGGTTGGCCAAAAGTTGCCGTGTATTGTTGTGGAGACAGGTCGAAATCTGACCAATCGACCCAGCGCACACTGCCGAACAGCAGCGTGTTCTGAGCAATACCGGTCTGCACTTCGAGGTTCACCGACTGGGGTGTCTCAAATTCGGCGACGCTGTCGCCGCCGGTGAAAAATGGCGAAGTGAACGACTCTGATACGTCATTTTCATGCGAAATCTCTGAGCTGTATGTCAGCGCCACGCGGAGGGCGATTTCAGGGCGTTCGTAGGCAATACCCGCGACATATCCGAGCCCCCAGTCCGCATCCGCAGACACTTCATACCCGCCTGCAAATGCAACGGCAGCGCTTGCGTCACTTTCTTGCAGGCGCAGACCGCCGAACAGGGACACGCCATTGGCCATGTTATACTGCAATAGCCCGGTTATGGCAGTGGAATTGAATTCGGCAAATGACGCTTCGCCGAAATAACCCGTGCCGTCAGGGTAGTCGACTTCTGCCTTGTACGGCTGGTCGATGATCAGTGCGTAAGACCATGTTTCGTTGATGTCTGCCTTGTAGGCTGCGCCAAAATTGAAATTGCTTTGCCCAATATCGCCGGAGCGACCACCTGCAGGGAACGTGGGGAAGGGGGCACCACCAACCGTCGCAATGCTTTCGCCTGTGATACTGGGTGAGAGATAGCCAAGGCTGAATTCCAGGTAGCGACCATCTTCAAACAATACGTCGACGGATTGTCCGGTACGGTCCAGTGCACCGGCACATGCGCCGCTGGCAGCCACACAAAGGGCTGCCGCGCTCGTAATATAGGTTCTCATAAATCTCCTCCCCAGAAGATGCTTTCTGCTCAAGGTTACTGTTATGTTAACGCAGATCGCCGCAATAAAGCACGTAATTGTGATGGGTCAATCGGTGACGCAGGGGAAAAAATAGCCGTGACCTAACGTCAGTTCAGGTTTTCACACGGGTTTCGGACCATATGTTTAAATAATTGCCCGCAAAAATGACGGCGGCACCTGCGAACACCCAGACATCAATCGCTTCGTTGTATAGCAACATGCCGACGATCGCGATGGCAGGCAGGCGTATGAAATCGATGGGCACGACCACGGTTGCCGGTGCCAGCGCCAGCGCATTGGTCATGCAGAAATGTGCAAGCAAACCGGCCGCGCCAATCAGAATGACCAAAGGCAGAGCTTGCACAGAGGGCATGGCAATATCGCCGTCATACCCAGCGGCGATAATGCCGAAAATAAGCTGCATCGCGGTGAGGTAGAACAGAATGCAGGTGATGCCTTGAGTGCGTGTCAGACGTTTGGTCAGCATGATCGAGAGCGCAAAGAAAATCGCGCAGGAAGCGGCGGCCACGACACCGCCGTTGATCCCTGCCATATCGGGACGGGCCACAATCAAAATGCCGATAAATCCCATGACGGCCGCCACAGCCCGCATGAGGGTGAGCTTTTCGCCGAGGATCAACGGGGACAAAACGATAACCCACAGGGGTGAGGTGAACTCCAGCGCAAAGACCTGTGCAAGCGGAATAACCGTGACCGCGTAAAACCACAGGTTCTGACCCGTGAAATGTGCGAGGTTACGCGCTAAATGCAGCCGCATATTGCCCGTGTTCACTTGATTTAGCGTGCCCGCCCATGCGGCGATGATCAGCACGATGATCACCCCGAAAAGGCTGCGGAACATCATGATTTCAAAGGTATCAAGCTCGCTCGCGACTTCGCGTCCAGCCACGGCCATCGTGGAAAAGGACGCGATGGATCCAAACATCCATAGCATGGCTTTCAGTGTCGCGCTCATACCGGCACAACCGAAGCCACCGCGTCCGCTCCTTGTGCTGCTATTTCCACTCGGGTCCCAATGCGTTTTTCAAGATTTTGATATTGATCGACAAGTATTTTCCATTCGCACTAACCGTCAAAGAGCCTGTCAAACCGGGCAGCTTATGAATTCATTGGATTTTTCGTCCTGGTCTCGTGCACCCTACGTTCGGGAGCTATCGGTAGGCAACACGAATAATCGAGTCGAGAGAATGGAATGCAGGATGAACTGACGTTGCCCGCAAAACAAATGGCGAAGGGCAATTTGTTTGGAGGAAAACAATACGCGAACTGCCATGCGGCTTTCATGTAACAAGAGCGATCATCCCCTGCCGATGCCGCGATCCGTTTTGCAGGTCTCGCCGATCTGTCGTTCGAGGGCATCAGGGCTACGCACCTTGCCGATGGGGGAGCGGACAGGTGAGGGGGCGGATGGTCAGGATCAACACCAGGCTGAGCCACAGAAGGGTGCCAGTCAAACATCGCTTACCATTACTGTGTGTGTCTCGAAAGATTTGCGCCCCCTCGGTGTGAGGCAAGCGTAGCGCCCAGATCACCTGCAGGCGCTGCCATATCCGTTCCCGGCGGCCCTCAGGTTCGAGAACGGCGTGATCCTTGTGCAACGCCCTTATGAATTCAATGACTGCGAATACCCGCATAGCGGAAAGCGGCAGTGCCGCTACGATTTTTGTGGCTTGCAACGTTCTTAGACCACTGGTCACCACACACAGGATCGCGCTCCAAAAAGATTCGAACTCTTCAGGTGGAATTTCATCCCCCATCGACAGGATGGTGCATACCATTTGGCAAACAGATCGGCTCGTGCCCGGAGGCGTCGGCTGTGATTGTCCAAGTTTTCAACATGACCATTTGCTCACGCATGGGCGTATCAGCGATACCCTGTAAGGCCTCTTTATTGAGGAAGCCCATATTGGCTTTGACCAGCCTGTCGAGGCCGCTTTCGTGTCGCCAGTATTCAGGGCTGTATTCGCGGCCTCAGATTCCGTACCCTTTTGCGACCCGCGGCGAACCGAGGTGGCGACTGCCGACCGGGCGCGCCCCAAAGTTGCGAAATTCAGCGATCAGCGCCCGATCAAGCGCTACCTGATCGGCCTGTGTGAAATGCAGTTCTCAACCCAGACCACCGATAAAGCTGACGCGGATTGCGATGGTGGCGATCTACGGGCTAGCGAAAACGAACGGCGGGGGACACTGGCGCGTTTTCCTTACGTCGCGAGATTACCGTGTGTCGCGGCAGAGTTCCATGGCGACCTGCTCATGTAGGAGCTTCTTGACAAGCTCTTTTGTCAGGGGCGTACCGTCCAGCGCCAGCATTCCCATAAGGCCGTCGATAAGCGCTGAAACGCGCCATGCGGCGTTTTCCGGAGTTTCGCACGTTCCAAGCCCTGCATCGACGGACTGGCGGATGAGCTTTGTGATCGTTTCATGCCATTGCACATGCCCTTCCTGCACGATGCTTGCGAGTTCGGGGTCCCGTCGCGCTTCCTCGATGGCATCAAGCCATAGCCGCCAGAACCGGAACTCAGGATCTGCGATCATCCAGTCAATGAAACGCTCCAACATGTTGTCCGATGCGGAGTCTGACAGAGCGTGTTTCAATGCTTCTATTTCCTTGGTGATGAAGGTTTTTACGACCTCGGCACGCAAATCTCCCCAAGAGCGGAAATAATGGTGAAGCAGGCCCGAGCCGACCCCGAGCTTGCGCGTCACATCTCGCGTCGCGGTTCCGGCCAGCCCTTTTTCGAGAATAACTGTATAGGCACTTTCAACGATTTGTGCGCGACGTTCTTCACCTGACAAACGCTTCATGTTGCCCCCCCCCTTGACACCATTAACGAATTTGAGCAAATGCTCAACTGAGCGATTGCTCAGCTCTGAGTGGGTCAAATATGGTCGAAGATGTCAAGGTTTTGATCGTCGGGGCGGGGGCTGCTGATCTTGCCGCCGCTGCTGCACTTGAACCCTCTGGTGTGTCGTGTCTCGTGCTTGAAGCGCAATCCCGCATCGGCGGGCGCGTTCACAGCGTGGCGTATGCCGGTCAGGTTCCCTTCGAACGAGGTGCTCAAATGATCAATGGGGACATGACGGCGGTGCGGGAGCTGTCCGCGCAAGAAAAACTGCATGTGTCTCCGGTTTCGTCCACGGGGTGCGACCTGTGCTGCGTCGGCGGGGACGTTCTCCCGCGCACCGACCTTGTGTCGGCAGAAGACTTAGAAAACCTGATAAACGATGCGATCCGCTCATGGGCATCCCCGCCGGAAATCGTACGCTCTCTCGGCTCGCTTTACAGGTGGTGGAAAAGCCCGAGGGAGGATGTGGGAGAGTTGCGGCGTGGTCTGGCATTGGCGGCGACCCGGATTAAGCCACCAAAGGACAGTCTTGGGGCCGCTATCCAGCGGCTTCTGCTGTGTCCCGAAGATGAAGCAATCGCACGCACGATGCTTGCAGAGCAGTATGGCGCTGATCCTGATGCGATGAGCACGTTGGCCGTCAAAACGGGCCTTGCGGCCTATGCCTCAGAACGCGGGGACGCAGAGTTCCAATTTCCAGCCGGCATGTCACGGATCGTCGAGGCGCTCGCGTCAAAACTGTCATGCCAGCCGGTTTTGAACATGCCGGTTTCCCGTGTCTCTTGCGCGCCGGAGGGGCTGGAGATTGCTGCCAAGGGTAAAACCTATCATGCATCGCAGGCGATTGTCGCCGTGCCACCAACCGTCGCGCGCAAAATTCATATCGACGTGCCTGATCACGCAGCGCTTGATCGACTTTTATCTGCCTTCTCAGCGGGCGACATGATCAAGACGAGGCTGGTCTATGATCGCCCTTTTTGGCGGCATAAGGGGTATAGCGGTGCAATTACATTTGCGTCGCCAGCGGGCTTGGCAGTGCGCGACACCAGCTATGATACCGGGGGCAACCCTCAACTGACCGCCTTTTTGGGGGGGCCGGTCGCGCGCAAGCGTGCCAATTTATCCAAAGATCATCGACAGGCTCTGCTTTTGGGCGATATTGCGCGGGTGTTGGGCGATCCTGCAGGCCACCCGGTCGATGTGGATGAAGCAATATGGGTGGACCATCCATGGAGTGGGGGTGGCTACAACGCCCATGTGGGGCATGACCAACCGCCTGACACCGTTCCGCGTTTGGCGCAATGGCAAGGGTTCGTTCAGTTTGCCGGGGCCGAGTTGGATGACATCTTTGCAGGGTATGTTGAGGGGGCAATTCGGAGTGGTTGCCGCGTCGCTGCACGAATCGTCCGCGCGTTGAAAATGCAGGGGGAGCAATATGCAATCCGATGAATGCCGCGTATTGCGGAGGGCCAAAAGCCTGTGGATTCATGGGGCAGGGCTATCGGGCCAGACGTGGCAGCCGCTGACCGCCGATCTTCCACAATCGGTGACGCCTGATCTGCCGGGACACGGCACTGCGCATGCGGCACTGCCGCCCACGGTTGAAAGCTTCGCCGAAAGGCTGCGTCCGTTGCTGAAAGACGATATGGTTTTGGTCGGTCATTCGCTCGGCGGTATGGTCGCTCTTGAATTGGCGGTGCGAAGCCCGGTCCGGTTGCGCGGGCTCATCCTGGTCGAAGCGGTCTCGACAGTGCGCGACCGTTGGATCGGACGCGTTGCCCCGCCTGTTGCGCGCCCCGTGCTGAAGTATCTGCCGAGGTTTTTGCTGGAGCGCATGGCAGGTGCCGGGCAATCGCGCCCTGCCATTAAAGAAACGCGTCGCTGGCTTTCACGAATGAAGCGTGACCAGATCGTAGCCGCCTTTGATGCCGCCCGGTTTTATGATGGAAGACGTCATCTGGCCAAGGTGACAACGCCAACACTGGTCATCGTCGGAACAGAAAACACGGCAACGCACCGGGGTGCGCGCCTCATTGCAAATTCGCTCAAAGGTGCCGAATTCGAGACCCTTGACGGTGGGCACATGCTGCACATCGACAATCCAGATGGTCTGCGCCGTACAATCGAGACGTTCCTTGCCCGCACTCGAAGCGGAACCCGCTCGAATGAGAAACACAAAAAATGAAAGGCTTCCCATGAAGAGAAAAGAACGCTCCTTCTTTGCTATTTTAGTTGCCATCGCGGTCGCTGTATTCGTCGCGATCACGCAAAGCGATTGAGGACGCAGCCAACGCCCGGACGCGGCAAGGTCCTGCCGGACTAAACGGTGTCTATGCGGCTTTGAGATCGGCGCGGGTTCTCGCAAACAAGCATGAATGGAAAAGCGCCGCGTTTACTAAACAGGTATCTTGTTAACCGAGCGGCACACCTGTCGCCCCCCCCAGAAATGGAAAAGAACCATGAAACACTTACTTCGGCACAGACATATCAGCGTTCGGCATTTAGCCGCAGTGGCTGCTTTAACACTATCGGCCCTCGCAGGGACCGCAGCCGCGCAAACCGTGCTGCGCGGACTGCCAGATCATATCAACCCCAGCGCCCGCTACATTATCTACGTTCACGGACGCATTATCGAGCACGAAGGTCCAAAGGCGGTGTCGGAACGGTTTGGTCCTTATGAATTCGCAGAGATCACGGAAGGCCTTTCGGCACGGGGCCATGTCGTGATTGCAGAACTGCGCGACCCCGGTGGGCTGGATTATGTCGGCACGATTGTAGGGCATGTCCAAGCCTTGCAAGATGCTGGCGTCCCAGAGGAAAGCATCACGGTGGTTGGCTTCAGCAAAGGTGGATACATGACCCTTCGCGCGGCCCGACAGCTGAACGAGCCAGATGTCAACTACGCGATTCTCGCCGGTTGCATTGCCGAGGCCGTCTCAGGGGAAGATCTGTCTGGAGACGGTCTGGAGGGTCGCGTACTGTCGATGGCCGATACTGCGGATGACCTTGGTTTCCCATGTTCCCCGTTGTTTGACCGCAACCCGCAGCTCGACAGCCCTCTATCGATGGTCTTCCACGAAGGTTCAGGCCACGGGCTGTTCTATGCCGCTGATCCCTTGTGGATGCGGCCGTTGCTCGACTGGATCGATGCCGGTTCTCCTTAAAGAGGCCAATGCGCATGGCCGTTGGCAGACCGGCTTTGAGAGTGGCTTTTAATCCCAACAGAATGCGCTGTTGGGTCTATTGACTGGAATGAAAGATGAACAGAATTGCCAGATATCTGACGCACCCGCAGGTCGTGATAGATCAAACCATCCCGATACCTGAATGGGGGCTGTCGCGGGTCGGTCGTGACCGAACCGAGCACCTTGCATGCGCCTGCCCTTGGCCGAACACGACGCATATCGTGACCAGCACTGAACGGAAGGCACTTGAGACTGCCGCATCCCTCGCCGCAGCGTGGGCCTGTCCTGTGGACGTAAGACCGAACATGCATGAAAACGACCGGAGCGCGACCGGATTTCTTCCACCGACCGCGTTTGAGGCGGCGGCTGATTGCTTCTTTGCACGGCCAAATGAGAGCTTTCACGGCTGGGAGACGGCCAAGGATGCACAGGCGCGTATCCTGCGCGAGGTCATTGAGTTCCTGTGGCACCACAGCGGCCGAGATGTTCTGTTTGTCGGACATGGTGGTGTGGGCACGCTGCTCTACTGTGCGTTGGCCAAACGTCCGATCGACCGAAGATACGATCAAGCGAACGGCGGCGGTTACTGGTTTTCCTTTGACATCGACAGCCGACAGGTTCTCCATCACTGGCGGTCGATGGAGGCCGCTGCAGTGATGCGCAACGATACCCGATCGACACAAACACAGCGGCGGCACTCATGACACACCAACCGCATTCAGGCGGGTAGCTGTTATGGTTGACTAGATTACCCCCGGCACCGATATACTGGAGAGAGCAGGTGCGTTCTGTGACAGGCCGGAGGCGCAGTTCGGAGCAGAACGCTCCTGAACACTCGACTGCACGATCGCTTGGCGCAAATATCCAACAAAGCCGATGCTGTCTGTCACCACGTCAACCGACGGCAATGCCGCAGCACCTCGAAACGGCGGAATGGGGGCGTGGATCTGCAGAAACCCGCACTAATTGTGCGCAGTTTCGTAGACCTCGGCGCCGAAAGAACCGGCTTGGCCGAGGCGTTCGGCAGCCAGTTTTTCGGCGGAGCTTTGCGAGATTTTGACGGTAACAAGACCAGCGTTTGCGTCATACCGCAAAGCATTTCCACCCTTGCCTCAGATGAGCCGAATACAGCATAAATACCGGCGAATGCAGGCGGCAAGCAAAGCGTCACGAGATCAAAGCAATCGGAACGGCAACACGTATGAAGCTGTCGCTGCGGACGACGGGGCGGGCAGGAAAACCTTCGCTGCATCAGGTTCACTTGTTGGTTCGGCATCCAATCCTCCAAATTCCATTGAGGTCGCTGAGCGAACGCTTGAAGCGGAAGAGGGGCGGCGAGAAGCCATGGGCCGCCAAAATCAATCTCGATAAGGAAATAGGCAAGAATGTGTGCAACACAGAGTTCCTCAAGCGCCTTAATGCATCAGGATGAAGTCCTTTTGGTCCACGGACTGGGATGTCAGGGCACTGTTTGGGACCCGCTACGAGCCTACCTCGACGCGCGAGGGATGATATGTCACGCGCCGACCTTACTCAAAGCGCATCGGCCAAAGCGTCTGTCCGAGTTGAAAGCGCCTGCAAAGGGATTGGACGAATTCGTCTCGGAGGTCCGCTCATTATGCCGGGCGTCAACGTCGCGGACAGGCCGACCTCCTGTCGTAATTGGTCACTCCATGGGGGGGCTCATTGCGCAGATCGTGGCAGCGGAGGGTCTTTGCACAAAGGCAGTGTTCCTCGCCCCGGCACCGCCCAAGGCGATACCGAACCGATCACCTTGGATGCTTTGGTGTTTCGCAAATGTACTTTTTTCCGGAGACACAGCGCGGTTTCACAAAGCTTGGCGTCGTGGTGCGAGGGATGTGCTTCTCTACCCGCTTTCGAAACGTCGGCAAGATCGAGCATTGCGTGACATGGTTTACGAGCCCGGGCAGCTCTTTGCTGATATGACCAAGGGCATCGACATCGCGCCAGATAGCCTGCGCATCCCAACGCTGACCGTTGCTGCCGGTCGGGACCGCGCGGTGCCTGCGACGGTCGTGCGGCGGATTGCGGAGTACTATTCGGTGTCGCCCGTGCCTTCTACGTTTCGGATGTATCCACGAAGTGGCCATTGGCTCCTTGACGATCCGCACAGTGCGGAGCTGTACGGAGATCTGGCGGATTGGATAGAAGCTTCCAGTGCCACGGTGCCGAGTACTGTTTCGCTGTGACAAGATAATGCGGCATGTCCGGCCCGGCAGGCATGCCTGGGCCGGTTCACCCCAATCACAAAAGTGCCGCCAGAACTTTTGACGAGATTGACAGCAAGCGCCCGTCTAAACTCGGCTTACCGACCAATTGCGCACCCATTGGCAACCATTTGAGTCCCGCCCGATGGGAAGCGTGACCACAGGCCAGCCCAGCACTGTCACCGGCAGGGTTTTAAGCGTGATGTCAGTTATACGCGCTTGCATGTCATGCAGCAGGATTGCAGCGCGCTTTAACCGACGACTGCGAATGTAACCTGCCACAGTTTTGCCGGTGTAGGCTGCGAATTGCCGTTGGAAGTGATGATGCGTCATTCCGGCCTCACGCGCGAGGTCTGCGGTGCGCCAGGGTGCTGCAAGGTCCGCCTCAATCCTGTTACAGACCTGTGCGATGCGCGATGGTGCCGTCATGGTCATTGGATACTGCCTTTACGGTGCTGCGGCGCGCAAGCCCGCCACATCTCCGGCCTCGATGGCTGGAATAGCGTTCTCGATCGCCTTCGTCGGCCAGTCCCACCAGCGAAGCCCAAGCAGCGTTTCGATATCCTGCTCGGTGTAGCGCATGCGGATAACCTCCGCCGGGTTGCCGCCAACGATGGCATAGTCAGGGATTTTTCCGCGGACAACTGCATTTGCGGCTACGATAACGCCGTTTCCAAGTTCTGCGCCGGGCAAGAGTGTCGCGCGACGTCCAATCCAGCAATCATTGCCGACGATCGTGTCGTGCCCGCGAGGAAGGTCCGATCGGTAGCTTGCGAACCGAGGGGGATCAAAAATTGCAAAAGGGTAGGTTGAGACACCGGACATCGGATGGTTTGCGGTCGCCGTGATGAACTCTACACCCTGCGCGATCTGGCAAAAACGCCCGATGATAAGGCGTTCGGGGGCCCCCTGAAACAGATAAGGTGCAAGAGTTTCCGCATAGTCCTGGGGCAGGCGTCGGTCATGATAATATGTCCAGTCACCGATCTCGATATTGGGATGATCGATGACCTGATTGAGAAAGACGGTTGCAGGATCGTGTGACCCGTCAGGAAAGAGGAGGGGGTTTCGACGTTTCGGGTCTGGCAGAGCAAATGGCATTCGATTTCTCCTTTTCGGACGTACGGTTTCAGAACCGCGTATAGTCAAGGTAATCAGTGTCTTGTTTGATGGTTCTCAATTCAAGAAAGCGGGGCGGTTTGATCTGACACGGTGCCGATAGTTGCTATTTGCCTCATGGAAAGGGCACTTTCGCAGGGCCGGACGGGCCTCCAACCGGTTGGCTCAGGCCGTTTGCTTTGCAGGGATATCCCAAACCTCCGAGACCTTTCCGTCGAGAATGCGCCAAACCACGACCACATCAAACTCCATTACTTTTTCACCTTTTCCAAGTTGGTTGCGGCTATGCACTACCACAAGCTCGTCTCCAACAGCCTGAACGGCATGCGGCTGAATCACAAAATTCCCTTCGCCGTAACTACGGACCTTCTGGAAGAAATCGGCAATTCCAGCCATACCTTTGTAAGATCCTGCCAATTCCGGCGCGTCGGGGTTGAAAAAATGCCAAACGACGTCTGAATGAAACACGTCCGCACTGGCGATCATGTCAGCCGTGTCGATCCTTGCGATAACGTCGATGTTTGGATGAGTGCCTTTCATGTCGCGTTTGCCTTGGTCTGTTTCAATCTGCCTGTGTTGTTGCAAATGCCCAAGGTGCGTGTCTCGTGGTGCTTTGAACGCCGTCCAATCGGGGTGAGTTGAGGCGGAAGCAGATATCCCTCAATGATGCCGCAGGCGCGCGCGGGATCGTTGAGTCACCATCTGGGTTCCAATCTATTGCGACATGAGCCTTCATCTGCGCGCAATCATCCGGTAGGGGCACGATATCACCCCGTTCGACCGTAATGCGCCAGATCGAACTCAGATAATTCTCCAGATCGAAAATCATTTTATTCTTGCCACGATTTGTTCTCACCAAAGCACCACCGCATACTTAATTGAGCATATGCTCAACTCGGTTGAGAATGTCAATGTGCTGCTTGAGGATCGGAGCTAATGGCTTTGCTGGTGCAGGTATCTTGCCATGGTTGATTGATGCTGCGGTCTCTATTTCCCGGTCGCGGATAGCGAGAGCAGACGCGTGGAGTCTGGCTGCTGCACTACGGCTTCTCCTTTCTGACAATAGCCCTTGTCCTCCAACGGTCCCTTTATGCCGTTTGGTCTTTTGGGCTCAGATGGAACATATCGCTCTGCTCAAGCAACACGTTTCGAGCACAGAGGGACTGGCGCCGCGTTGGGTCGTCTTACTAGCCGTCGCCATTGGTTTTTACGTTTTGCAGAGCTTCTCGTTCTCTCTGGATCGCAAGACCAAATTCGGCCAGTACTTGATATCCTTTTGGTTTTGGTCGTTGTCGTCTCTCTCGCTCTATTTGGAATGCATCCTTCAAGCGAGTTGGATCAAGTCACCAAGGAATGGACACATATCAACGTGCGGCAGGGCAAGACGTACGAAAAGAGTGCACTGGGGTGCCTTTTCTATGAGTATTTGGCCGTTAGTCCAGCGTCACAAGCCGGGTCCGCAGCATATTGAGGGTTTTTTCCGCAGCAGTGGTATCCGCAGACAATACACCGCGCGTGACGATCTCTACTTCAAATCCGCGCTGGCGTGCGGCCAGCGCGGTCTTGGCCACACAGTAATTGGTATCAAGCCCAACAATACGGAGCTTTCCAACGTCCAAACCCACGAGAAGCTTGTCTAACTCACCGGTCTCGAACGCGTCCTGAACGCGTTTTACAAGGACGTGGTCGGCAAGATCGCTGAAAGGGCTGGCGATTTCAGTGCCCGGTGTCCCTGCGACCGCCTGACCCTTCATCAAAAGCCTTGCAATGGCCTGCGTTGACGGGATTGACCATTCCTGCCTGACAGCAATGATTGGAATGCGATTTGTCTTGGCAGCCTCAGCTTCTGATAGAATGGTCGCTTTGGCCTTTGTTTTCACGCTCTCGCCAAAAATCCCGGACGCCCAGAACACGGTTTGCAGATCAATCATCAACAGCGCCGTGCCGGGTCGCGGTCCGATTGGGTCTCCTGAACTAATCTTTCCGATCTTCCGAATCCCGTTAGCAAACCAAAGTGCAGGGGCAAGAACCATTAAAGCGGGTAGTAGCCAACTCATTTTCGGGGTTCTCCTGTGTTGGATTTAAGTCGTTCAATCAACGTTGAGGTCACAACGAGAGCTGTTTCAATATCGGTGCTTTTGAGGTGTTCAGCCATCGCGCGGACCAACTCCATCTCGTTGCAAACAACCTTCTCGATCAATGCACGACCCTTTTGCGTCAGCGCGATCTTGGTTGACGTTTTATGACGTGGATTCGCTTGTTTGATTGTCAGCTTCTCTGCAAGGGTTTCGTTGACCATCAACTGGACATACTGTCGGTTTATCTCCAGCGCGCGCGCGATATCGGGGACCGTCGCCTCACCATGCGTGGAGAGAATTTCAAGAATTGCGCGCGTTCTGACCGTCAGCCCGGTACCGTCCAGACCGCGCTCGACAACGGCTTCCGCAGCCTGCATCAGCGGGCGCGATAGCCATATCAGCCTGTAGAGTTGTTCATCTTTATCCATGACATGTATAATGTCAAAGTGACAACATACATGTCAATATGGGGTGCGCTTGGACGTAGCAAAAACTGTCTGCCGTCAACGCTTGCTGAAAGCCGTGCCTTCTCAGTGATAACTGCTCTGGCGACATCTATGGCGACTTGGTCAAGTGGTTCCAGTTCCATGTCTTCCACATCAATAAGGGCAAGTTTTCTGGTTTCTGGTGTCGCTGCACAGCCAGACGCAGCGGCAAGGCTTGCACCCAGCAAAGGGCTTTCAGTTTCATACTACGCTGCAGGTTCATTCTTTTCGTCGAGCAATGGAGGTGCATATCCATGGCCCAACGGTTTCATGAAACCTGTGGCACGTGTGCGGCCGAGACTCCCAAAAGCCTCAGCCAACTCTGTTGCCTTGGCTCCAGACGCCGCGGAGCAGAGGCGTTTGCTCGATTTTGCGCACACGCAAGACATCACCGCGCAAACCTGTTTTCAAAGCACCACGGTCTTGCAACCGCACGGCGTCTGCGGGGTTACTGGTCACTGTTGCAATGGCGCGGGGCAGATCATTCCAGATATCTGCAAGGCGGAAGGCAGACAGAAGCAGCGCCGAGGGCACATAGTCTGACGAGACAATGTCGAGAAGATCGGCTCTTGCGAGATCTTCTGCCGCGACATTTCCAGAATGCGATCCGCCGCGGATCAGGTTGGGTGCGCCCATCATGACGGCAATGCCGTTGACGCGACAGGCTTTGGCGGCCTCAACCGTCGTGGGAAACTCGGCAAAACCCACGCCGTTTCCCGCGGAGGTTTCGACATGATCGGCCGTGGTATCATCGTGGCTGGCCAGAACTGCACCAAGGCGGCGGGCCTCTTTCACTGCACCCGCCTCGTGTTTTGCCCCGAGGCGTTTTTGCAAAGCCAAAAGGGTCTCAACATGTTCGGCAAATTCCGCGTCGTTCATCCCGCGTTTCTTGGCGACATAGGTTTTCAGCGCCGTCAGGTCACGAAACTGGCGCTGGCCCGGGGTGTGATCCATCAGGCTGACGATGCCGACCCTGTCTGAGGGTCCGAACGCCGCCAATTCTTCAAGCAGCGTCTCTGAACAGATTTCAGCCCGCAGATGCAGGAAATGACTGATCTTGAAATACCCTTGCGCGCGCGCTGCGAGGAGTTCATCCGCAAGCTTTCGGGCGTAGTCGGTGTAGCGACCCTTGCCGCTGTGGATGGAGCCCACCCGCATGGCGTCAAATACCGTCGTGATACCGGTGGACGCCAGTTCTGCATCATGCGCGATCAGGGCGGGCAAATGTGGCCAGTCCACCTCCGGGCGCGGTTCGATATGGCGTTCGACATTGTCTGTATGCAGTTCGACAAGACCGGGAAGAACGAGATCACTGGCACAATCCACGGCACCGGTCGGGACATGATCCCCCTCAGTAATGTCGCAAATGACGCCTTGTTCGATTGTCACCGCACCGGTAAGCACTTGATCTTGCAAAACAAGCTGCGCATTGGCGAGACATAGATCGCTTGACACACCATTGTCACAAGCCTTTGTCAAAGAGGACGTGGAAAAAGGGGAATTCATGTCATGCTCTCGATTTGCAATTTATTGTGTGCCGCCGACTGGGCCCTTGGCTGATTTCGGCGCATCTTGGTTCGGATAGGATGTAGCGCAGGGCCGTGAGACACCCCAGCCGGATATGCCGGGTTTTGAATGACATCACGATGACACCGCGCAACGACGCGTTTCAATCAGCCCTTGCGTCTGGCTTACGGGCATGACGTTCTGGAACAGATCGCCTTGTGCGGTGAGTGGGAAGATGGCCGGTTTGAGGGGGTCCATCGCTACACACTCACTGGCTGAAGCAGGTCCGCCGCCCGGGCGATGGTCTGGGACAGCGGGCCATCGTTGGCGAGGTGGATCACCTCGAGCCCGGCGGGCAAGGGTTTGTCAGCCTCGGCAAGGCGTTTGCTGATCTCCTCTTCCGTCTCACGGGCCCGTGCGGCCAAACGCTGCGCAAGCGTTTCCGGTTTCGCGGTGATGTTGAGAACGACGAGCCGTGGAAACATCCCGCCCGCTTGGGCCAAAGCTTTGCGGGAGAAATTAACAAGGCAATCGGTGCCCTGTCCAAGGTGGTGCTTGACGGTGACCGGAATGCCGTAATGCAGACCATGCGCGCCCCAATGCAGCGCAAAAGCGCCATCTTCAACCATGGTTTCAAATTGCGCCACGCTCGCCGCGTCGTAGTCTTCGCCGCCAAGACCGGGCGCCCGGGTGATAACGCGGCGCACCACATGTAAACTGGGGATGGCGCGGCGCATGCCTGCCATAACGCTGTCCTTGCCGACACCCGATGGGCCGACAACCGCGATGAGGCGTCCCCCGGACGTTGCGTTCCGCGTCATGCCGCCATTCCGGGGGTAAAGCGGCCGACATCAATTTCGCGATCACAAACGCGGGCACGGGCGGCCTCATCATGGAAAATACCGATGATGGCCGCGCCGCGCGCTTTGGCCTCTTCGATCAGGGAGAGCACCACCTCGCGGTTTGCAGCGTCGAGGCTCGCGGTGGGTTCATCAAGCAGCATCGCAGGGTAGGCATGGGCAAAACCACGGGCAATATTCACGCGCTGTTGCTCGCCGCCCGAAAAGGTTGTGGGGGAAAGGGACCACAGTCTTTCGGGGATGTTCAGTTGGGTCAGAAGCGCCGATGCACGGTTCTGCGCTTCATCTGTCGATACGCCCAAAGCGCGCAGCGGCTCTGCCACGACATCGAGCGTTGGGACACGCGGCACCACACGCAGAAACTGGCTTACATAGCCCAGCACGTCACGGCGCAATTTGATAATGTCGCGCGGCTCAGAGCGAACAATGTCCAAACCGCCAATGCGAATTTCACCTGCCTGCGTCAGGTAATTGCCGTAGATCATCCGCATCAGCGTGGATTTACCCGCACCAGAGGCTCCGGTGAGCGCCACGCATTCCCCCGGGGCAACCGCGAAGGACACATCGTTGATCACCTCAATCACAGCACTTCCCTGATTATGCAGGGTAAAAGTTTTGGAAACGTCTTTGAGTTCAATCATGGCTCATACCTGTAAAACGGAACTGACAAGAAGCTGGCTATAGGCGTGCTGCGGATCGTCCAGCACCTGATCGGTCAGGCCCGCCTCGACAACGTGACCGGACTTCATGACCATCAGGCGGTCCGCCAGCAGGCGCACGACAGCCAGATCATGAGTTACAATGATCGCTGACAGCCCCATGTCGCGCACGAGACCGCGCAGCAAGTCCAGCAGGCGCGCCTGAACCGACACATCAAGGCCGCCTGTGGGTTCATCCATGAACACAAGACGCGGGCCCGTCACCAGATTGCGCGCGATCTGCAGGCGTTGCTGCATCCCGCCAGAGAAGGTCGTGGGCCGGTCATCCACACGGGATGCATCGATCTCGACCCGGCCCAGCCAGTCCGTGGCTTTGTCGCGGATGTCGCCGTAGTGGCGTTCGCCCACAGCCATCAACCGCTCGCCCACATTGCCACCCGCACTCACGCCCATGCGCAGCCCGTCGCGGGCGTGTTGGTGGACAAAGGCCCAATCGGTGCGCCCCAGCATGCGCCGTTCGGGTTCGGACATGGTGATGGTGTCGCGCGGGCCGTTGGTGCGGGTGTCGAACACCACCTGTCCGGCATCGGGGACCAAATGTCCTGCCATGCAATTGAGCAAGGTGGATTTCCCCGATCCGCTTTCGCCAACAATCCCCATAACCTCACCGGGATAGAGGTCAAACGAAACATCCGCGCACCCGATATGAGTGCCGTATCGCTTGGTAATGCCCTGAACGGATAGCAAAGGTGTCATGCTGCGTCCTTTCCGCCATTTTCTTTACCGATGTGGCCCGCGGCGCGGCGCGCTTCACAGTAATCAGTGTCAGAGCAGACAAACATCCGCCCCCCTGCGTCATCCATGATCAACTCATCGAGATAGCTGTCGGTTGCACCACACATGCCGCAGGGGTGATCGGCCTTGGACGCCTCGAACGGGTGATCCTCAAAGTCGAGGCTGACCACTTGGGTATAGGGCGGTAGCGCATAAATACGTTGCTCGCGCCCCGCGCCAAAAAGCTGAATTGCGGCCATATTGCCCAGTTTGGGGTTGTCGAATTTGGGGATCGGCGAGGGGTCCATCACATAGCGCCCCTCGACCCTCACCGGATAGGCGTAAGAGGTCGCAATATGGCCGTGACGGCTGATATCTTCGTAAAGTTTCACATGCATCAGTCCATATTCTTCAAGGCTGTGCATCTTACGTGTCTCGCTTTCACGGGGTTCAAGAAAACGCAGCGGTTCGGGGATCGGCACCTGATAAACAAGGATCTGACCCTCGTGCAGTGGCTCTTCGGGGATGCGGTGCCGGGTCTGGATCACGGTGGCGTCACGTGTCGCAGTGGTCGTCGCAACTCCTGCAGTGCGTTGAAAGAAGGTCCGTATTGAAACCGCGTTTGTGGTGTCATCGGCCCCTTGGTCAATCACCTTGAACCTGTCCTCGGGCGTGAGTACCGCAGCAGAGACCTGCACACCGCCCGTTCCCCAACCGTATGGCATCGGCATTTCGCGCGAGGCGAAAGGGACCTGATAGCCGGGGATCGCCAGCCCCTTGAGGATCGCACGGCGGATCATGCGCTTGGTTTGTTCATCTAAGTAAGCGAAGTTATACTCGGTCATTCCGCTGCCTCCTGCATCTGTTGCGCACCCGCTTCGCGGCGCAGCTTGCGCACCAGTTCCAGTTCAGATTGAAAGTCGACGTAATGGGGCAGTTTGATATGCTCCAGAAACCCCGTCGCCTGAATATTGTCGGCGTGATAGAGCACGAATTCCGCGTCCTGTGCGGGTGCACCGACGTTATCCTCGCCCAATTCTTCCCAGCGTAGCGCGCGGTCTACCAAGGCCATGGAGATCGCCTTGCGCTCGGTCTGGCCAAAAACCAGCCCGTAGCCGCGGGTGAATTGCGGAGGTTCGGTTTTCGATCCGGTGAACTGGTTGACAGTTTCGCATTCGGTCAGGGTCACCTCTGCGATCTCAACGGCAAATCCCAGTTCGGGAATGTCCATCTCAACCGGAACGGACCCGATCCGCAACTCGCCCACAAAGGCATGGTTGCGCCCATAGCCGCGCTGTGTGGAGTAGGCGAGGCCGAGGGTAAAACCTTCGTCCGCGCGGGTCAGCGCCTGCAGTCGCAGGGCGCGGTCGGCAGGCATCTCAAGCGGTTCGCGGGTCAGGTCGGGGGGCGGTGTGTCGTCATGAGGGGCCTCTTCGATCAGCCCTTCGCGGTTCAGGAATTCGGTGACATGCGGGACATTGCCCGGCTCGGCGTCACGGGAGGGCGCATCGGCCACTTCACCATCTGCGGCCAGTTTGAAATCGAGCAAACGGTGCGTGTAATCAAAGGTCGGACCCAAGACCTGCCCACCCGGCAAGTCCTTGAACGTGGCCGAGATGCGGCGATCACAGGCCATAGCGCCGGTATCGACAGGCTCGGACGCCCCAAAGCGTGGCAGCGTGGTGCGATAGGCGCGAATGAGGAAGATCGCTTCGATCAGATCGCCGCGCGCCTGTTTGATCGCGAGTGCCGCAAGGTCCGGATCATAAAGCGACCCTTCGGCCATGACACGATTGACGGCAAGACTGAGTTGCGCGCGGATTTGCGCGATGCTGAGTTCCGCAATATCCGTGTCACCGCGGCGTTCTTCGGCGAGCCAGGCATGGGCATTCTCGATTGCCCGCTCTCCGCCTTTGACTGCTACATACATGTCAGGATGCTCCTGCGTGCGCGCGCGCTGGAACACTTGAGCGCGAAACTTCGGTTGAGCGGGGCAAGGCCGCGAGGCGTTCGCCACAGGTATAAATGAAATCCAGCCCCAGCGGGAATAGGGTTCGGTTGGCCTGAAACGCCTCCACTTCCGGCAAGGAAAGCGCGGCGTGATCCTTGATACCGGGACCGCTCAGTGTTGCACCTGAGGTGACAAGCGCGTCGCATTCGACGATCAGCGTGGCCGAGCGGTCAGGATACTCGGACGTGCCGATCGGATAGACCGCAAGCGGCACCAGCGCGTCCCATGTGCCCACCGCAAACATGCAATGCGCGGGGCCAACAAACGGGGCGCCTGTGTGAAAGGACAGCCACGCCCGCACTACATCACAATCCATGTCGCCCGCCAGATAAATTGGTGTTTCCGTATCGCAGAGCGTCAGCAGAACAGCGCCCATCGCGGGCGACACAGGGGCAGGGGGTGCGGCCCCTTCGATATCCTGAAGGGTGCCCGGACGCGCCATGGCCTCCATCACACTGCGAAAGGCGTGGGCTGACTGGGTGGCCGGATCGGTAAAGCCGCCGGACAGGGTGTTTGCCTGCATCAGTCTTCTCCCCGGGTCATGGTAAAGAAATCAACCTTGGTTGCGGCCGCCTTGGCGGCGCGGGCGGCTTTCATGGCGGTCATTTCTGCTTCCAGAGGCTCAAGAACCGTCTCGCGCAGCCTGCTCGCCATTGGGGTCTGCATAAGCGCATCAACCAGCGCGGCGACCTCAGCATCTGCTTTGCGCCGCCCCTGAATATAGCTGTGTCCGACTTCGCCGGTCTCCAACGTCAGTGCGCAGCGGGTTATGGTCATCTCGCCCAGATTGAAGGGCGCACCGGTGGCACCAGCGCGCGCGCGCACCATCGTGCTGCCAATCTCCGGTGCGCGCAGCCATGTGAAAGCAGGGCGCGATATTTCAGCATCCAACAGGGCGGCCACACGGCCTTCGGACGCTTTTGCCAGCAGGCCCATCCACGCCTTGCGGGGATTATTTTCGCTTACAGTGTCTTTCATCTCGACAACTTGTCTCTTTCCTATACAACTATACATATCTTATCATATCCCCACCTTTATGACAGAAGAGATTTGTGAATTTTGCGTGACAGCTCCGACAAAACTCCGATCTGGAAGGCCATCGCGGGCGCCTTGCGCAGCGACTTGGCCGACGGGCGCTATAAAACGGGCGATAAGCTACCAACCGAGGCCGCGCTGGCAGAGCGTTTTGGCGTGAACCGCCACACGGTGCGCCACGGGATATCCGCATTGGTTGAGGAAGGGCTGGTGCGGACCCGGCGCGGTGCAGGGGCCTTTGTCGCGGCCACGCCAACCGACTATCCCATCGGCAAGCGGGTGCGTTTCCACGAAAACCTGATCGCAGCAGGACGCAGGCCAGAAAAGCGCGTGCTCGCGTTGGACGAGCGCGCTGCAACCATTGGTGAGGCGCAGGCGTTGCAGATTGAGGCAGGCGATCCGGTCTGTGCCTATCATGGGCTTTCACTGGCTGATGGTCAGCCGATTGCTGTATTTGAAAGCCTGTTTCCGCTAACGCGCCTTTTGGGGATCACCGCTGCGTTGAAGGACACAAGCAGCGTCACGCAAGCATTAGGCGTTGTGGGCATCGACGACTATACACGTGCCTCAACCCGCCTGACGGCCGTGCGCGCCATGCCAACCCACGCGCTGCTCTTGGATGTTGCCGAAGGCGATCCGCTGCTGAAATCCTCCGGTGTAAATCAATGCGCGCGCGGGCAACCCGTCGAATACGGCCGCACCTGGTTTGCAGGAGACCGGGTAACGCTCACGCTTGAAACCTGAAGATTAATCATCCCGCCGGACACTGGCTCGCCGGTTGTCGTGGATCGCCTGATCAGTCTCACACCTATGGTCATCAGTACGACGTGTCATAAAAGGTTCACTTTCCAGAAGTCATTAATTCATATATTCGTGAACTATGGAATTAATGATCCCCAACCGACTCTCGATACTCGGCCACCCGCAACGGCTGGCGCTGTTTCGTTTGCTCATGCGGCGCTATCCTGATCACGTTCCGGCGACGGAACTGGCCAAGGCGCTCGGGCTAAAGCGGAATACGCTGTCGAACTATGTGAACGCCCTGATGCAAGCGGGGCTGATCCGTCAAGAGCGTGTAGGCACGTCCTTGCGGTATGCCATCGACATGGATGCCGCGCGCGAGACTTTTGACTATCTCTTCCACGACTGTTGCCGGGGCAGGCCTGAAATTTGTGTGGCGAATGCATATTTGGCCCCTGATAAAGACGAACCAGTTACGGATCGCAGATATAACGTACTATTCATATGCACTGGCAATTCTGTGCGGTCCATCTTTGCGGAATCTCTCTTGCGCGACCTCGCGGCGGATCTATTTACGGCCTGCTCGGCAGGCACCAAGCCGCGCTCGGAACTGAACCCGTCTGCACTCAAGGTGCTGGAACAAAAGGGGCATGATGTATCGCTTCTTCGTTCCAAACACATTTCCGAGTTCCAAGGGTCGGACGCCCCGGATTTCGATTTCGTCTTCACCGTCTGCAATCAGGCAGCAAATGAAGAATGCCCCTCCTGGCCCGGCCAGCCCATCAGCGCACATTGGGGGCTGCCTGATCCGGCGACGGTTGTGGGTTCAGATGCAGAAAAAAGCCTCGCCTTTCACCATGCCTACGCCGCGCTGCGCAACCGCATGATCGCTTTTGCTGCCTTGCCTGTTGCGTCATTGGACCGTTTGGCGTTGCAGCAAGCTGTCGACGGGATCGGCCAATCTACTGACAAAGGATCAAAGATATGACTGTCTACGCACTCAACGGCCTTGGCCGGATTGGCAAGCTGGCCTTGAAACCGCTGCTGGAACGAGGGGCTGAAATCGCATGGATCAACGATGCGGCGGGTGATCCGGAGATGCACGCCCATCTTTTGGAATTTGACACCGTCCATGGCCACTGGAAGGCCGATTTCGCCCATGCTTCTGACAGCGTGACAATCGACGGTCAGCGCCTGCCGTTCATCGGTACAGGCGACATCGCCGCGCTGCCACTGGAGGGCGTCGATTTGGTGATTGATTGCACGGGCGTGTTCAAGACAGAGGCGAAAATAGCTCCCTATTTCGACGCAGGGGTGCAGAAAGTCGTTGTATCGGCGCCGGTCAAGGACGGGGATGCTGCCAATATCGTCTACGGGGTCAATCACGATATCTATGCGCCGGAGCGTCACCGTATCGTGACCGCAGCCAGTTGCACGACCAATTGTCTGGCACCGGTTGTAAAGGTCATTCACGATACCCTGCGGATCAAACATGGTTCCATCACGACGATCCACAATGTGACCAACACGCAGATCATTGTGGACCGTCCGGCCAAGGATCTGCGCCGCGCGCGGTCGGCGCTGAATTCCCTCATTCCGACAACGACAGGCAGTGCGACCGCGATCACGCTGATCTATCCCGAACTGACGGGCCGCCTGAACGGTCACGCCGTCCGCGTGCCACTGCTCAATGCGTCACTGACCGATTGCGTGTTCGAAGTGGAACAACAGACCACCGCTGACGAGGTCAACGCTCTGTTCAAGGCCGCGTCAGAAGGGCCGCTGAAAGGCATCCTCGGCTATGAGGAACGCCCGCTCGTATCCACGGATTACACAAACGACGAAAGATCCAGCATCATTGATGCGCTTTCTACCATGGTGATCAATGGCACGCAGGTGAAGGTCTATGCGTGGTATGACAACGAGATGGGTTATGCGCATCGGCTGGTGGATGTGGCCTGCATGGTCGGGGATAGTCTGTGACCGAAAGCGCCACGCGCCCGAAGGGCCTGTCGGCCTATATCGCGGTCACGGCGGCCTATTGGGCATTCATGCTGACCGACGGTGCCTTGCGCATGCTGGTGCTGTTGCACTTTCACACGCTGGGATTCTCTCCGGTCCAGCTGGCTTATCTGTTTGTCCTCTATGAAATCGCCGGCGTCCTCACCAATCTGAGCGCGGGCTGGATTGCGGCGCGGTTCGGCCTGACGTCGACGCTCTATGCAGGGCTGGGGTTGCAAGTGCTGGCGTTGCTGGCCTTGGCACAGCTTGATCCGGGGTGGGCGATTGGCACATCCGTTGTTTTTGTCATGCTTGTGCAGGGTGCAAGCGGCGTGGCCAAGGACCTTGCCAAGATGTCGTCCAAATCCGCCGTCAAATTGCTCGCGCCGACACAGGATGGAGCACTCTTTCGCTGGGTGGCAATTCTGACAGGGTCCAAGAACATGGTGAAGGGTGCGGGTTTTCTGCTGGGCGCGATTTTGCTGGCGATGGTTGGATTTGTCTGGGCGGTTTTGGGCATGGCCGCGATCCTTGCCGTAATTCTGCTGGCCGTTTTGATTGCCATGCCGCCGGGCCTGCCGAAGGGGCGCAAGGGCGCGAAATTTTCGGAAGTGTTTTCAAAATCTCCCAACGTGAACTGGCTGAGCGCGGCACGGGTGTTCCTGTTCGGGGCGCGGGACGTCTGGTTCGTTGTCGGCATTCCGATCTATTTCTACGCTGTGCTCTCGGATGGCACGACTGAGGGCAACCGCGCCGCATTCTTTATGATCGGGACGTTTATGGCCCTTTGGGTCATTCTCTATGGTCTCGTTCAGGCCAACGCGCCGCGCATCTTGCGGGCGAGGGAACGGTCCGAAGCGGATCTTATTGGCGCGGCGCGCACGTGGGGCTGGGGTCTCGCCGCGGTTCCGGCGGTGCTTACACTCGCGGCGATCACCGCCACGGGGCCGCACATGTGGCTCACCGTCACGCTTGTCGCCGGGTTGCTGATCTTTGGGGCGGTCTTTGCAGTGAATTCATCGCTGCATTCCTACCTGATCTTGTCGTTTACAAAGTCAGAGCGGGTCACGATGGATGTGGGCTTTTACTACATGGCCAATGCGTGTGGACGCTTGGCTGGCACCTTGTTGTCGGGCCTGACGTATCAGGCAGGCGGTCTGGCCCTCATGCTGGGCACTGCGGCAGGCATGGTCGCGGTATCAGCGATCACGGTCGGTTTCTTAACGCCCCAGAATCGCGACAAATCATAAGCCCGCAGCACCGATGCCAAGGCAGATTGGAAGCGGTTAGCCCAAAGATTTCCTGATACGCCTCTGATCTGGCTGCCTTTTCCGAACGACGCAAGGCTAAAACCAGGTGGCATCGTGTGTCAGACCGTGCCCTCGTAGCGCTCCAGAAATTCCTCTGCACTGAGGGTGCGAAAATCATCAAGCGCGCCGCGCAGGCGGTCGTGTGGCCAATCCCACCATGCAAGCGCCATCAGCCTGTCAGCAACGCAGGGCACAAAACGGGGGCGCAGTGGAACAGCTGGAATACCTGCAACGATCATGAACGGCGGCACATCCTTGGTCACAATGGCACCGCCTGCGATAACTGCCCCATGGCCGATGTTCACTTCGGGCCGGACCTGCGCGCCATGGCCAAGCCATGTGTCATGGCCGATCACAGTGCGGCGGCTCCGCCTGTGATCGAACCAGGCGTCATCGTGCGCCGCATCGTCGAAATAATCGGCTGAGCGATAGTGAAAGTGATGCAGACTTGCTTTTTCCATCGGGTGGTCCGTCGCGCCGATCCGCACGCAGGCTGCAATGTTGGAGAACTTTCCGATGGAGGCATTGGCGATGTCGGCAAATCGGTCGCAATATGAATAGTCATCCATGTCGCAATGAGCCAAGCGGCTGCCGCGTCCGATTTCGACATATTGTCCGAATGCTGCATCTGTGATCTCGCACTCGGGATGAATGAAGGGGACATCCGGTTTCAATCTGGTCTTACTCAAAACACGCATTCCTCGCCATTCCACCAATCGGGATTATCGGTCTGCTCAATCATAAAAGCTGCCGCTCTCGCCGCGATCTTTGCTGCATCCGCGCATGGGGTCAGATCAACCTCTGCCTTACCCCGCTTCGGGATCGGCGCGCAGGAGGACAATGCCATCAGGGTGCAAATCCCCCGCTTGCTTGCGGTCATCAGGAAGCGTGTCATGCGTCCTTGCGCCCGATCAGCTTGCCGCGCAGCCAGCCTGAGAACCAGTCCATGAACATCACCATGGCGATGATCAGGACGATGTAATAGGCGACTTCCTCCCAGTCTTTCTGGGTCTGGATCGCTTGGGTCAGCATCAGGCCGATGCCGCCGCCCGTGATTGCGCCGATGATGGTGGCCGAGCGGGTGTTGGATTCCAGAAAATACAGGATTTGCGCCAACAGCACCGGCACAATCTGCGGGATGACGCCAAAGCGGTAGCGTTGCAAGGGTTTGGCCCCGGTCGAGGCGACGCCCTCGATCTGCTTTTGATCCACGTTTTCCAAAGCCTCCGAAAAGATTTTGCCAAAGGTGCCGGTATCCGTGATCAGGATTGCCAATGCGCCCGTAAGCGGGCCGGGGCCAAAGGCGCGGGCCAGAACCACCGTCCAGATCAGCGCATCGACACCGCGTACAAAATCGAACAGGCGGCGAGTGGCCGCGCGCACCAACATGAAGGGCGAAAACCGTTTGGCCGCGAGAAACCCCAGTGGCAGGGCGATGATGGCCGCCCCCATCGTGCCAAGGAAAGCCATCAGGATCGTCTCGCCAATGGCCCAGGCCACATCCTTATGCCGCCACATGGCATTGTTCCACCAGTCCGAAATCGCGCCCGAGATGTTTGATCTTGCGGGGTCTAGACGATCTGCGAACAACAGCGTGCCAAGGCTGTGACCATGATAGGGGCTGTCGAGCGTGAACCAGAACAGCTCCCATCCGGGGAAATAATTGAACACTTCGGTACGCGCGCCGGTCAGGGTGATGCGGCCTTCGGGTGTGGTGATGCCCACGCGGCGGTCGGAGGCGGAAATCCAATCGGGCAGATCATCGGGCAGGTTGGTCGTGACGGTGCGCCCCTCGGCCTGCGCCTTGATCAGTGGGAAGCCGGGAATTTCGATCTCGGTCCGGTTGTCTGGCAGGTATCGCACAATATGCGCGCGCCCCAGATCGATGATGATCGCATCATCGCCGCTCACCCAATCGGGTCTTTGACCCTCGGGGTAGCGGCCCTTGCGCTCTCCCTCGACGGCATAGGTGATCTCTCCCGATCTATTGTCCCGGGTGACATGCACCTTGTGAGACCAGCTGTCGGACGCCAGCGTCACGGCGTTTTCCATATTGGCGCGTCCGGCAAGACCCGGCAGGTCAAACGCAAAGAATATATAGACGAAATAGACGGCGATGATCGACGGGATGCCAAAGCCAATCAAGCGCTTGCGCTGAAAAAGCTTTTCGGCCTCAAACTTGGTCGCGTCCAGATCAATCGCGGTCATTGGCCTTGCCCCTCGGTCAGTCGGTTGCGGTAGCGGCTGGAAAGTTGATCAAAGAACACGATCGTTCCGAACAGAAGGATGAAAATCGCAGCGGCTTCATCAAAACGGCCGGGTCCCCAAGCCATGGAATTGCGCAGCTCATATCCCAGCCCGCCCGCGCCAACGAAGCCCAGTATGGCGGATGCACGAATGTTGATCTCGAAGCGGAGCAAAGCATAGCTCAGGTAGTTTGGCGCGACCTGTGGCAGCACGCCCAGAAGCATCCGCTGCAACCATGTGGCACCTGTGGAGGACAGCCCTTCGACAGCTTTCAGGTCGGTGTTTTCGGAGACTTCGGAAAACATCTTGGCCAGAGCGCCCGCCGTGTGGATGGCGATGGCGATCATGGCCGGCACCGGGCCGCCACCCAGTACAAAGATCAGAACCAACGCGATGACGATTTCGGGCACGGCGCGCATGATGTCTGAAATGCGGCGGAACAAGGGGATCAGACGCGGCCATTTCGCCAAGCCGCGGGTGCCCAGCAGCGACAGGAACAAACCGCCCATTGCCCCGATCAGGGTCGAGACGGCCGCGATGTTGATGGTCTCCACCAAGGCGGGAAAATACTTGGCGATCAGCGCAGGCAGATCGGCGCGTTTCTCCCACGCTTCGGACAGAACATCGGCAGGGTAGTCGCCGATCTGGTGAAGACCTTCCCAGAAACCACCGGCATTGCGATCATCCGCGACATTAAAGCCCGACACCATCAGAACGACGAAAATCAGGAGGGTGAGACCGCCATAGAGCCTGCGGCGTTGTACCTGCGCCATATAGGCAGACTGTATGTTGCCTATTGTATGCGCCGAACCGCTAAGTGATATGTCTGACATCCCGGCCCCCAAACAGAAGAATACCGGCAGCCCATGGAGGCTGCCGGATACGTTGCGAAGTGACTTAGTTGCCGATCACGGACTGGCGTGCCGCCACGATGCTCTCGTACATCGCGTGGGTGACGGGCTGGAAGCCCAGCGTATCGCCCGCAGCGACACCATACGCACATTCCGGGTCTGCTTCGTAAAGACCATCAACCAGCGCAACCATTGTGGCTTTGACCTCATCGGGCAGGGCTTGACGCAGAACAACGGGGCCTTCGGGGATCACGTTGGATTTCCAGATCTGCACCATGTCATTCATGTCGACGAGACCTGCATCAACCGCTTTGCGCAGCGCGCCGGAATTGTAGCCGTCTTCCCAGTTGCCCTGTCCATCGGCCCATGTGACGCCGCCATCGATATCGCCGTTGTTCACGGCGACGATGGTCTGCTCATGACCGCCCGTGAATTTGACTTCACCGAAGTATTCGCCGGTTTCCATAGTGATGCCGTCCTTGTACTGCGGGATCTCGATGGACGGGATAAGGTAGCCAGATGTGGAGTTTGGATCACCGAAACCGAACACTTTGCCCTCCATGTCATCCAACGATGTGACGCCGCTGTCGACACGGGCAAAGCCGATGGAATGATAGCCGACGGAGCCATCAAGATTGACCTTGATCAAAACAGGCTCAACCGCGTCCGGGTCCTGCAGGAAAGTTGCAGCATAGGAGGACGCGCCCAACCATGCCATGTCGATCGTGCCGCCCAGAAGGCCTTGAATGACGCCATTATAGTCGGCAGGTGCGAAAAGCTTGGTTTCGACGCCGAGCGCTTCGCTCGTGTAATCCGCCAGACACTGATAGCTGTTCATCCGGTCCTGCGCGTTTTCACCGCCGAGGATCCCGATGCGGAATTCGGTGATGTCTTGAGCAAAAGCGCCTGTGCTGAGTGTTGTGGAGGCGGCAAGCGCCAGTGCGAGGGTCTTTTTCATCGGTATCTCCGTGGTTTGTTGCCCGACCGCAGAGCGGCAGTTTCAGGGCGGGTTGATTTACGTGGCCTGCAGCAGATGCGCAGGCTGAAACCGGCTCAGGCGTAGGCTTTCGCTTTGGGAATGTCTGGCCTGTCCAGTGTCTCGATTTCGGTGGAAGTGGCGGCTTCGGAAAAATCTGCACCAGCCCCGTAGATGTCACGCGCGACATCGGTGGTCAGCTGCTCTGGCGTGCCGTCAAAAACGATCCGCCCGTCGCGCATCCCGATCACCCGGTCGCAATAGCGCCGCGCCGTCTCAAGCGTATGGAGGTTTGCGATGACCATGCGCCCGTCTTCCTCATGGATGCGGCGCAGGGCTTGCATGACCACTTGCGCATTCATCGGGTCAAGGCTTGCGATAGGTTCATCGGCGAGGATGATTTTCGGATCCTGCATCAAAGCGCGCGCAATCGCCACGCGTTGCTGTTGCCCACCCGATAGGGCCTCGGCCCGTTTCGCCGCCTGTTCGGCGATGCCAAGCCGGTCAAGGATTTCAATGGCGCGGTGGATGTCCGATTGCAGGTAAAGGTTGAACATTGTCGCAAAGGTCGACCGCTTGTTCAGGGTGCCATGCAGCACGTTTGACACGACATCCATGCGGGGGACGAGGTTGAATTGCTGGAAAATCATGGCGCAACGCGATTGCCAATTCCGCCGCGCAGCCCCCCGCAGCCCGGTAATCTCTTCACCTTCAAAGGTGATCGTGCCCTCAGAGGCGTTGCTGAGACAATTGACCATCCGCAAGAGCGTGGATTTGCCAGCACCGGAGCGGCCAATGATCCCGATCATGGTGGGCTTTTCGACCCGGATACTCGCGGCATCCACTGCCGTTTTATCCCCGAACCGCTTGGTCAGCTTATCAATCTTCAGCATATCGCCCCCATGTTTGATGAGGGCGTAACTGTCGGAAGCTACGGTTTGATGACGGTTTTGAGTCAGTTTCTTTACACAAAAGTAAAAGAAAAATGACACTCCCGGAACGCTGTAGGCGCAGGATATTGCAATGATTGATGCATATTGCCTTGTGGCCACAGTTACGCACAACGCTTCATAAAACTGTTACATTTTGGAAATCAGGCGATTAGAGTTCTCATATGGTTCTCCACTACGCACTCGCCTTGTCTATCTGCTTCTTCGTTCCCGCGCATGCGCAGATGAGCGACGTGACTTGTGATGACCGCACGCGCATGGCGCATATGCTGACGCATGATCTGGGTGCAGAGCGTCAGGGGAGGGGCCTGCGTGACCCTGAAACGCTGCTTGAAATCTGGGTCACCCAACGAAACGGTGACTGGATCATCGTACAGAACTACACAAACGGGACATCGTGCATTGTTGCCATGGGCGAACATTGGGAAGGCGAAATTCCCGAACCTGTCTAATTGCTGGCTTTCCTAAAGCGTCATGCGAAAAACCTGAATCACGTAATGCTGCCTGAAATCAAAGATTTCAACGCGTTACGTGATACTTGATGTTTCAGGTATTTCGTCAGACGCACTAAGCCACTCCTTGGTGACAGGCTTTCCATCCGCACAAAGGCAGGGGTGTTCAGTGCGATGTTACGCGCCTCACCAGTGGACACGAACTGCTGAACGTTGCCGGTTCCGCGTTCATCTTATTAACGAACTGCGCAAACTATGCTGCAACACCATGCATCCAGCCCTGCCCATACCTTGCGGCATATCGCGTATCAGCCATCCCGCGCCACCATTCATGTATTTGCCAGTCGAAAGTCCGCAACCGCGCAGCCAGAAGGGCGCGGCCGTGACATATTAGGCGGTCGCCATGGGAAACAGCGCCCCTTCGGCCGATCACTTTACCAGTGAACACCTCAGCCGAAGGATGTTGATCGTCGTGCCAGAATAACGGGCGATCTCTTGCGCTTTCATCACCTGCCGCGCGGCAACGTCGGACATGACAGTATAACGAATGCCACCGCACCTGTTTCAGTGTAACAAAAGTGCACTCCGGCTGCCTGTCCGGAGTGCAGCGACGCAAATAGAGGGTGCCACTCACATCCATGTCTATTCGGGGAGCGCTTTTCGTCGAATTGCGGCGGGGCGTCTTGTGCACTGCATGTGCAACGTGAAATCGCTTTCTGTCGTGCGTTCGGCGGTTATGTGGATTTGGTTGGGCCGAAGCGCGTTGGATATGGACCGTCCCAAGGATACCACTAACTCTGGCACGGGAAACAGTAATGCGTCCCGTGCCGCGCCCATCAAAAGGCCAGTGATTTGAATGTCGGCTTGGGGCACGGGCGGTCGCACGCCTTTCTTACCGCTCCCCGATCGCATCATGTTGGGCGCACGGTCCGGTAAACAGTGAAGAGCGGGCCTAGTCTGGGTTGGACCCGAGTGTCGCACAGGAGGGACTGAGCGCCATTCCGCTGCTGCTTTTCCAATGACCGCTTTAGGTCTCCATTGCGAGGTGTCTTTGCATTGAGCCCTCTCGTATACCGTCGCAGAATCGACTATCCTCGGAGCATGCCTGCAGTGCTTTCAACCTTTTGTAAGCTTCTCACACCCCTCGCATTGATTTTCGCGATGGCAGTATCAGGTTTTGCGCATAAGACGATGCAACCTTCCTTATCGCCGGGTTTTGCAGCCTACGTTGCAGCGGGTGGCTCGCTGGCAGACATCTGTAGCGGCTCAGGCGAGCAGGATGGAGCACAGGGCCAGAAGTGTGAAGCCTGCCGGTTGATCGGGGCAGCACTGGTGCCGCGAAACTGCCATGGCATCGCTCTCAAACTATCGGATCAAACGCGCATATTCACATTTATCGCCAAGCGGTTGCATCACACCCGTCCGCTTGACCCTGCACGCCTGACGCGCGCCCCACCCCAAGCCTGACCTCATCCATCAGAGTTCAATTTTTGCCCGACTTCATGCGGGCACAGAGGCTTGGAGCCAACTTATGACATCGACTGACATCAATGCGCAGCCCGAGGGCAGCGCGAACAAACTCTATTTTGCAGCGTGGCGCTGGCATTTCTATGCGGGGCTTTTCGTTTTTCCGTTTCTTGCCACACTTGCGATTACCGGTATGGCGATGCTGTGGATCGCCTGGATCGATGGGCGTGACGGGGAACGCACTGTGGTCGTTCCTCAAGAAATCCTGCAGCCTGTCTCGGTGCAGGCAGAGGCGGCAGTTGCTTCTGTCCCCGACGGCACGTTGAAGCAATACGTCGCCCCGCGCACAGATAGTGTAGCAGCCCTGTTTCGCGTAGACGCAGGTGACGACGCCATAATGGTCGCAGTCGATCCCTACACCGCGCAGGTCATTGAAACATTCCCACGCCGCAGTGGGTGGTATGACTTCGCCGACAACATCCACAGCGAATTGATGCTGGGTGTCACGGGCGACCGGATTCTGGAAACGGCAGCATCGCTGACCTTGGTCTTGATCGCCACAGGGCTTTATATGTGGTGGCCAAGAGACGCTGGTTGGCGTCGTGCATTGATCCCAAGTTTTGGCCCCGGTCGGACCTTGTGGAAATCACTGCATGGCGTTGTCGGTATCTGGCTGTCGCTGTTCCTGGTTTTCTTCCTTATTTCGGGACTGGCCTGGGCCGGTATCTGGGGCGGTAAGATAGTGCAGGCCTGGAGCCAGTTCCCGGCTGAAAAGTGGGACAACGTGCCCTTGTCGGATGAGACCCACGCAAGCATGAACCACGACCGCCGCGAGGTACCTTGGGTGCTTGAGCAGACACCAATGCCCGCATCGGGTAGTGATGTCGGGAGTGCGGGTGTGGAAAACGGCGTCGTGACGCTTGATGCGGTGGATGCGCTTGCACGCCAGATCGGGTTTGACGCCCGCTATCAACTCAACCTGCCGCAATCGCAAGACGGCGTTTGGACGCTCAGCCGGGATTCGATGAATACCGACAGCGCCGATCCGATGTCAGACCGAACGGTTCATGTCGATCAGTACACCGGCAAAATACTGGCAGATGTTCGCTTCGAGGACTACTCGCTGGCAGGTAAGGCGATGGCAGTCGGTATCGCGTTGCACATGGGCACGTTGGGATTGTGGAGCGTTCTTGCCAATTCGCTTGTCTGCTTGTCCGTCTTGTTTTTGTGCATCAGCTCCATCGTCCTTTGGTGGAAACGTCGCCCCGTCAAAGCTGGCCGTCTCGCAGCACCGCCGATGCCAAAGGAACTGCCGCTCTGGCAAGGCGCTGTCCTGGTTGGCTTGGCGGTTTCAATGGCCTTTCCTATGGCCGGTCTCGCGTTGCTGACCGTGCTCGCGATAGATGCTCTGATCTTGTCACGATTGCCCAAGCTGCGACATAGGTTGACCTGAGCCCAAAGCCGGGCACCGCTCCGTCTTGAGGGGTGCCCGGCCATTCTCGTCGAAGCTGCCGTTCGAAAGATTTCGGAAATTCTGCTGTGCGGCCCGTCGAACCTGACCTTTGCCGCGTCCGCGACATTATTCGACCATCTCTGAAAATCGACAAGAGCGTTTTCGTAAAATCAAACTGTTGTGCCACCTGATTGCAAAAGCGGGTGCACCGGTCGCGGACTTTCCTCATGAGCTTACACCTGCATGTCGGGTGCGGTGCGTTCCAGATGAGTGCCCATTGGCGCGCCCACAGGGCTGCCGTTCTGCATGACAGTTCTTCCGCGCAGGATGGTACGCACGGGCCAGCCCGTCACCTCGAACCCCTCCCATGGTGTGTAATCAGAGCCGTGATGCAGATCCTCCTGGCGAATGGGTTTGGTTATCGTCGGATCCCAGAGCGTTATGTCGGCATCCGCACCGACCATGATCGCCCCCTTGCGCGGATAAAGCCCGTAGAGACGGGCGTGATTGGTGGCGGTGATCGCAGCAAAGCGTTCAAGCGACAGACGCCCTGCCACCACGCCTTCGGAAAAGAGGATCGGCAGGCGTGTCTCGACCCCCGGAATGCCGTTTGGGATATTGCGAAAACTCTTGCGGGCGCCGGGGGCATCCTTGCCCGCCGTATCGTTGAAGCGAAAAGGACAGTGGTCTGACGAAAACAGATCAAATGTACCTTGTTCGATGCCGGCCCATATCTTCGGCCATTCATCCGCAGTACGCGGCGGGGGAGAGCAGACGTATTTCGCCCCGTCAAACCCGTCGCGATCCAGATCAGACGCAGTCAGCGTGATATACTGCGGACAGGTTTCGGCAAAAACCGTCAGTCCCCGCGCGCGGGCACGCACGATCTCCTCGGTCGCCTCGCCGTTGGAAACGTGCACGATGGTCAGCGGCACGCCCGCGATTTCGGCCAATGATATGGCGCGATGGGTCGCTTCACGCTCCACCGGGACGGGCCGCGTCGTTGCATGATGGTAGGGGCTGGTTTCACCTTTGCGCTCAGCCCGGTCGCGCAGGAATTCAATGGCGTCTTCGTTTTCGGCGTGGACCATGACCATGGCATTCTGTTCCTTTGCCACCGCCATGACTTCGAGGATCTGGCGATCTGACAGGGCAAGGCCCGCATAGGTCATGAAAACCTTGAAACTGGTATAGCCGGCCTGGATCAGCGCGGGCAGGTCCTGACCTAGCGTGACGGGGTCGGTTTGCTTGACGATCAGGTGAAAGGACACGTCGGTCATGCAGTTGCCTTCTGCCTTCTTGCGGTAGGCCGCCACTGCCTCGCGCAGGGTTTGGCCATCCTCCGGCAGGCAGAACGGCAGGATGGTCGTGTTGCCGCCGCAAGCTGCCGCGCGGGTGCCCGAGATAAAATCATCGGCCATCTCAATCCCCGGGCCTGAGGGTTGCGAGATATGCACATGGCTGTCGATCCCGCCGGGCAGGGCGATCAGGCCTGTGGCGTCGATCACCTCTGTGCCCGTCAACCCGCTGCCAAGGGTTGCGATCTGCCCTTGCGTGATGCCGATGTCGCATATTGTGGTCCCGCTCGCAGTGACGACGCGGGCCCCGGTGATGACGGTGTCATGGGTCATGTTTTTTCTCCGGCGATCACGGCAGTCAGCTCTGTGCCCAACCCGGTTGAGGTCTTGTGCAAGGGGCGGTTTGTGCGATTGTCGTAGCTGGGCGCAAGGCGCAGCAGCGCCAAAGCCTGCAAGGTCGCCGCCGCAATGGGGTCGACCAAAATACCCGGCGCATCCCACGCGATCACAGGAGCCAGTCCGGCCAGGGGCGCGCCGCCCATGATCACCACGTCCGCACCATCAAGTGCTACGGCGTCACGCGCCAGATCGATCAGGTCCTGCCTGAGTGCAGTTGCAACATTCTCGAGCGTATCCGGCGCTGTTACGGGGCACCGTACCCCTGTAAAACGGGCGCCCAACCCGGTCTGGTGCACGCAATCGGAGTACCAGCGCGACATGTGAGGCGAGAACGTCACGACCGAAAAACGCTCTCCGAGCATCGCGGCAGACATGACTGCGGCCTCGGCCATACCGACGATGGGCAGATCAAACAGTTCGCGTGCCGCTGTCAGACCGGGATCACCAAAGGCTGCGATGATGACCGCGTCCACATCGCTTTGGTGACTGGCAATGGTATCAAGCACCGCCGCGCCCGCAATCTGGGCCTCTGCGCGCGAGGAGATATAGGGAAAGCCTGTGCGGGCCGTGACGGGGACGATCTCGGCCTGCTGGCTGGCGATCTGCCGTGCGACCGTGGTCATCGCCTCTGTCATGCTTTGCGTTGTATTCGGATTGATCAGCAACAGGCGCATGTCAGGCGATCTCCTTCAGAACCGGTTCCAGCCGCCCTGCGAGGGCAATCAGTTCTGCGTCATGGCCCGCGCGTGCGATCAGTTGCAGGCCAAGCGGTCGCCCTTCGCCATCCGTGCCACAGGGGAGGGATAGGGCCGGAACACCAGCATGGTTGATCTGCGGCGTGAAGGCGGCATGGTCCCGGGGTCCTGCAGGTTTGCCACCGATCCGGGTCGGGGCGTCTTGCGTGGCGGGCCATGCCGCACAGGGTGTCGTCGGGGTGGCAATCACGCCGTAGCGATCCAGTGCAGCCCGCAGGGTTTCGCGCATCTGGTGCGAAATCTGGTGCGCCCCGGCCACGTCAACCCCGGTGAATGACAGGCCTGTTTCGATTTGTCCGGCGATCGCGGGGTCGAACAGTTCTGGTGTTTCCCGCCAGATATCGCCGTATAAATCCGCAAGACCTGCGCACTGAAGCGGCAGGATGCTATGTCCCTTGATGGTCCCGGGCCAGTCAATCTGCGCTTGCGTAACCGAGACGCCCGCGCTCTCAAGCACCCCAAGCACTTTGTCAAAATTTGCCGCCACATCTCGATCAAGTGCTTGGCCCGTGCCGAAATCCGATGAGGCGGCGATCTCCAGCATCGGGGCCGGCACAGGTTCCAGCCCGGCGAGGCTCTGCATGGCGAGGCTGATGTCCTCCATCCGGCGCGCGATGGGGCAAATGACTGAGATGCCCCAGACCGGCTCATCATGGCATGGTCCGTAGGGGATCAGATCCTGCATCGGTTTGAAACCGCACAGACCCGTATGGGCAGGCGGGCGGCGCGACGAACCACCCGCATCCGTGCCAAGCGCGAGCGGGACAATCCCTGCTGCGACCGCGGCGACGGACCCGCCCGAAGACCCGCCGGGCGTCAGGTCCGGGTTGACCGGGTTGCGCGTGATCCCCTGCAGCGGGGAGTTGGTCGCCCCTTTGCAGGCGAATTCGGAACAGGTGCTGATCCCGATGATGACGGCACCTGCCACGCGCAGGCGTCTCACCGCTTCGGCATCCTGCGGTGCGATGAAATCGGCAAACAGCCTTGAGCCTTGCGCGCAGCGCAGCCCTGCGACCCAGATATTGTCTTTTATCAGCACAGGCACGCCGGCTAGCTGCATGGTCTCTCCGGTTTGCAGCCTTTTGGATACATGCTCTGCCTCAGTAAGGGCGTGGGGATTGATCTGGCAGATAGCATTGATTGCCGGGTTGCGGTTTTCGGCCCGCGCAAGCGCTTCGCTCACAAGTGTCTTTGGCGTGACTGCGCCGGTTTGAACTGCCGCAACAAGCTGCGAGATAGGACCGTCGAGAGGGCTCATGACCGCATACCTTCGTACTGCGCCCCACCGTTGGCGGAAGCGATCCAAGTATTTTCATAACGGCAGCAGGCGGGCATATTCATAAGAGTGTCTGTACCATTTCATCAGTATCCATTGTCTTCATCCCTGGATCATCCTGTTCAGGCCAACAGTCCGGGAGCCGATGATCAGCACGATACAGGCCAACAGGATCAGCCCTGAAGAGATCGCCGCAAGGGACGGGTCCGGTTGTTCTTCGAGGTATTGCAGCATCTTGATCGGCAGTGTCTTGTTGCGCGCATCCGTGAGGAAAATCGATATCGGGTAGTTGTCCATCGACGCGAGGAAGGCAAACAATCCACCAGTGAGATAGGCGGGCGCCAGATTGGGCACCAGCACTTGCAGGATTGCGCGCGGATAGCTCAGGCCAAGGGTTCGTGCGGCATCGACAAGGCTGAAATCGAAGGCCGCCATCGAGGCCAGAAGTGTGCGCATCACGAAGGGCAGGGTGATGACGATATGACCCAGCAGCAGCGACCAATAGGCGTCCCGCAGGCCAATCTCTCGAAAGAACTGCAGCAATGCAACACCGACCACCAGCCCCGGCATCATCAGGGGCGAAACCGTAAAGGTGGCAATCGCCTCGCGTCCCTGAAACCGCCCGCGCGCAACAGCGATGGCGGCCAGCGTCCCAAGCACGAGCGAGATCATGGTCGAGACGACCGCAAGGTTGAGCGACAGCGCCACGGCGTCCCACAGCCCGAGGCGACGCTCCAGCGACTGATACCAACGCAGCGACCATTCAGGTGGCGGCAGCGTGTAGACGGCGGAGGAGGTAAAAGACGCCGCAAGGGTAATGACAATCGGCAACATCAGGAAAAAGACACAGCCCAGGGCGATAATCCAGCTCAGGCTGAGGGCAAGGCGGTCCGTTCCAGTCATTGCCGTGCCCCCAGACGGTTCGCAAGCCAGCTTGACCCCAGAACCACCGAGATCGCGATAACCAGCAGGATTGAAGATATCGTGGCCCCAAGTGCTTCATTGCGCAGGTAGAGAAACGAGCGCGCGGTGAGCATGGACAGGGTTTGCTGCCTTTCCCCCACGATGAGCGATGGGATCACATACATCGAAACGGCGAGGCTGAAGGTGAAGGCGGATCCCGCGACCACGCCGGGCAGGCTGAGCGGCAGAGTGACGTTCATGAAGCGAAAGACCGGTGTCGCCCCCAACGACGCCGCAGCCTCCGGCAGGCGGCTGTCCATCTGACGCAACACCGCGTAGATCGGCAACACCATGAAAGGCAGGAATACATTCGCAGCACCAATCACAAGCGCTGTTTCAGTGAAAAGCATGCGGATCGGTGCCTCCGTGATGCCTAGTGACATCAACGTGTCATTCAGTACGCCGCGCGTGCGAAAAAGGATCGTCCATGCAAAGGCTTTGACGACAACGCCGACAGACATCGGCAGCACCATCGCCACCAGAAACACGGACAGCCAGAACCCCTTTACCCGCGCCATGATGATCGCGGTGGGATAGGCGATGATCAGCGCCAGACCCGTGGTCAGCAGGGCCACGCGCAGGGTGCGCCACAGCACGTTCAGATTATACTCATCGCTGAAAAAAGTGACGTATTCCGCCACGGAAAACTGACCGTCGATCTGGAACGACTTGAGCAGCAGCATAAAAAGCGGCAGCGCATATATGATTGCCAGAAAGCTCAGGCCGGGCAGCGCGAGAAGCCCGATACGTTCGGCTCGGCCCGTCATGGTGCCGCTTCGTAGACGAGGGTATCGGCGGCGGCCCAGCCAAAGGTCACGCTGTCCCCTGCGGACAGTCCGCAGCCCATGCCCGGCAGTTCGCACAGCAGCCGGTCGCCGTCATTGGCGCGCCCATGCAACTGGGTTTTCGAGCCTAGGACCATTGCATCCGCAAGCGTGACGCTCACGCTGTTTTCCCCCGGCTCTGTTTTGATGAGTTCCGGGCGGACACCGACAGTTACCCGTTCTCCGGGGAGGCGTTTGCCGGGAGTCTTGATGGTGCCATAGGCGGTCCGGACGATGGATTGATCCGCGTCTGTGTCGATGACCTCCCCGGTCAGCCGCGTGGAAAGCCCGACAAAATCCATTACGAACGCACTTGCGGGCCGGGCGTATAGATCGGCTGGTGAGGCGAATTGTTCGATCCGGCCTGCGTTCATAACGGCGATGCGATCGGAGACGCCCATCGCCTCATCCTGATCATGCGTCACGAAAATCGCGGTCATGTCGCGCTCCCGCAAAAGCGTTTTCAACTCGACCTGCATGGTTTCGCGCAACTTGCGGTCCAGTGCGGAAAACGGCTCGTCCAAAAGCAACAGCACCGGATCGACAATCAGCGCGCGCGCAACGGCGACGCGTTGTTGCTGCCCTCCCGAGAGGGCGGCAACAGGGCGGTCGGCAAATTCACTCATCCGCACAAGGGCGAGCGCCTCGGTGACTTTCGGACCGCAATCGACTTTTGCCGTTCCCCGTGCGCGCAGTCCAAAGGCCACGTTCTCCGCAACCGTCAGATGCGGAAACAGCGCATAGCTTTGGAAGACGACGGAGATATTGCGCCGATGCGCAGGCACTGTGGTGATCGCGCGCCCGTCCAGCAGGACATCGCCCGTATCCGCAGGGGTCAACCCTGCGATGATGCGCAACAGCGTGGTCTTGCCACACCCCGAAGGTCCAAGCAGAGAAACCAGTTCCCCCCGTGCTACGGAAAAATGCATGTCCGACATGACCGTGGTGCCTTTGAACGCCTTGCCGACAGCAGTGACATCCAGATATTTGCCCATTCGCAGGCTCCGCGGCACTTGGGGTGGCATGGGTTCAGAGCGCCATCAACTTGTCAAAACGCTCAATCCAGTCGCGCCGGTTTGCCGCAACAAAGGACCAGTCGGGTGAATAGATCGGCACACCGTCGGGGATAATGGCACCGGCGGTGACTGTGGTATTGGCGGGCACCGAGGTCGCAAAATCCGCAATCGCCGTTTGCATCTGGGGCCCGAGCATTTCGTTGACATAGGCCTCGGCCAGTTCAGGGTTCGGACCCCCTTTGACGAGGCAGATGCCCGATGGCATGGCGAATATACCCTCGGACGGGGCAGCCAGATTAACAGGCACCCCGGTCGCCTTGCGCGGCAGCGTGTAGGACGAGAAATTACCGGCCAGCATGGTAATCTCGCCTTGCTCCAGCAGGTTAAAGGCCTGGCTCATCGTTGTGTAGACCGAGAGCAGGTTGGGTTTCAGTTCCTCCAGTTTGGCGAATGCGGCGTCGATTTCATATTGCGCCTCTGAAAAGGGTTTGCCCGACCCCAGCATGGCTGACACGAAGAGGGTCCACATGCCTTCGGTGTTCTGCAGCGATGGGATGATCAGCTGCCCCTTGGCTTCGTCGGTCCACAATTGCGCCCAGGATTGCACCCCATCTGCCTGAAATTCGGTGTTATAGGCGACCCCCGCCCATGGCTGAACGTAGTTACACCACATGCCGTCCATATGCACCGCGTCCGGGCGCAGATCGGTCATGTTGGGCACCGGTTCTGCGGTGATCGGGGTCAGCAGGTCCGCCTCGACCGCTTGTATCATGACCGGGTCGTCCATCTGAACCACCGAAAGATAGGGCGCATCCTTGTTGGACGACATCTTTTCAAGGTTCACCGAGGATTTGGTGCCCTCAAACAGGATATCCGCGCCGATAGCGGTTTTCATGTGCGGCACGACAATCTGCTCCATCCACGCTGTGTGAGACCCCGCGCAGCCAATGACCAGTTCGCTGCTTTGAGCACGCAGAATGGCGGGCGCGGCCAAAGTACCAAGTGCTGCATAGCCCGATACCTTGAGCACAGATCGGCGCGTCATCGCGGTAAATTTCGGTTGTGTCATATCAATCCCCAGTTGTTGTAATTTGGAGCATAAATGGCATGCCATTTTGACTGACGTCATGAAAATAGCGGCAGACACGGCGGTCTAATTCGCAATTGATGTAAATTTAGGCGGAATTTGGGGCTGCTGCTCAGAATGTGCCGCTCAGACGTCTGCCTCAGCCAGCAACACAGCTGCGACCGTTTCCCCGGTATGGCGCAGATGCGTTTCCCAAACCTGCGCAGCCTTGTCGGCGCTTTCATGGCGGAATGCCTGCATCAGGTCTTCGTGTTCTGCGACGGCCTGTTCCAGACGTGGCTGGTTCATAATCGCAAGATAGCGACCGCGCCGGGCACGGATCATCAGGCGGTTGTGCGTTGTGATCAGGACGGGGTTGGCGCAGGACTGGATGATGAAATCATGGATCAGCGTGTTGTGATCGAAGTAGTCATTTGTGCGGCCCGCGTGATGATATTCCAGCATCTGACCATGCAGATCTTCGAGGCGCTGAAGGGTGGACGGCGTCATGCCTTCGCAAACCCGTCTGGCTGCAAGGCTTTCCAGCACCGAGATCACATCAAAAAGAACCACAGCGTCTTCCGGCTTGTAGTCCGACACGATTGCCCCGCGGTGAAGTGTAATCTCGATCAGCCCATCCGCTTCAAGCAGCTTGAGCGCTTCCCGGATCGGTGTCCGCGAGACATCGAGTTCGGCGGACAACTGTCGCTCGACGATCCGGTCGCGTGCGGCCAGTTCACCCTTGACGATGCGGTCACGCAAAACTGCCGCGACGTGTTCTGCAACGGCTGTTGAGTTCTTTTGGACGGGCATTGGGTTTCTCAACATTTGTTTTCTCAGCCGCAATGGCACCTGTACATGCGGGAGGCATCCTGCTGCGTCAATCCCTTATGAAAACTGAACCTCGCTGCGTTACGCATTTATGCGACGCTAACGATGAAGGAAGCAAAAAGGCTGCAATCTGCACCATTCCTACGCTACGTGAGGCTATTTGGTGCCGCTTACGGCACAACATTTAGGCATAGACAGGGGTTTTTGCTCTCAAAATCGATCCCTTCGGGACGATGACTAAACTTTTCGGTGCAGGTCTGATGCCGGGCCTGCCACGACGCGTAAGTGCAAATTCAGTGAAACGAGGCGGATTCGCCGCCGAAAGCAAATCGAAATAATCCCTTCGCTTTCGGGGGCACTGGTCTGGGTGTTTCATGATTGCTCATGCGGGTCCCGGCCACTTAAACAAGTCGTGTCATGGCATAGTTCCGACGTGCAAAGAGGCGAGATGCCGCGATCCTACCGGTTTGCTGCGGATCATTCGTTTACTTTGTCCAGCCCAATGCTCATCGACACGGCGACGAGTGCGAGGATTGCCAGCAGGATCTGAACGCCTGACACCGCTGCCACGAGGGGGGTGGAGGTGTATTGTACCAGGGCGAGCAACTCTACAGGCAAGGGTCTGTCGCGGAAACCATGGGTGAAAATCGCAACCGACAGGTTGTCGAAGCCTTCGACGAAGGTGAACACAGCCCCCGCCAATATCGCCGGGAGCAGAAGCGGGAAGGTAATCGTGCGCAGGCTCTGAAAGGATGACGCACCGAGGTTTGTCGCGGCTTCTTCCAGCGCGGGGTCGAGGCGCACAAGACGGCTTTGCACCGTGCGCACCATGACGGCCATGATAAACACGGCGATGGAAACCGCCTGCAGCCAGATCGAGGGGGAGACGCCCACAAGCGCCCCGGCAAAAAGCACCGCGACCCCGAGCACGATGCCGGGCACCATATGCGGCACCAGCACGAAAACCGAAAGCGCCGTGGTGCCGCGAAACTTGCCACGTACGCAGGCGAGGGCGGTTGGCACACCGAGCACGATGCACAGCACCGTGACCATCAGACCCACCTTGAGGCTGGTCCACATGGCACCGACCAGTTCGGTCTGCTCAAAAACCTCTGCATACCAGCGCAGGGTGAAGCCTTCCGGCGGAAAGCTCACGAACGCGCGGGTGTCAAAAGAAATGATGACGACAATGATCGACGGCGCGATCAGCAGGATCAGCGAAAACACCGCGATGAAAAGGACCAAGCCGATGCCCAGAATGTCCCCGAGCGAAGAGGTGCGCAGCGCTTTGATCATGCATCCCGTCCTTTGGTCCAGCGGGTAAAGATGTTCGTCAGCATCGCGATGATCACGAGGACGATCAGGCATGTGGCCATGAGGATCAGCGAACTGACGGATCCTTTGCTCCATTCCAGTGAAAAGACGACCTGTTCGTAGATCATGGTGGCCGCGTTGAGATAATTGCCGCCGCCCAATAGCTGAGGCACGACAAACGTCGTATAACTTAGCGTAAAGACGAGGGCCGCGCCCGTGCCGATGCCCGGCGCGCTGAGCGGCAGGATCACCGTGCGCAGGGTCCCGAGCCGGGATGCGCCGAGATTGGCCGAGGCCTCCATCAGCCCACCTTCATGGCGACTCATGACAGCGATCAGCGGCAGGATCATCACGGGCAGGTGGATTTGAACCATGCCGATCAGAACTGCCCAATGCGTGTTCATGATGCGCAAGGGCTGGTCGATCAGGCCAAGGCTCATCAGGGTTGAATTCACCACACCGCGCCCGCCAAGGATCACCAGCCATGCATAGGTGCGCACGATCCCGCTGGTCAGCAGGGGCGCGATGGTCAGGATAAGGATCAGCCGCCGCGTCCACTTGCCGCCAATCAGAAACAGGTAGGCAACGGGATAGCCGAACAGCAGACAAAGCAGGGTGGTATTGATCGCCAGCACCAGTGAACGCTGAAAGGTGATCCAATAAAGCGGGTCGGTCAGCGCGTTGGTCAGATGGGAAAAAGACAGGGTTTGCGACACGATCGCGCCGCGCGCCACCTCTATGTTCGAAAACCCGAGAGACAGCAGGATCACGAATGGAACAACTGCAACGACCATCAGAACAATGATTGCGGGCACGGCGGGCCAGATGCCCCGACCGGATACCAGCTTGTCGAGAATGACTTCGCCCAGTCGCGCGTTCGGCGGAGGTTGGAAGGCTGTGGCGTCCGACATCAGACCGGATAAACCGCGCAATAGGACGGATCGATCACCGATAAGCTCACGACCTCTCCGGGTTGCAAAGGGCGCGCGCGTTCCTGCCGCATGGTGGCGATCTGTATCGTCGTCCCATCCGGTATTTCGACATGATATTCTATCAAAGCACCGACTGTCCTGTGAAATGAAACCTGTCCGCGCCAAGTGCCCTTGTCCCCCGCGGCCAGACGCAGGTTATGCGGCCTTGTCATCACTTGCACCGGCCCCGACATATCGGTGTGCGTGATCTGCCCGTCGGGCAATGCCACCTGACCGCCCGAGGCCTGCGCCTGCCAGAAATTGGACGTGCCGATAAAATCCGCGACATAGGCTGTCGCAGGATGATCAAACACAGTATCGGGCGCGGCGACCTGTTCAATCCGGCCCGCCCGCATGACTGCGATACGGTCCGACATGGTCAGCGCTTCTTCCTGATCGTGGGTCACGAAGATTGCCGTGAGCCCCAGCCGTTTGATCAACTGGCGCAGTTCCACTTGCATGGCACCGCGCAGTTTTGCGTCAAGCGCACTGAAAGGTTCATCGAGCAGGAGCACACGCGGCTGCAGGATCAGGACCCGCGCAACAGCCACGCGCTGCTGTTGACCACCAGAAAGCTGCGCGGGGTAGCGATCCGCGAAATCCGCAAGCGACACGGTTTCCAGCGCCTCGCGGACGCGCGCGTCGATCTCGCTTTGGGGCACACCTCGCATGCGCAGACCGTATCCCACGTTCCGCGCGACGGTCAGATGCGGGAAAAGCGCGTAGCTTTGGAAAACCACGCCGACAGGGCGGCGATTGACGGGCAGGTCACCGACGTCGTGGCCGTCGATCTCGATCTTGCCTTCCTCGGCGTCCCAGAACCCGGCGATGCACCGCAGCAGCGTGGTCTTGCCACAGCCCGACGCACCAAGCAGCGTGACGATTTCGCCCTCAGCAATATTCAAGGAACAGTCCTTCAGGACAGTGACCGTCCCAAAACGTTTGGAAACCGCCCCGATGCGCAGCACCGGGGCGGCAGGTTCCGATCCATCGGTCAGATCGGCCTTCTCCTGCCTCATGTCGCGGCGAACATTCGATCAAAGGATTCAACGGTCTGGCCGCGCAAGGGCGCGAAGTCAGGCCACTGCAGAGAGGTGGTCGTTGCCAGCTCTTCGGGTGTCGAAGGAACATAAGGCGCGGCCTCTGCCGGCACCTCGATGCCTTCCACGACCGTTCCGAAATAGATCGGCGCGCTGCCTGCCATCGACTGGATTTCCGGCGTCAGCAGAATGTCGGTGAATTCGTGCACAAGGTCTGCGGTGCCGTCCTGCGTGTTGACGAACTGCACGATGTTCGTAGGCAACATCAGCGGTCCTGGCCCCGTGATCTTGGTGTAGCCGATGGGCAACCCGGAGTTTGCGGCAAGTGCGGAATTGACGTGCCACAGGGGGGCCAGATCCACTTCGCCACGTTCGATCATCTGCTGCAACAGCGGCGGTGAGCGACCGACCAGCGGATCAAGTTCCATCCATTTGTTCAGCGCAAAGTCCATGTCGGACTGCGGCATCCCGAAGGCTTCGCTGGTTGCGGCAAGCACCCCGAGACCAAGGTTGGATTGCGGACGACACATGCCAATGCGCCCGGTGTAGTCGCCACTCCACAGTTCTTCCCATGTTGTGGGCGGCGTGGTGATCTTGGTCTTGTCGTAGGCGATACCGATCCCTTCGAACCAGATCGGCTGGCCGACGTCATAGCCATAGGATGGGAATTTCGGATCGACATTGGCCGTGTTTGGGATCTTCGAAAAGTCCAGTGGCACAAGGACGTCTTCGGCCAGCGCGTTGATGATCGCGGGGGACCCCATGACGCCGAGGTCATAGGGGGAATTGCCCCGTGCTGCTTTGATCTGAGCGAGCGCTTCGGACGACAGGCCGCCGATGATGCGCAAAGAAACACCGGGGTTGCGGCGGGCAAGCTCTTCGCCGGCGGCAATCAGAGGCGCATCCGAATCGTTGCCATAGCCTGTCATTACCAATTCGCGGGTGGCAGCACGTAGAATTACCGGGCTGGCCAAGGCGGTTGCGGCTGTCAGCCCTCCAACAACGCTTCTTCTGGTTAGTTTCATGTCATGTCTCCCTGTCAGGATTGCTATGCCGGATTCCCGGTCTGATGCAGTATACAACAAAACTTTCGAATGCTTTCGCAAGTTTAAAAATAAAAAAGCCCGATAATTTTTTTCGCTGTTGATGACCTCGAAGCATTGCGCACAAAAAAGCGGCAGTTCATTTCAGGCAAGAACAACTTTCAGGCCCGATTTTTGTAGCGCAGACACTTCAGTGGGGTTCGCTTTGCGATCGGTTACAAGTGTTGTGATATCCTGAATGGGGGCGATCCGCGCGCCGGCGACGTGCCCGATTTTGCCCCGATCCGCCAGCATGATGCAGCGCCGCGAGGCTGAAATCATAAAGCGTTTCACCTCTGCCTCCTCAAGGTTTGCGTTGGTAAAGCCGCGTTCCGCGTCGATACCTGCACAGCACAGGTAAGCGAAATCTGCGTTCAGGTGATCCAGCAGCAGCCCGGCAAAAGGCGGCACAAGGGAGCGGGAATTTGGATTTCGTCCGGATTTCTTGAGTTTGCCGCCCGTGACGAAAACCGTCGCGCCGGGGTGTTTTTCAAGCGCAATTGCAATGTCCAGGCTGGATGTAATGACCACCACGTCCTCGATGTCCTCGGGCAAAGCCATCGCCATGGCAAGTGTGGTTGTTCCTGCATCGAGGATAATGGTTTCGCCGCTGCGCACCATGCCAGCGGCGACAGCGCCGATGCGTTCTTTCTCGGATGTGAAGCTATGCGTGGGTACATCAACCGGGCGCTCAAAGCGGGCGGCCTGCATGGCCATTGCGCCCCCCCGGACCCGTCGCAAGAGCAAGCGTTTGTCCAGCGCATCAAGGTCAGAGCGAATGGTAACTGTGGAAACGCCGAGTGCATCCGAGAGCTGGCCGACGTCTGCGATGCTTTGTTTGTTGATAATCTCCAGGATGCGCTGGTGCCTGTGCGTTAAAGGAGCATTATGCAGATTATCCATTTAGATTTACTTTCGAAGACTTGCATTTCATTTCAATATGACAAATATCAAAAAGGCGCGTCGAGTGCCACATTTTTTCGATGCGCCCCTATACTGGCGGTCAATCACGGAGAGCCCAATGAGTATCGAGCAAAGATTGAAAGAAATCCGGCGCGAGTCGTCTTCGGATGCGGCTGGCGATCCGGAACGGTTTCGCCGTGTCGCGTTGACCGAACATGAGATGATGTCGCAAGGGGAGGCGATCAGCGCCACGCTTGCGGCGAACAAGGGCCCGCTTGCGGATATCGGGCGCGATCTTGCGGGGCGGACGATCCGTCGCGTGGTCACGGTCGGATGCGGCGACAGCTGGATCGCAGGTCACGGTGTGCGTCCCGCCATCGAGGCGGCACTCGGCGCGCCCTGCGAGCCTGTGGAAGCGTTCGACTTCGCCACCTACGGCTTGCACACGATCGATGCAGAAACCGTGGTGATCGGGCTCAGCTCCTCTGGAAAGACCGAGCCGGTGGTCGAAGGATTGACCGCGTCGGCTGCGCGGGGAGCATATACGATTGGTCTGTCCAACACGCTTGGCTCTCCGTTGATGGAGCAATGCCCGGGTGCTTTGCATATCCGCGCGACACGGGGCGGTTGGCCCACGCAATCAAGCACGGCCGCAATGGCTCTGATGCTCGCGATGGCGGCGTCGGTGCAAAAGGCGAAAGGCGGTGACAGCAGCGCGCTTGATGCCGCACTGGCTGATCTACCGGGTCAGGTGGATGCCGTGGCGCAGGCTTTTTACGAGCCTGCCAAGGAGGTGGCAAAGCACCTTGCCCGCGCCGATCTTATCCTGACGACGGGGGCGGGTCCTTTCTTTGCCCCGGCTGAGTTCGGCGCGGCCAAGCTGAAGGAACTGGCCCCCATTCACGCCTATTCCTTCCCGCTGGAAGAGTATCACCATTACCGCACACAGAAAGCGGGCGATCCGATGTTCATGGTCGCGGGTGACGCAGAAAGCCACGCCCGTGCGCTGGAAACCGCGATCATGTCGCGGGGCTGCGAGGGCTATTGCGTGGCGCTGGTCCCCGAGGGTGAGACGGAAATTGCCGAGATCGCCGATGTGGCCTGGCATCTGCCGCAGGTGCCTGCCGAGACTGCGCCGATTATCTACAGCGTGCCTTTGCACCTCTTTGGGTATCACGCCGCGGTAGAGCGCGATGCGCTTGGCCTTGGTGCACCGAGGCTTGGTCTGTGACGTGACGCCTGATCTTATCACGGTCGGCGGGCTTACGGTGGACAATGTCGTCGCTGCAGACGGCACGGTCGCGCTTGATGTGGCGGGGGGCAACGGCGCATTCTCTGCCGCAGGCGCGCTCAACTGGGTGCGCCGCGTCGGGTTGGTCAGTTGTGCAGTGGCGAGCTATCCCAAAGAAACCATCGCGCGGCTGGAGGCTGGGGGCGTCGACCTTGCTGGCGTGATCTGGCGTGACGCGACTTTATCTGCGGGCAGTTGGTTTCTTTATGATGACGCCGGTCGGCGGGAAGAGGGGCTGACCGCGCCGGGCGCTGCACTGGCCGAGGCGGGTTTTCCGACGGACCGGCTGTCGCCCGCGCAGAGGGTCGCATGGCGCAGCGTGCTGCAGGATCGTGCGCAATCGGACGAGACCGGGTATTCAGGGTTTCGTGTGTTACACCCCTTAACTGCGGCGCAGGTGCCTGCGTCATGGGCCGATGCGCAGGGCATACATCTGGCCCCGAGTTCGCTGGCGGTTTTCGGCGAGATGCTAAATTTCTTTGCCGGGAAAGGCGCCGTGATAACAGCGGATCCCGGCTGGCAGTTGGCCGATCTCTCGCTGGATGAACTTGGCCCGATCCTCTCGCGGCTGGACGCCTTTCTGCCAAGCGAAGTGGAACTGCGTGCCTTGGTGCCCGGCGCGTCGGTTTCTGATGCGCTGGCCGAGGTGGCCGCGCGGTTTTCCGGTGTACTCGTGGTCAAGATGGGACCAAAGGGCGCGCTGGTCTGGGACCGCAGCGCGGGCCAACCCATCGACGTGCCGGCGCGCAAGGTTGCGACACGCGATCCGACGGGTGCGGGCGACAGTTTTTGCGGCGGCTTTCTGGCCGGACTGGTGGAAAGTGGCGACCCGGTGCAGGCGGCACGCTTCGGCGCGATCTCCGCAGCCCGAACGGTGAGCACATTCGGTGCAGCAGACGCCTTGCCCGAAGACACGACCCTCGCGCGCGCCGCACTGCAACAGGAAGCAAGCCTATGCCATTGAAATTATTCGACCTTCACAAACCCGTCATCGCCGCGCTGCACCTGCCGGATTTCGCGCTGAACCGGCATCTGTCGGTCGCATGGTACGAAGACTACGCGGTCGCAAATGCCCGCGTTTTTGCCGAGGCTGGGATACCTTGGATCAAACTGCAGGATCAGACCAAGACCGCAGGGCTTGCAGCGCCGGACACGCTAACGCTGATGGCTTCACTCGGTCGTTTGATCCGCTCGGAGGTGCCCGAGCTTGGGCTTGGTATCATCGTTGAGGCGCATGATCCTAATGCAGCTCTTTGCGTGGCGCATGCGTCAGGGGCCGATTTCATCCGGTTGAAGGTGTTCGTCGGGGGTGCCATGACCGCGCAAGGCCCGCGCGATGGCCTGAGCGCGGAAGTTGTGGCGATGCGTGCCGCGCTGCGCCGCGCCGACATCGCTATTCTGGCAGATATTCATGACCGCACGGCGATGCCGCTCTCCAGTGAAAGCCAGCCCTTTGCGGCAAACTGGGCTGTGAAATCCGGCGCTGATGGCTTGGTCATTACCGGTGCGAGTTTCACCGACACGCTGAGCCGTATCAACGCCGTGCGGGACAGTGGCACACGCAATCCTATCTTGATCGGAGGCGGCGTGACCGAGAACAACGTGCACGAGGCGATGGCGGCAGCGGATGGTGTGATCGTCAGCAGTGCCCTGATGCGACGCGACGCGGCGGCAGAGGATGTGATCCAATGGGACGGGGATCTGTGCAAGCGTTTCATGGACGCGGTCGGGGTGGCGGCATGACGCAGCCGCGCGACTTTGCAGGCTATGCAGGGCACCCCCCCGCGATGCGCTGGCCCAATGGCGCGGGTCTCGCGGTTTCCATCGTCGTGAATGTCGAAGAAGGGGCCGAGCTTTCCCTCAGCGCGGGCGATGAACGCAACGAGCATATCTACGAGGCCGTCGAGCGGGTCGAAGGCCAGCCTGATCTGTGTATGGAGAGCCACTTTGAATATGGGCCGCGCGCGGGATGGCCGCGCATTCGCGAGGCGTTGCGCAGTCGCAAGGTACCCGCCACCCTGAACGCCTGCGGTCGCGCGTTGGAGGCCACGCCGTGGATTGCACAGCAGGCGGTCGAAGATGGGCACGAGATCGCGGCCCACGGCTGGCGCTGGGAGCGGCATGTCCACATGGACGAGCAGACCGAGCGACGCGCCATCGCCCGCACTGTGGCGGCAATCGAACGCAGCGCCGGCACCCCGCCGCTGGGGTGGCATACCCGGTCGGCCACCTCATCGCACACCCGTGATTTGTTGATCGAGCAGGGCGGCTTTCTCTATGACAGCAACGCCTATAATGACGACATTCCCTATGTCGTTGATACGGGGCATGGCCCCCACGTGGTGCTGCCTTATGCCTTTGATACCAATGACATGCGGTATTACAACAACGGCGGTTTCGTCTTTGCCGAGGATTTCGCACGGTATTGCATCGCGGGGTTCGACAGGCTGTTGCAGGAGGCCGACGATGCCCCGCGCATGCTGTCCATTGGCTTGCACACGCGCATCATCGGACGTCCGGCACGTATTGCGGGGCTGGAGGCTTTTCTGGACCATGTGCTTGCTCATGAAAACGTCTGGCTCGCGACCCGCGCCGATATCGCACAAGCGTGGCGCAAGGCGATCGGACTGCCAGACTGGCAGCCCCGTCCTTGTCCTGAAACCTTCGCAACGGATAGTCCAACATGACCCGCGACCTTATCGGCTATGGCGGTGCATGGCCCGCCCTGACCTGGCCGGGCGGGTCAAAACTGGCGGTTTCCGTTGTGGTCAATTTCGAGGAAGGGGCAGAGCAGCAGGTGATAGATGGCGATCCGGTCAGTGAACGGATGGGCGAGGTAATCTCGGTCGTGCCAGAGGGTAGACCGGACCCCGGGCAGGCGCAGATCTTTGCCTATGGCACCCGCGCGGGTGCATGGCGCATGGCAGATGCCTTGCGGCACTACCACGTACCGGCGACTGTTTTCGCCTGTGGGCGCGCGGCTGAACGCGCAGCGCCTGTTTTGCAAGTGTTCTCCAAGGACGGCCATGAAACCGCCTGCCACGGCTGGCTCTGGCGGCCGCATGCCGACTATGACAGCGCCGAAGCCGAAGCCCACGATCTGGATCGCGCAACTGCAGCGATCACAAAAGTCACAGGTGCCGCGCCGATGGGTTTTTTCTGCCGGGGTGCTGAAAGCCCATGGACCCGCGACCTGCTTGCGGCGCGTGGGTTTGTGTATACGTCCAACGGGTTCGATGATGATCTGCCGTACCGCGACCCCTCTGGGCTGACGGTCGTTCCTTACGCGCTGGACGCCAATGACATGAAGTTCTTCCACCCCAACGGTTTCGTGCGGGCGCAGGACATGGTCGATTATGTCACTGATGCGCTGGATGTGCTGGAGGCCGAGGCCGCCCGAGGCCTGCCGCGCCTGCTCAACATCGGGTTTCACTTGCGCATCGTGGGGCGGCCCGGCCGGTTCAAGGCGTTCGAGCAGATCCTCGCTGAACTAGACCGCCGCCGCGACCGGCTCTGGCTGGCGCGGCGCATCGACATTGCCGAGGCGTTTGATAAGGCCTGTCCGGCATGATCGCATTGATCAATCCCAATACGTCGACGGCCACGACCGCCGCTATGCTGCGTATCGCGCGGGAAACGGCAGGGCCCGACGTGGATATACGGGGCTTTACCGCGCCATTCGGGGCATCGCTCATCACAAATCCGCAAGCCTTGGCTGAGGCGGAACAGGCAGTGATTGCCCTTGCGCCAGAACTGTCGCAGGCGTCTGCGGTGATCATTGCGGCTTTCGGTGATCCGGGTCTAAACGCTCTTAGCGCACGTCTGCACGTCCCTGTTACCGGCATTGCCGAAGCCGGTATGCAAGAGGCGGCGGAAGGGAAACGTACCTTTGCGGTCGTCACGACAACACCGGATCTGGTGGATCCCATCGCTGAAATGGCTTCTCGCAATGGTCATGCAACATTCATCGGAACATGGACCACAAAGGGCGATCCTGTCCGCTTGATGTCGAACGCGTCTGACCTGCGTGACGCGCTGGCAGAGGCTTGCGCGCGCGCTGTCCGCGCGGGTGCAGGCGCAATTGTCATCGGGGGCGGGCCACTGGCGCAAGCCGCGCGCGGCCTGTCAGCCACGTCACCCGTCCCGTTGATCGAGCCGCTGCCTGCTGCCGTCCGGCTGAGCCTCACGCACCTTGGGCAAGGGGGCGTTCAATGACCCGTCACCTGGTCGTGGCAGATCATATCATCACCGGCTTTGACGCCAGTGGGGTGCCGCAAATCGTCGAGGAGGGGGCAATCCTGATCGACGGCGACCGGGTGGCCGGGATCGGTGCGGCAAAGGCGCTGCGGCTGGCACATCCAAATCTGCCCGAGACCGGAGGCGCGGGATATGTCGCTATTCCGGGCCTGATCAATGCGCATCATCATGTGGGTCTCACACCGTTCCAGATGGGTGCGCGCGACCAGCCGCTGGAGCTGTGGTTCCCCGAACGCCTTGCCATGCGCGATGTGGATCCGCGACTGGACACGCTCTATTCCGCTTTCGAGATGATTGCCTCGGGCGTGACCACTGTACAGCACCTGCACAGCCGTGCGCCGGGGGACACCGACGCGGTGCTTGCCCGTGCCGATACGATCATTGGCGCGTATCGCGAGTTGGGCATGCGGGCGAGCTATTCTTTTGCCCTGCGCGATCAGAACCGGATGATCTACGCCGCCGATGAGGAATTCGTGGCCGCGCTGCCGCCCGCGTTGCAGAAACCGACGGCAGAATATCTTGCGGGCTTTGGCCTGCCGCTGTCAGAGCAGATCGCGGTGTTTCATGCGCTGCGCGAACGCTGGGCAGATGATCCGCTGATCGGGATACAGATTGCGCCCTCGAACCTGCACTGGTTGTCGGATGCAGCGCTGGAGAGTGCGGCGCGCATGGCGCAGGACACCGGCGCGCCCTTGCACATGCACCTGCTGGAAACGCCGTATCAGCAAGAATACGCGCATAGGCGGACCGGGGGTTCTGCGCTGGAACATGTGGACAGCTTTGGGTTGATCGGACCGCAGCTTACGATCGGGCACGGGGTCTGGATGACGCCGGATGACATTGCGCTTGTGGCCGAGCGGGGGGCGTGTTTGTGCCATAACTGCTCGTCAAACCTGCGGCTTAAGAGTGGGACGGCCGATCTGAATGCCTTTCTGGCCAGCGGCGTGCCTGTGGGTCTGGGCATTGACGAGGCGGGGATCAATGATGACCGGGATATGCTGCAGGAAATGCGGCTGGCGCTGACACTGCATCGCCCGCCCGGACATGATGCACCGTCCCCCGATGCCGGCGACATCCTGCGCATGGCCACAGAACACGGTGCCGCCACGACACCATTTGCGGACCGGATCGGTAGGCTTGCGCCGGGGCAGATGGCCGACATTGTCCTGCTGGACTGGCGCGCCGTGACTTACCCATGGCAAGATCCGGCAATGCCTTTGATAGATGTACTGGTACGGCGCGCCAAAGCGGGGGCCGTCGCATCGGTGATGATCGGCGGGCGTACCGTTTACCGGGACGGCAATTTCATCGGCGTTGACCGCGGCGAGACCCTCAAGGAACTCGCACTTGAACTGGCCCGTCCGGACACGCCGACGGAAGCCAACCTACGGCGTTTGTCCAAAGACCTGTTGGAGCCTGTTCGCAGGTATTACAGCGGATGGTGCAAGGACCTTCAGGGCCACTGAAACGCAGCGCCCCCGGTTCTTCATCAGGTTGTTTTTTGCGCATTTTCAAAATGGCATGCCATTTTATTGAGCAGGTCGCCGGATGGTCTTCTCACGGGGATCGGAAAGTCTGGTCGCGCAGTTTGGGTGCGAATACGCAGAATTTGTGCAAAATTGTGACGGACAGACTGTGGAACACGCCATTTACATCAACGAAGGGCCGATCACGCCGAACGCTGGAATGCGATCGGTTGGAGAGCCGCTGACCCTTGATGGCATATCGCACAGCTATGGGGACGGGTTGGCCGTCGATGACGTCACACTGGAAGTTGCGGGTGGGGAACTGATTGCGCTTCTGGGTCCGTCCGGGTGCGGGAAATCTACCCTGCTTCGTATCGTGGCGGGGTTCCTCGAACAAACCCGAGGTCAGGTAAAGATCGGGGATCGTTTTGTCGATTCCTTGCCCCCGAACCGTCGCGAGGTGGGGATCGTTTTTCAGAATTACGCGCTCTTCCCGCATATGACCGTGACCGACAATATCGCCTACGGTCTTGATGCGCGCGGCGACGCCAAATCCGATCAGCGACAGCGTGTGTCGGAAATGCTCAAAACCGTGCGGATGGAAGCCTTTGGCAATCGCAAGCCGGGGCAACTGTCGGGTGGACAACAGCAGCGCGTTGCCCTTGCGCGTGCGCTTGCTGTACGGCCCCGTATCCTGCTGCTGGACGAACCCTTTGCCGCACTGGACAAGAATCTGCGTCTCGATATGCAGATCGAAATCAAGCGACTGCAAAGACAGTTTGCGCTGACCGCGATCCTCGTGACCCACGATCAGGAAGAGGCGATGGGAATTGCAGATCGCATTGCGGTGATGAACAAGGGCCGCATTGAACAGTTGGGCAGCCCGGTGGAAATCTATGACCAGCCCGCGACGCTGTTTGTCAATGATTTCATCGGGTCTTCGAACCGGTTTGCGGGTGAGGTGCTGGGCCGGGAAGCGGACCGCTATGTCATTCGTCTCGACAATGGCGCGATCTGGCATGTGGCCTCGTCGAAGGCTTTCAACACCGCAGATGGGGTCCTGCTGACTGTGCGGCCGGAGCAACTGATGTTGGTGGACCAGCCCGCGCCCGGCGCGTTTGCGGTCGAGCACACGCTGAGCCTGCCCTTGGGCGGAACGCTCATTCACGACGTTCAGACGCCAGATGGTGCCACCATCAAGGTGGCAGCGCCACGGCGCGTGGGGGAGGCGGCAAAGCCCCTTGGCCCGAGCCATTGCGCGCTGGCTGAGACGGCCGCCCCGATCCTGTTTCCCAAGCCCAAATGAAAACAACCATAAAAAACCCAAATCCAACAAAGGAGACCACCATGAATGACCTTTCCCGCCGAAGACTTTTGCAAAGCGCCGCTGCGTTTGGCGCAGCCTCAGCATTGCCTTTCTCGGCTGCGCGCGCCGCGGACTCTCTGGCAGCCGCCATCTATCCAGGAACCTGGGACGAGGCCTACCGGTCGGTCGTCGCCCCCTTGCTTGCGGAAAAGCATGGCGTGGATGTGGCCTTTGATCCGCTATGGGCCGTGGATCAGGTCACCAAGGCACGCGCCGGGCGCGGCATCGCGCCGTTTGACTGTTTTGTCCTTGACCCCGGACCCACGGCTGCGGCGAGAGAGGCCGATCTTTTCGAGCCGATTGACGCCTCGATGCTGTCCAATGCGGCAAACCTGCCCGATGGGATGATCTCGGCGGATGCGGCGACCGTCAACGTGCAGGTCGTTGGGCTGTGCTACAACCCGACCGCCTTCCCCGAGCCGCCAACCCGTTGGGAGCAGATATTCGAGTCACCTTATGTTGAACGGCTTGGCCTCACGGGGTTCCAGACCACATTCGGTACGGTGTCCCTGATCGAGATGGCAAAGGTCTTTGGCGGATCTGACACGGATATGGAACCGATCTTTGCAAAACTGCAGGAAGCGCTTCCAAAAGTTGCGGCAGTCACCGGGCCCGCAGGTTTGCCGGGTCTGTTCCAACAGGGTCAGATCGATCTGATGTACACCAATACCAACAACGTCGCGACGCTCAAGGCGCAGGGCGTGGATATTGAATTTATCGCGCCTGAAACCGGGGCCATTACATTCTCGACGTCTCTTCACATCACGAAGGGATCGGAAAATGTCGAAGCCGCGCATAAATACATCGACACGGCAATCTCGGCTGAAGCTCAGTCGCAATTGCAGCTTTCTCCCTACAATATGATCCCGGTGAACAAACAGGTCGAGCTGGCAGAGACCCTTTACATCAAATCCGTGGATGAGTTGTCGGATATGGTTGTTCACGATTGGAGCGTGATCAATCCGCAGCGTGCGGGGTGGATTGAGCGGTTCAACAAAGAGATCACCAAATAATCATGGCTGGTGCCGCAACATATGAACCCGGACGCGTGGACTGGCGGCTCGCTGCGCCGCTCGGTCTGACATATCTGGCGTTTTTTGCGGCACCGCTCGCCATCCTGCTGGCGATGTCGTTTGCGGCGGATGATCGTTTTGCGTCCTTCTCTACGGACAGTTGGGTCAAGTTCTGGGGTGACCCATTCTATCGCGGCGTGGTCTATGACACGGTGCGGCTGGGTCTGGTCGCTGTGCTCGCGACGTCGGTTTTGTCCTATCCGATTGCACTGCTTTTCATTTCCTGCGGCCCCCGCCTGCGGAAACTTCTGATCTTCATCATCCTGCTTCCGCTACTGACATCGGTGGTGATCCGCACGTTCGCATGGATCGTGATCCTCGCGCGGGAAGGCGTGGTCAATCAGACCCTGATCACACTTGGTCTGACCTCTGCGCCGCTGAACCTGTTGCAAACGGAACTGGGCCTCGTGATTGCGCTGACGCAGATCGAGATGCCCTTGATGCTGTTGCCGCTCGTCACGGTCATGCAGCAAATTAACCCGAGCCTTTCGGATGCGTCCCGCGCGCTTGGCGGTTCCAAATGGCGCACGTTTTTCCGCATCATCCTGCCGCTTTCGCTGCCCGGATGGATTGCGGGGGCTACCCTTGTGTTTGCCTCGGCGACAACCGCGTTCATTTCGCAGACGGTGATTGGTGGCGCGCGGCTCGTCTATCTGCCGTCGCTGATCTGGCAGCAGTCGATGGTTGTCTTCGACTGGCCCTTCGCAGCCGTGGCATCCGTTACTTTGCTGGTCGCTGTGCTCAGCGGCGTGATGCTGTTTTCCCTGCTTGGTCGTTTTGCGAGGATAGACTGATGGCGCATCGCAGCACGGTTTCGGACCGGTCTTATTCCATTGTCATGGGCGGCCTTGCAGCACTTGGCATCCTGATCCTTGTGGGCCCCGTGATCATCGTGCTGCTCACGTCGTTCACATCGTCCCGCGTGTTGACCTTTCCGCCGCCCGGTTTTTCGCTTGAATGGTATGTGGCGCTTTTTGATCCGGTGAAATCGGGCCATATTCATTCGGCCTTGGCGAATTCCCTTTATGTTGCCGCGATTGCCACGGCCCTCGCTGTCCTGCTTGCAACGGCTGCGGCACTGGCCATGGCCCGGTCCAGAGGAACCTCTGCCCGAGCACTCGAAGCCAGCTTCATGTCACCCCTGATCTTGCCGGGGTTGTCCTTCGGCTTGGCGGCGTTGATGTTTTTCTCGATCCTCGGGTTTCGGCCATCGATCAATCACCTGATTGCAGGGCACCTTGTTGTGATCGCGCCTTTCGTCTTTCGCACGACGCTGGCGAGCCTGTCGCAATTCAATCCTGCACTTCTGGAAAGCTCCGCCAGCCTTGGGGCAGGGCGCCTTTATGCGTTCCGCCGGATTACGCTGCCAATCATCACGCCGGGCATTGTTGCGGGCGGATTTCTGGCATTCGTGGCGTCCATGGACAATGTGCCGGTGTCGCTGTTTTTGTCCAATGCACGCACCAATATGCTGCCCATTCGCATGTGGGGCATGATGGAAACGACCCTTGATGTGCGCGTGGCCGCGATTTCCGGTGTGATCATCGTTGCTGTGCTGGTGTTGATGATTGTGATGGATCGATTGACCGGCCTGACGCGCCGGATGAGCATGTGAGGCCCAGATGACTTACCCCCGAGACTTTGTCGGCTACGGCGCCAACCCGCCGGATCCGAAATGGCCAAATGGTGCGCGCGTGGCGATCAATTTCGTAATGAATTACGAAGAAGGGTCCGAGCCGTCCATTCAGGACGGTGAGAATTTTACCGAGGTCGCACTGACCGACGCCCACGGCCTTGATCAAGCGATCAAGGGGCGTGATCTGGCGGGCGAAGGGCTCTTTGCCTATGGCAGCCGCGTGGGGTTCTGGCGGCTGATGCGGCTCTTTCAGGAGCGCGGGGTGCCCATGACTGTCTTTGGCTGCGCGCTGGCTATTGAGCGCAACCGGCAGGCGGCGCAAGCCATTCGCGACTCGGGTTTTGACTGTTGCTGCCATGGTTGGCGCTGGGTCAAGCACTTTGAGTTGAGTGAAGCCGAAGAGCGAGACCATATCAAACGTGCCATCGCTTCACTGCGGGAGACCTTGGGCGAACGGCCCCTTGGATGGTACTGCCGCTACGGCCCCAGCGTGAACACCCGCCAGCTGGTGGTGGAGGAAGGTGGTTTCCTATACGATTCAGATGCTTACGACGATGAGTTGCCCTATTGGACTGAGGTCGATGGCAAGCCGCATCTGGTCGTTCCCTATTCGCTAACCAACAATGATGCGAAATTCTGCGGGTCTTTTGCGACGTCCAACGATTATTTCGAGTGGCACAAGGATGCCTTTGACATGCTCTACCGGGAAGGGGCGACCGCGCCCAAGATGATGTCGGTCGGGCTGCACATGCGGCTGATCGGGCACCCCGCGCGGGCCGCGGGTTTGGAACGTTTCCTCGATTATATTGCGGGTCATGACGATGTCTGGATCACGCGGCGGCTTGATATCGCCCGTCATTGGACCAAAACGCATCCCTATTCCGGTCCCCTTGGATGAGCGGCACCCGACACCAGATCGTCGTTGCATTGGGTGACACCCGTTACCGCGTTGATCGACCGTTTGGGGCGTGGCCGCAAACCGCCGGTAAGGTGTCGGATGTCGTCGTCTTGCGCGATGGCCGCGTCCTCGTGTTGCTGCGCAGCGACCCTTATGTGGACCCGGTTGGCCCGCGCGTCATCGTGCTGTCCCCCGAAGGTGACTACCTTGGTGCATGGGGCGATCTTGAAATCGCTGATGCGCATTTAATGACCCCGACGCCGGATGGGCGTCTTTTCATCGTCGACCGTGACATGCATGAAATCATCCTTTTTTCCGCAGATGGACAGCGGTTAGGGGGTATCGGCACACGTGGCGGACCAGGTGCGCCGTTCAATCACCCCACGGATGTGGCTTTTGCGCCAAGCGGTGAATTTTATGTGTCGGATGGCTACGCGGGCTGGCATATCCACCGTTTTGCCGCTGATGGCACGCATCTGGCCACGTGGGGTGCAATCGGCAGCGGTTGCGGCGAATTCCTGGAACCGCATTCCCTTTGGTGCCTGCCCGATGGTCGGGTTGTGGTCGTGGACCGGTGTAATAATCGGCTTCAGGTGTTTGATGCAGAGGGCGTTTTTCTTGAAGAATGGACTGGCTTTCATCGGCCTGTCGGGATCTGGGGGGCTGCCGGAGGTGACGTATTCGTTTCTGATCAGGTACCAAGCCTGCATCGCATATCGCAGAACGGAACACGGTTGGGACGTGCGCGTCCGGTGCTGAACGGAGCACATGGAATCTTCGGATCGCCGGATGGCACGATTTATCTCGCAGAAGCCAATCCGAGCAGGATTTCCCGTCTTACGCCACTGTGACAGTGTCCACCAAACACACTGTTTTGTCCTGTTTGCACGGTCGCTTGCACTTGCCGTGGTGCTATACCTAAGTGTTATTTTTCGCTGTGTGCAGCATCCTAGCGGTTGTGGTTCGATCTCGACCCTGCTTTCGCCTTTGGCGAGATTTTTCCAAATTTGATCGGGAGGATAAACTGGTGATTTCATTAACGCTAGGCGCACAGACTCTCTGCCCACCAAAATACCACCGTTAGCCCGTACTTACCCTTAGGGGGCTAGACCGCCCCAATTCGTGTGCACTGTGTGTGCAACACGAAATCGCCTTCTGGCGCGCTCTGTCGGGCGTTTGGCGGTTGCGCAGAGTTGGTCAGATTTAGGCGCGTTAAAACCAGTGTGAACTAAGGATTTGGTTAATCCTGTAACGGGAGAAAGAAATTGTTCCGCGGCGCACCCTCTCAGGATCCAGTGCATTGAGGGTCGACTTGTAATAGGGCACGATAGTCGTACATGCTCGTCGGTTTTTGGCAAGATTTTTACAGTATCAGGGAAACCCGACCTTCGCTGCATTCAGGACAATGTCGTGGACGTGAGACAAAGCTATAAGTCACCGGTTTCCCCCCAAATGGGATACGGGCAGGGTTTGAAGCCTCATCGCGGAAGGTGCTAACGATATGGCGATGGACCGCTTTCTTCGGCGCGCAGACGTTCGTGCGGCAGTTTCCCCGACGGTTGTTTTTGCCGCAGAGATCGTAAGTGGCATTTTGCAGACCGTTGTGTTTCCTCACGCGTTTTCGAGCCGATTTTAGGGCAATCCATCCACGCCAACGTCTGCATCCAGCCTTAAAGATCATGCATGCAGAGCGGTCTCCTGTTCAGAACTATCCACGTTTCAATAGTGATGAGTTTCTGCCATTTCTCGGCGCATCCAGGCTACAAAAGCCAAGGCACCGGGCGTGGTACGCTCCAATGTCGGCGTTACGGTTAAGTATTCCCCGAATGAAAGCGTGAAGTTTCCAAAGGGACGTACGACCAATGATTTCGACAGAGCCTCTGCGCCTATGATGCCATCGTTGATTGCAAATCCAGACCCTGCAATCGCGAGGGACAGGGCGGCCTGAGTGCCCGAGGCATAAATCGCGCGGTGTGGTTTGATCTGTTCGGCGCCGACAGCGGCGAACCATCGGGCCCAAATCTCTCCGTCGTCCTCATGGATCAAGGTTTCGTTATGCAAATCTTCCGGCACCATCTTGCGATCAGGTCCTGGCGCGCAAACAGGGAACATTTCAAGGTGTGTCAACGTTTCAACGCGCATGCCCGGAAATTGAACATTGTTAAAAACGACGGCGGCGTCGACCTGAGCGAGGTCGGACGATGTCGCAGCGGCCCCAACGTTCAGTGAGAATGTCAAATCCGGGAACAGTTCGAGAAAGCGCGGCAGACGTGGCACCAACCACTGAGAACTGAAAGCCGGTGCTGCAAGGACTGTGAGGCTTGAGGAAAACGCATCCTCGCTGACCTGCGTCGCAGCAGCGGAAATAGTCTCAAGCCCTTGTTTTACAGCAACAAGCAGGCGTTTTCCATCTGGCGTCAGCGCAAGGCGTCGTCTGTTTTCGTTGAACAGAGGACGCCCCAGCGCCTTCTCCAAAGTACGCACCTGATGGCTGACGGCACTTTGTGTCAGGTTCAGTTCCTCGCCTGCACGCCGCATGTTCAGATGTCGCGCTGCAGCTTCGAACCCTTGCAGGGCATTGAGAGGGAGGTGTTTGGAGCCGACCCGCATTTTGACAAACATTTGTTGTTGAAAAGGAGAGATTTCATCATTTTACACAAAGTAAATTTGTCGGCAAGCTTCCTTATGACACTTACCCGACAGGAGTAGATTCTATGGAAGCCAGTTTCTCGCGCCGTAAGCTTGTCGCGCCCGCCCGCATGCGCGAGCTCATGCAACGCTCTGATCTACATGGCGCGCTTCAACTTGGCAGTCACATTGGTGCCATTCTCATCTCTGGTGTGGCCCTGTGGGTGCTGTGGGGCACATGGTGGGCGGTGCCATTGTTCATGGTGCACGGGGTACTGATCAATTTTCTGTACGCAGGCCAGCACGAACTGAGCCACGAAACTGTGTTCAAAACGAAATGGTTGAACGAGGCCTTTGGTCGGATGATCGGCTTTCTGATGATATTCCCTCGTGATTTCGACAAGATACAGCACTGGGCGCACCACCAGCATACCCAAAACTGGGAAAAAGATGGCGAGTTGGTGCGCGAACCCTATACGCTTCGCAGCTACTTGTTGTGGTTCTGGGGCCCGACCTATTGGTACACGCGCGTGACGCGCATCGTGCGGTTTTGCCGTGGCGTTGTCGTCGAGCCCTACATCCGCGAAGGTGAGCACGACAAAATCATCCGTGAAGGGCGCATTCACGCAGCGCTCTATGTCGGCATTGCAGTTGTATCCTTGATCATTGGCAGCTGGGCCGCTGTGATCCTGTGGCTTGCGCCTATGGTGGTAATGAAGCCCGTTCATCAGTTGCAAAACACGATCGAGCACCTTGGCCTCAGCCACAAAGACGACATTCTTGAAAACACACGGTCGACCCGCACCAATGCGGTGATGCGCTGGTTGTGCTGGCAGATGCCTTATCACACAGCACACCACACCTTTCCCAGCGTGCCATTCTGGCAGTTGTCCAGCCTGGACGCTGAAATCCGCAACAGCGGCGCGACTCCTCATAAAATGGGGTGGATCGAATTCCAGATCGAGGTGCTGCGCAAACTGAGCTCAAAATCCGAAGACGAATATCCCTATGACGAAATATGGATCGTCCCGCGCGCCGGTGGTGGTACCCAACGCATCGAGGCTGCATGAGACGCCTGCAGGTCTATCAATCGCTGTGGTCCATGCAGCCGCATGATGCATCCGGCGAGGTTTTGCCGCTTGATCGCGTGGCCGGGATGGTGGCCGATGCGGGCTATGCGGGGCTGGCGATTGATCTGGGCGCTGCGGATGTCGAAGTGGCCCACGCCGTACGTCCGCACCTTGAGCGCGAAGGGCTGACGCCGTTGATCGTGGCCTTTCCGCGATCCGTCGAAAGCCTGCGCGAGACGTTGATCATGGCGCAGGATTTTGGCGCACCTTACGTGAATGTGGTCGGACAGGTGTTCCCGTTGACGGTAGAAGGCGCGATCCCGATCATTCGAAAGTGGATCGAAATGTCCGACCAAATCGGCATGCCGGTTCACTTTGAAACGCACCGCAATTGTATCACCAATGATCTCTTTGCGACCCTGTCGATGCTGGATGCGATCCCCGAGATGCGGTTGGCGGCAGACCTGTCGCATTACATGGTGGACCGCGAGTTCAAGCTGCCTCTGGCCAAGTGGGAGCGAGATCTGATGTCGCGTTGCCTGGCGCGCGCAGACAGCTTTCAGGGCCGGATTGCCAGCCGCCAGCAGATACAGCTGCAGATCGATTTCCCTCAGCACGCCAAATGGGTCACGTTGTTTCAGGAGTTCTGGCTCGAGGGACTTGCCGATTGGCGCGTCCGCAATGCGCAGGGTGATGTCGTCTTTCTGTGCGAACTTGGTCCCCCAGAATACGCGATGACTGGCGGCGATGGGCGCGAGATGTCGAACCGCTGGGAAGAAGCGCTTAAAATTAAAGCTATGACCGAGAGAATATGGGCCGATTTGGGCGGGAATACGTGACCTTGTGCGGGTCAATGGATAGCCTGACGGTGCTCGCGTTTCGGAGATAGTGTCCACATGACTGGTCGTAAGCAGGCCTCGGAAATCCGTGCAGAAGGTATCGGCAAACGCTTTGGCACGTTTGACGCGCTTCAGGACATATCGCTCACTATTGCGCGTGGAGAGTTCCTGACGTTTTTGGGTCCCTCCGGTTCAGGCAAGACGACCATGCTGATGGTGCTGGGCGGCTTTGTACAGGCCTCGGCTGGGACTCTGTTGTTGGACGGCGCAGACGTCACCCACCAACCTGCAGAAGCGCGTGGGTTTGGAATGATGTTTCAGGGCTATGCGTTGTTTCCCCATATGACCGTTGCACAAAACATCGCGTTTCCACTGAAAGTGCAGCGCCGCTCAACTGCCGAAGTCAAACGGCGCACCGAAGAGATGATCGATATGGTTGGCCTTGGCGGGCATGCCCATAAGCGCCCCAGCGCTTTGTCAGGTGGCCAGCAACAACGTGTGGCTCTGGCGCGTGCGCTGTCTTATGAGCCGCCGGTGTTGCTGCTGGACGAGCCGTTCTCGGCACTTGACCGCAATCTGCGTGGCCAGATGCAGGACGAGATGCGCCGCATCCACCGTGATACCGGAACGACCTTTGTGTTTGTAACCCATGACCAGTCAGAGGCGTTGGCCTTGTCCAGCCGCATTGCTATTTTCGAAGCTGGCACATTGCAACAAGTCGCCACGCCCCGGGACATCTATGAGCGTCCCGCCAACCGGTTTGTGGCGGAATTTTTGGGGGATATCAATTTATTACCCCTTCAAGATATGACGCAGACCGACGCGGGCATCACAGCGCGTTTTGAGGAGGCAACCCTTCACACGACGTCAGATGCGGGCCCGCCAACAGCGCTGCTGGCGATCCGGCCCGAGCATATGCAGATCACGGTATCAGCGCCTGAACAGCGCAATGCCATTCCGGCAAAAATAGCGGAGATGACCTATATGGGTGCCGAGACTCGGGTGTCGGTCGTGACTCCTGCAGGCCACACGCTGACTTTGAACGCGGGCGCAGATCGGATGCCAGGCCAATTGCAGGTGGGCAGCGATATCTGGATCAGTTGGTCCAAAGACCGCGGCGTCTTTCTATGAATACCATAAAGATAACAGACCGGAAAACGGCATCCCCCTTATCCAACGGAGAGAAACAATGAACGATCCCTTTGTAAAAGACAGCATCGAAATTCTGGCGGACAAAGCCCGCAAGGGACGCATTTCGCGCCGCCAGTTTACCCAGTTGGCCGCAGGCTTTTTGGGCACCACGGCGCTGGCGAGCACCGGCATGCCAGTCCTGGCGGCTGACGGCCAACTGGTGTTTGTGAACTGGGGCGGGGATGCCATGACCGCCTATGACAGCACCCATGGTGCGCCTTTTGCCGACGCCACCGGTGTCAAGGTTTTGCAGGACGGGTCCGGCCCAACTGAGGGCGCGATGAAAGCGCAGGCCGAAAGCGGCAGCCCAAGCTGGGACATTTGCGACGCCGACCCTTATTCAGCGCAGGCGCTCGGCAAACAGGGCCTGATCGAAGCGATCGACTATGACGTCGTGGACCCCGCAAAATCGCGTGATGGCTTTGGTTGGGAATACGCCGCCTCTACCTACTTCTTTTCTTATGTCATCGCCTACGACAGCACCCAATTCGACACGCCCCCGACCAGTATGGCGGACTTCTTTGATGTCGAAAAATTCCCTGGCAAGCGTGCGATGTACAAATGGGGTGCCGGCATGTGGGAAGCGCTGCTGCTCGGCGACGGTGTTGCCCGCGCTGACCTCTATCCACTGGACTTGGAACGCGCGCATGCCAAGCTCGAAGGTTTCAAGGAAAACGTCGTTGCATTCTGGGGGGGCGGCGCTGAAAGCCAGTCCTTGTTGTTGAACGGCGATGCCTCAATGGCATTGATCTGGTCCACCCGCGCAAAGATCCTCGAAGAGGATTCTGAAGGTGATATCAAATTCATTTGGGATGACGGCTTGATTTCGCCCGGCTCTATGGCCGTGATCAAGGGCAACCCTGCAGGACGTGATGTGGCCATGCAATACATCGCGGCCGCACAAGACCCGGAAAAGCAGCTCAAGATGTTCGAATTGATGGGGCAGGGCCCAAGCAATTCGGCGGCGGACGCGCTGGTGCCTGACGCGCTCAAACGCTTTAATCCGGTGGACCCGGCCAACTTCCCCAAACAAGTCGCACTTGATATGGCCTGGTACGAAGAAAACTATGGGGCCGCACTTGATGCCTACCTCGGCATCGCGTCGGCCTAAAGGCTTGGGTGCCACAGCATCGTCTGTGGCACCCTTTATCTGATGTCCCAGTCCCTGCGCACCTGCCTTCTCATTGGTCCGCTGATCCTGTTTTTGGTGGTATGTTATCTGCTGCCGTTTCTGGGCATCGTCGGGTGGAGCGTGACCTTGCCAGACCCCGGCCTCGGGCAATACGAGACCGCGCTGACCGATCCGTTGGTGCATTCGGTCGCGTGGCGCACATTGCGCATCTGCGCGCTGGTCACGGTGTTTTCTGTCATTGCGGCCTATGCGATCTCGCTGGTCTGGGTGCGCGGCAGCCCGATGCAGCGCGTGTTGGTCGAGCTGTGCATCCTCATTCCGTTCTGGATATCTGTGCTCACCCGCGCGTTCGGCTGGCTGTCCCTGTTGTCAAACCGGGGCATCATCAACACGTTCTTGCAGAATATCGGACTGATCGACGCCCCCTTGACGCTTGTGCGAAACGATTTCGGCGTGGTGGTTGGCATGACGCACTTCCTTATTCCCTTTGCCGTCTTTCCCATCGCTTCTGCCATGCGCAGCATGGATGAGCGTGCCCTGATGGCCGCGCGCGGCATGGGTGCAGGACGCACACGCATATTCTGGCAGGTTTTTGTACCTATGACCGGAAACGGCATCATTGGTGCCGCGCTGATCGTCTTTGTCTTTGCGCTTGGCTTTTTTGTCACCCCCGCGATCCTTGGCGGCGGGCGCAGTGTGATGATTGCCGAGCTGATCTATCTGCGCATCTTTCAAAGCCCGAACTGGGGCCTCGCTGCCGCCATCAGTGTGCTGATGATGCTTGCGGTGGGTATGTTCCTGTCGGCCCTCATGCGCCACCTTGCGCCAGGAACCGAGCGATGAAGGTACGCCTGAGCCCCATTTCGGTTGTCTGTGCCGCCTTTGTGGGCGTCTTCTTGATGTTGCCTCTCATCGCTGTTGTGCCTGTATCCTTCACACCAAAGCGGTTTCTGTCCTTGCCTGACGATGTCTGGTCGCTGCGTCATTACGCGGCTCTGATCGACAAGCCGCAATGGCTGGAGGCCACGCTGACCTCTGTGCAGATCGCGGCCCTGTCGGGGGTGCTGGCAACCAGCCTTGCGTTCGCCTTCAGTTTAGGCATTTGGATGATGCGTCCACGCTTTGCCGGCGTGCTGATCGGCCTTGCGCTGTTGCCGATGATGGCCCCGCCCGTTGTGTCCGCGCTGACGCTGTATTTCTTTCTCATCTCGGTGGGCAAGATGAATGCATTGATTGGCTACGACAACATGGCGGGGGTCGTCCTGGCCCACACGGTGATGATTGTGCCCTTTGCGGTGATCCTGATCTCGGTGTCTTTGGCGCAGGTGGATCGGCGCATTGACCTGGCCGCGAGGGCGATGGGCGCGGGTCTGCTGACACGCATTTTCGTGGTGCTGTTGCCGAACATCCGCTTTGGGGTGCTGACGGCGTTTTTTCTTGCTTTCGTGTTGTCGTGGGAGGAAATCGGAGTGACAATTTTTATCACGTCGGTGCAAGTGATCACCCTGCCGCGCTTGATGTGGATGGGGTTACGCGACAACATTGACCCTGCGATCGCGGCAGCATCGGTGGTTTTGATTGTCATCGTGGCAATTGTGATCGTCTCGCGCGCGGTTTTGACGGCTGTATTGAGCAAGAAGCGCGCGCAAGAATAGGTCACTGACCTGCATTTTTAACCATACTTAAGGAGGGCCACAATTATGACGGATGCCCCGTTTTCGTTCCAACCCGTGTCCGCAATGGAGGTGCCTCGGTTCGCTGGCGTGCCCACTTTTATGCGCCTGCCTTTCGTGCCGCTTGAGTCCCCGCACATCGCGCAAGTTGATATCGGGCTGGTGGGTGTGCCTTGGGACACAGGCACCACAAACCGTCCAGGTGCGCGCCACGGACCACGCCAATTGCGCGACTTGTCCACTATGATCCGCGCCCGTCATCCTGTGTCGGGGGTGGAACCTTTCATGGCCCGCAATTGTGCGGACCTTGGCGATTGCCCGGTCAACCCGGCTGACACCATGGATACCCTTGATCGGGTGTCCACGTATTTCAAATCTCTCAAAGCCGCCGGGATTACACCTTTGGTTGCGGGTGGCGACCACCTTATCACTTTGCCCGTGCTGCGTGGATTAGCCCAAAACGCGCCGCTCGGATTAGTGCATTTTGATGCGCATACCGACCTGTTTGACAGCTACTTCTCAGGATGCAAGTTCACCCACGGCACTCCGTTTCGGCGCGCCATCGAAGAAGGTCTGCTCGACCCCAAACGCATGATCCAGATCGGGATTCGCGGCACACGGGGCGGTGACGATGTGGAATGGGGGTTGGAACAGGGTATTCGGATCGTTACCATAGAAGAGCTTTATGACTTGGGACTTGACGCAGTCATGGAGGAAGCGCGCACTGTCGTAGGCGATCAACCAACCTATCTGTCGTTTGACATCGACAGCATCGACCCGTCTTTTGCACCTGGCACGGGTACTCCGGAGATTGGCGGATTCACGACGTTCGAGGCACAGAAAATGGTGCGCCAATTGTCGGGGCTGAACCTCGTGGGTGCTGACCTGGTTGAAGTCAGTCCGCCCTTCGATCCGTCAGGTGGCACCGCTTGGGTTGGCGTGTCGTTGATGTTCGAGATTTTGTGCCTGCTGTGTGAAAACGCTTCGGACCCTTAGGTGGTGGTGCCGCAATTTTTGTATTTCGGCTATTTCCGTCGCTGCGCGCGCCCATGAAACTTGAAGTGTCCACCATCAAGAGCTTAAAAGCTGCGTTCCAGAAGCGGGCATTGTTCCATGCCGTCGCTTTAGGCGATTTTGGTCTCAGATCCGGCTTTCACCGCTGAGCCAACGAAGGAATAGTTTTGGCAATACTTCGAGATGCAAGGTGGTCGGCGGGTGGCGTAGTATAGTGAAACGAACGATGCAAAAAATGTCATCGATTGTCGTTCACGCAACGTACCTTTTTGATTCAGCGTCTTTATCGGAATTTTTGAAACCCCATTCCCGTCTGGCTCGAGACGTACCGCAGGGGTTCAGGATCACAACCCCATCCAAACACCACCGTTCGCCCGTCTTTGCTCCCGGGGGGCTGGACTGCTCCAATTCGTATGCACTATGTGTGCAACACAAAATCGCCTTCTGGCGTGCTATATCGGGTATTTGGCGGTCGCGCGGATTTAATCGACTTGAAGCGCATTGCAACTAGAGTGAATTAGAGAACTCCGCTACTCCGCTACTCAGCGACGGAACGTGGTCATTTGCATCGCGTAGCGCGGATTAAGGAATTGATGAGTTGAAGGGGGCTTGGGGCAGGGGCAACAGCAACCCTTGCGGGTGGGTCTCGGATCGCGTTTTGACAAGCGACTGATCCGGTAACCAGTGCGAGAGAACGTGATACGAACGCCTCTGGCGCGGACGCAGTGATAATCCATCGTTAAAGCTGCAATGGCCGCTTGCGACGCCTTTTCGATCGCAACCATCGTGACAAACGGCGCAAACCACAGCTTTGCGTCTGTTCAGCGTTCCATCTAACTCTTGTCCCAATAGTCAGATTTCAACACGCGTTTATTCATTTTCCCGGTTGCCGATCGTGGCAAGGTATCTCGAAATTCGATGCTCCGGGGGCACTTCAGGGCGGACAGTTTTGAGCGGCAAAATAGCATTAAAGTTTCAGCCATATCTTGCGAATTTTCATGTTCCGGCAGCAATTGCACAACCGCATGAACGGCTTCACCAAAATCTTCGTGAGGAATGCCGATGACAGCGGCGTCAAGGACAGCGGGATGGCCAAGCAGCGTATCTTCGGTTTCTTGCGGGTAGATGTTCACGCCGCCGGATATGATCAGGAACGACTTTCGATCTGTCAAATAGAGATACCCGTCATCATCCAAACGGCCGATATCGCCCAGCGTTGTCCAGCCTCGCGCGTTGGTGCAAGCGCGGGTCTTTTCGGGATCACCATGATAGGCAAATTTCTGACCGTTCTCAAAGTAGATTTCGCCTTCGGTTCCCACCGACACTTCATGGCCATCAGCATTGCAAATATGCACCACGCCCAGTTTTGCACGACCAACTGACCCGGGATGGGCCCGCCATTCTGCGCTGGTGATCGCGGAGAACCCGTTATTCTCAGTACCTGCATAATACTCGTGAATAATGTCCCCCCACCACGCCAACATGTCATGTTTGATGTCTATGGGGCAGGGAGCTGCCGCATGAACCGCCATTCCCATTGAGGAGAGATCGTACCGTGCGCGCACGGCCTCGGGGAGTTTCAGCAGGCGCACAAACATGGTCGGCACCCATTGACTGTGTGTGATCTTGTAACGTTCAATCAGGCGAAGGGACGTTTCGGCGTCGAACCGGTCCATGATCACCGCTGTCCCGCCCATCTTGATCGTGACCATCGCATGCCTCAGGGGCGCTGCATGATAAAGCGGTGCTGGGCAAAGGTATCGTGTGTCAGGGCCGTAGCCGAACAAACCGTTCAACAAATCAATGAGCATGGTCCGCGCCCCCGGAGGGCTCTTTTCCAAAGGCCATTTGATGCCTTTTGGGCGTCCGGTCGTGCCGGACGAGTAAAGCATATCGAGTCCTTGGGCTTCATCAGGGATCGGGGTTGTTTTTTGATCTGAGACTTCTTTGGACCAGAAAGGGTATGTACCGCTGGGTGCTCCAACGATCATGATCTTGCATTGGTCTGCCTGCACGGGGGCCAATTGTGTAAGAATATTGACAAACTGATCACCCGCGACGAGCAGCCGTGCATCACAATCGGCCAGAATATAGCCGATTTCATCCGGGTTTAGATGCGTGCTGATCGTCGTATAGTAGATGCCAGCGCGATCCGCCGCGAAGCAGACTTCGAGCATTTCACGCCGATTTTCCATTAGAATGGCAATATGGTCGCCGGCATCGATGCCCTGTGCCCGCAATACATGCGCACCTTGGTTGGCGCGTGTTTCCAAGGTGCCAAAGGTGACGGTTTCACCGGTGGCGGCCATAATAAACGCAGGCTTGTCCCTGGGGTGCGCCCGCGGCTGGTATGGATAAGTGTGTTCGGGCATGTTGGTCAGAATTGCACAAGGGTCTTGCCGAAATGACCACCCGTGCGGAGATGTTCCATGGCGGGTTTCAGGTTTTCGAAGGCAAATGTTTCACCCAAGGCGGGACGCAGGCTGTGTTGCGCCATCGCGCGCAGCATCGCCGTGAACCCGTCGCGATGGCCTACTGTCACGCCTTGCAAGCGCACCTGACGGGCCACGATGGGGCCCAATGACGCTTCGATATTCAATCCTGACAGCACGCCGATCATCGACAGCGTCCCGCCCGGACGGACCGCGCGCAGGGACAAGGGCAAAGTCTTTGCACCGCCCAGTTCGATAATGTTGTCATAGCCGCCTCTGTCTGCCGTGATCTGACGACTGGCGCGCGCCCAATCCTCTGTTGTGCGGTAGTTGATCGTGGCATCTGCACCCATCTTGCTCACGCGTTCCAGTTTGTCATCGCTCGAGGAAATCACGGTTACATGTGCGCCCTGCATCTTTGCAAAGGCCAAGGCAAACAGTGCGACGCTGCCGGTGCCCTGCACCAAAATCTTGTCGCCCGCTTGCGTTTGTCCATGGGTGACAATCGCGCTCCAGGCGGTCAGGGCAGCGCAAGGCAAAGTCGCGGCTTCGGCGTCCGAAAGGTAGTCGGGTACTTTGACCACACCGTCAGCAGAGAGGCAGACACGGTCAGCCATGACCCCATCAAGCGGGCCACCCAAGGCTGACGAAAACCGTTCTGGCGTAGGCTCCCCACTGGTCCAGTTCTGGAAGTATGTGGGGCACACAAGGTCACCTGTCGCGACGCGAGTTACATCGGCACCGACCTCAATGACTTCGCCAACACCGTCTGACACCGGGATCAATGGCAGCTCGCCCGTCGCTCGTCCATAACCGCGTTCGGGTACGATAATATCACGGGCGTTCAGCGAGGCCATGCGCATCGCCACGATCACCTGACCGGGGCCACATACCGGGTCAGGTCGCTGTGAAAGTTTGAGATTGTCAAATCCCCAGTCACCTTCGATCTGGAATACACGCATGGTCTATGGCCCTTTCTGAGCGGTCAGGCGCGCCACTCTGTCTTTGAGAATATTGGTGGCCCCATCGGTAAGGCCCGCAATCTGTGCAGCGGCGATATGACGGGTAAAGGGGTGCTCTGGCCGCAATCCTTCGGCACCCATCAATTGCAACAACTCCGGTAGATGTGTTTGTGCGGTGGTGACGGCCGCTATTTTGGCCTGTGCGGCCGCAAGTTGTGAATCTTGGCCTGCGTCGATCAATGCTATGGCCTTCGCGGTCAGGTCTTCTGCGGCGCGCAATGCTGTTTCGGCTGCGGATAATTGCGTCTGCCAACTCGGTATGGCGTTCAGCGGTTTGCGAAAGCTGTGACGCTGCGCGCCATAAGCTGTGACGTCGTCGATGGCGCGTGCGAGCATCCCGTTGCACATGGCGGCAACATAGGTGCGGGCACCGTTGATCTCGGTCAGAATGGCTTTGAACGCGGTTCCGGGGGCAATCAGCAGGGCATCAGCGTCAACGCAGACATTGTTCAGAGTAAAACCGCCGGTCCCCATGCTGGTCTGGGCAAAGCCTGCGTCGATGGCGTAACGATCTACGCCTTGTGAATTCAAATCAACCAGAAAGGCACCGATGCCGTCCGCGTCACCGATGGTGGTGCACTGGGCATAGATGATGCTCAGACCTGCATGGCGTCCATTGATGATCCACGTCTTTTCGCCATTCAGCGTCCAGCCGCTTTCCGTTCGGCTCGCCGTTGTGGTCACGGCTGCAAAATCACTTCCCGTGCCGGGTTCAGTCAGTGCGGTACAAGCGCTCATCTGGCCGCCAAGCAGGTCGGGCCCATAGCGCTGGAAGAGCGGGTAGGGTGCAATTTCGGTCAGCCGCAGCGCGATATTATGCGTGTTGACCAGAGACATCGCAAAGCCGAAATCCGCGCTGGCAAGAATGCGGCAGGCGGCGGCGCGGGTGGCAAAATCGAGACCGAGCCCACCAGATTCCAGCGGCACTTGCATCCCCAAAATACCCAGAGATCCCGCCATTTCATACATCGCCGGATCAGGACTGCCACCCATCGACCAACTTGGCGCAGCAGGCGAAATACGATCTGCGGCGAATTCTGACACCCGATATAGAAAGGCTTGTGTCATCTCTTGGGGCGTCCCCATTTGGCCAGTAAATCACTTGTCACTCCAACGATGCCGCGCGGCATGAAGATGGTCGCAAGCACAAGCACCAGGCCATACAGGATCAGCCGGAAGCTATCGGCAAAGCGCAGGTACTCCGGCAGGAATACGACGAAGAATGCGCCGATGATTGGCCCTGCAATCGTGCCCGATCCGCCCACGATGACGGCAAGGATCGCATCAAGCGACTGGGCCACGCCAAAAATCTCGGGGTTGATGAAGCTCTGATAGTGGGCATAAAGCGCACCCGCCAAACCCCCGAACATGGCCGAGATCACAAAGGCGAATAGTTTGTATTTCCAAGCCGCAATACCGATGGCTCCGACGAGATCCTCGTTCTGACGGATCGCGATCAGCGTTTGTCCGATGCGCGAGCGGATGATGAGGGCCGCAAGCGTCGTCATCAACACGGCAATGATCAGGACAAAATAATAATAAACCTCACGGTCGCGCCAGTTGAACATTCCGTTGTTATCGCCCGGTTTGGGAATTCCTGTAATGCCCGCCTCGCCTTGGGTCAGTTGGTGAAAGTTCATCAGAACGATGAAGATCACCATGTTGAACGCAAGGGTAACAATCGCAAAGTAATGCCCTTTGACACGCAAACTGGGGTAGCCTGTCAGCAGTGCAAAGAACGCGGTGACGAAGGGTGCCAGTGTGATGGTCAGCCAGACGGGCAGATCAAAGTGGATGCCCATAAGCGCCGTGGAATAGGCCCCGATCCCCATGAAGCCCGCCTGCACAATAGAAACATAGCCGGTGTAGCCTTGGATCAGGTTCTGTCCTTGCGCCGCGATCACCCAAATCAGGGCAAGCACGCTGAGATGCAGGTAGTATTTCACAGCAATGAACTGCGGAAGCAGAATAAAACCCGCCAGTGCTACTGCGTAGAAAATCGCTGTTCGGTTCAGGGTCATCATGCTTTTCCCATCAGGCCTTGGGGGCGGAACAAGAGCACGCCAATCATCACCACAAAAGCGATCACGTCCTTGTAAGCGGAGGAGATGAAGCCCGCGGCCAGTGCCTCGGTGATGCCGAGTACAAGGCCACCGACCACCGCGCCGGGGATTGAGCCCAAGCCGCCAAGGATCAGCACTGCAAAGCCCTTCACCACCAATCCTTCACCGATGCCAGGTGCTATGGCGAACAGTGAGCCGACCATGACACCTGCGCAAACACCAAGCGCGGTCGAAATCGCAAAGACGACGAGCGGTATTGTGTTCACGTTCACGCCCATCAGGATCGCCGCGTCGCGGTTTTCTGCGACCGCGCGGATCGCCTGGCCGGTTTTAGTTTTCTCCACGAACAGCGTCATGGCGATGATCAGCAGGGCGGCGGCGAGGATAACGTAAAGCCGCAGCTCTGGAATCGTAACGCCGCCAACGTTGAAGACACGCGACAGATCGGTTGGAATCACGACTTGTTCGTGGCCGAAGAATTCAAGGTTCAACCCTTCAACCATCATCGTCAGGCCCAGTGCCACGATAAAGGCGTTGATGTGATTGGCGTTCCGGACCGGCCTGTAGGCCAGCAACTCGATCAAGACGCCAAGGACGAGACCGACAATGAGTGCGACAAGGATCGCAAAAAGAAGAGGAAAACCCCAACTGGTCACAAAGAAGAAGGTAAGATAGCCGCCAAACATCGACACCGAGCCATGGGCGAAATGGGCGATCCCAAGGATACCGAAGACCGTGGTTAGGCCCAGTGCGATCAGCACATAGACGCCACCGATGGCCACGCCATTGATAATTTGCTGAATGACTTCAACCATGTCCGGTCCTACACATAAGAGGAAAAAGGGGGCACAGGCACATCGCCCATGCCCCTTCAGGAAGAAATCAGTCGATTGTGCTGAGGAAGGCCGAATAGGCGGTCGCGTCAGATGGCAGATCCTGCACAAACACCCAATTTCCGCTTTGCCATTGGAAGGCACCGTTTGATGTATAGGCCTGACCGTTCACGTCGAACATCTTGCCGTCAACCGGCAGGTATTGCATCACCACTTCGTCTGGCACAGCCAGTCCGCGCAGCGCTGCGGCCACGGCGGCAGTATCATCCACTGTGCCCGCAGCTTCGATTGCGTTTTTCAAAGCATAGGTCTGGTCATAGGCGTAGGGAGAGCTGGGGGACGGCGCGATCCCGAATTCAGCGGAGTAATTCGCATGATACGCCTTGCCATTCTCGGATGCCGACAGCAGCGTCAGCTCTGTCGGGCGCAGATCCCAGACACCTTCCATCTGCTCGGACGTTGCAACGCGCAAAAACTGCTCTTCACTGCCCGAGGTGAAGCCATACCGCGGCACATCAATGCCCAGTTCAACCGCCTGACGGTAGATGAAGGCCGCCGGCTCAACATAGCCAACCACGAGGATCGCATCAGGCTCTTGTCCACGGATCTTGGTTAATTGCGGAGACATATCGCGGTCTTTGAGACCAAACGCCTCGCGGCTTACAATCTCGCCACCGGCCTTGTTCAACTCTTTCTCAAAAGCGTCCACATAGCTGGCATAAAACCCCACATCGAGGGCACCCAGAACAGCGACCCGTTTATGACCTTTCTCAGCGACAAACGTACCTGCGGCTGCCCCGGTGTAGTCCGCTGGCGGGCGCGTGCGCGTGAGGTTTGGAATTTCGCGCGTGGTGATAGAACGTTCCGCCGCATTGCCCACTAACATTACCGCGTCTTCGTTCTCGATAAAGGATGCAACAGCGCCGGTCGCACCGGAGCAGCAAAACCCGAGGATGTATTTCACGCCGTCGCGGTCGATCAGCTTGCGCACCGCGTTGGAAGCTTCTGTCGGGTTGGCTTTGTCATCATAGGCGATGACGTTGAGCATGTAGGTGTCGTCGCCCACTTTTATGCCGCCGGCTGCGTTGATCTCTTTCGCAGCGAGGTTAACGGCGTTGGCTTGCGGCAGGCCGTATACTGCACCCCCGCCAGTCAGGGCGTCGCTTACCCCGATATCAAGTGTCTTGTCTGCGGCAAAGGCGGCGGTGGCCGTCAATGCGAATGCAGCGGTTATGGCTGTCAGTCTCATGTGTGTCTCCTCCCAGAAACGTTAAAGTCCCAAACGTTGATCTCAGTGGCCCAGATATGCCTTTGCGACATCCGGGTGTGATTGCAGTTCCGCGCCCGTGCCGCTCAGCACGATCTCTCCGGCCTCAAACAAATAGGCGCGATCCGCGAGGCGTAGCGCCATGGCAGAGTTCTGTTCGACCAGCAGGATAGTCTTGCCCATCTCTTTGATCCGTTTGATGGTTGCGCCAACCTCGGCCACGATTTTTGGGGCCAGCCCCAGCGATGGCTCGTCAAAGATGCACAGCTTGGGGCGGGCCATCAAAGCACGCCCAATGGCCAGCATCTCCTGTTCTCCGCCTGAAAGTGTCCCTGCCGCTTGGGTCGAGCGATCCCGCAGAATCGGAAACATATCCATCATCTCGTCGATATCGCTGGTTTGCTCGGCGTCGGTGCGGGTGTAGGCCCCCATGCGCAGGTTCTGCAGAGTCGTCATTTGGGGAAAGACCTGCCGGCCCTCAGGACACATGGTAATGCCTGCCTTGACAATCGCATGGCCACTTTGATTGGTAATATCGCGGCCTTCAAACGTGATAGTACCAGCGCTAGCCGGCACAAGCCCGCAGATAGCCTTGAGCGTCGAGGACTTGCCCGCGCCATTGGCCCCGATCAGGGCAACACACTCACCCTCACCAACTTCAATATCAATGCCGTGGATGACTTCAATCGGGCCATAGCTGACGCGCAGGTTTGAAACGGCCAGCATGCTCATGCTGCCTCTCCAAGGTAGGCGTCAATGACCACCGGATTGTTGCGGATCTCTTCAGGTGTGCCTTCAGCAATCTTCTGGCCAAAGTTCAACACGACGATGCGGTCACTGACATCCATGATCAGCGCCATGTGGTGCTCGATTACCAGCACCGAGACACCAAGGGCGCGGATGGATTTAATCAAATCACTCAGCGTTTTACGTTCGTGCGATACAAGACCGGCAGCGGGTTCATCGAGCAAGAGTACTTTGGGACCGGAGGCCAAAGCCGTTGCTATCATCAAGAACCGCTGCTGCGCAGAGCTGATCGTGCCGACGCGCTTTTGCTCGACCTCCTTCAGCCCGGTGATGTCAAGAATATGGGCGACGCGCTTTTCCAGCGCACTATCTTCGACCGGGTTGCGACCGATGCCAAAGACCGAAGACAACGGATGCGACGTTCGGGTGACGTTGCTGCCCAGCATGATCTGTTCGCGCACCGTGAATTCGCCGAATGTGCTGGCAGTCTGGAACGTGCGCGCCAGACCCTGCGCAACGCGCGCATACTCAGGCAAAGCATCGATTTGCACATCGCCGAGCACAATTTTGCCAGAAGTGATGGCAAAGATGCCTGCGAGGCTGTTAACGGTTGTAGATTTTCCAGAGCCATTGGGTCCGATAAGTCCAAGGATTTCAGCCTCTCGCACCTCGAAAGACAAGTCGCGGATGGCGTGAACACCACCAAACGATTTGCACAGTGTATCCACCTTGAGAACAGGCGCTGTCATGAAACCCCCTTCCGCACGTCGATTGCGGTTCTTTGACGGTAGCGAGGTTAATGAGTCGCTCAAAATTCAAAGATTTAGTCTTTGTATCTAAAATTTAGATGCATATGATTTCACGGATTAGTTGAAACAAAGGCGGCACATGGTAGTTAAAATTAGAAATATAACATCAATTCAAGTGTTTAATGTCGCATGTCAGACTGGAAACGTAACGCGGGCCGCTCAGTTACTTAACATAAGCCAAAGCTCTGTGAGCTACCACATCAAAAAATTGGAAACTGACCTGGGGTGTTCCTTGTTTCGACGAACCAAGAAGGGGTTGGAACTGACTGAGGAAGGCACCTCGTTGGCGATCCACGTTGAGAAAGGCTTGAGCATGATCCAGACGGGGCTGGAACGGGTCGCGAACTTGGCGGGATCAGTCAAAGTCGCGCTGCTGCCTATGTTCTCCAGCCGGTGGCTTTCGTCTCGTCTGGGCAGTCTGATGGAGCTGCATCCGGATTTACAATTGTCGATGCACAACCACAACAACAGTTTTGCAAGAATGCAAAATCCGTCCAGCTTTGCTGATCTTGGTATCCAATGGGGCAAGGGTAATTGGAGTGGCTTTGACGTCCATCGCCTGTGGCCCGAAAAACTGGCCGTGGTGTGCAGCCCGGCGTATTTGGCGGCACATCCAATCAGTCAACCAATGGATTTGTACAAGTGTAACTTGCTCCATGTTGACGACAGCCGAATGTGGGACGAATGGCTGGCGCTGAACGCATTAACCACAAACGCTGGACAGGCTCAAATGATGTTGGAAGATCGGCACTTTCAACTGAGTTCGACAATCAACGGGCTGGGGGTGTCGCTATTTGCCTCATGGTTGGTGGAGGAAGAACTTAGAAGTGGTGTTCTGGTGAACCCTTTTGGGCGCAACTTTGAAACATCCTTTGCGTACCACCTGATCGTGCCCAAGGGCGAAAAGCCGTCCAAGCCCGTCGAACAGTTTTGTGATTGGTTGCTTCAAATGCGCGGATCGCAAGCAGAAGGGACATCTTAAATTGCATGTCCGCATTTTTCGGTTTGAGGCTTTTGAAGCAGGGTGCAGCATCGGGCATCGGGCATCGGGCATCGGGCATCGGGCATCGGGCATCGGGCATCGGGCATCGGGCATCGGGCATCGGGCACCGGGTTTCGCTTCGCCATGCGCCGCTGTGCCCTCAAGGAGTCAGCGTCAGCAATCGCTGCGAATTTTAAAAAGGCCGGCCGACGAAGAAGCGCACCGCGATGCATGTTGCATGAAAAAATAAGTGAGCAGTGTGCAAGTAAAGTGCCCTTGAGAGGCCGTATCCTTGTCGGCGGTTTGCGAAGTCCATAACTGTGTGCGGTTGTCGTTTGAGGAGGAGCTCACTATCGCTGACCCACCCAATCGCCGCCTTTTAATGGCCCTCGCCCTTGGGGGCTAGACCGCCCCAATGTCGCGCTCTGCCGGGGTAGATTGAACACTTGGTTTTCCGCGGAGTCAGGCGAATGAAGACTGGGGTTAGGCGACGCCGACAAGCGATGTATCGACCACGTTTTTCGGGCCTATCCTTTCGGTGGAATTGGTGGGGTCAAGAGGAAGAATTCTGCTTTGCTTGCAACGCTGACCGCTACTTATGGCTTTAGGTTTTTCAGCTTTCGCGGTCTACCAGTCAGGTAGCCGGGTTTCAAAATACCTTGTAAGCCTAAACGACATCAGTCCCTTTATCTTGGATTTCAAAGCAAGGATGGTTGAAATCTTGGCGGGGCTGCCGTCTTGCGCATTGTAACGGATCACCTCTTTGGTCTCTGTGATAGCCCATCGCATAGGTTAGCAATCTTTGTGCGGGCTATGTGCACACGAGCATTTTATCTTTCCCATAGCGTTTCTCCGACTGAGTCGAGCGATAGAAAAGGTGGCTCAGACTAAAAACCAACCCAATTATCGCCATCCGCATGTCTTAACTCCTGGGGGACTAGACTGCCCCAATTCGTGTGCAGTATGGTCCCAAGAACCAGCCCGTGGACCATAGGAGAACCAAGAATGCTCGACAACGCAGCCACTGCGGCGGCGAGATTATTCTGCGCGCCCATGATGGATTGGACTGGTTCATTTTTAAATTCAATAACTTAAACGGCGTCGTGTGCACTATGTGTGCAACGTGAAGTCGCCTTCTGGCGTGCCCTACCGTACGTTTGGCAGTTAAGCGGATTTGGCAAGATTTAAGCGCGTTGGAACCGGAAGTTCCTTGGGACCTTAACTCATCAGCGACACGATTTAACATAGCCATTTATACTGTGCCACGCCGTTTAAGAATTGAGTGAGTTGAAGGTCGCACTAGGGTTGGGACGACTCTAGCCCTTGCGCGTCGGTCTCGGATTACGTCTCGATTGTTGATTGATCCGGTCACCATTGAAAGCGGACCTTGTTTGCGCGCCATAGCAGCAGAGATGTCAGAGCAAGTCGTGTGTTCCACACGTTGGAGCAAACTTGGTTCTTTCCTTCTCAAAGGGGCAAAGCTGTTTTGACAGTTTGGCTTTGCCTCTGTAAAGAATCGCAGCCTTGACTTGGTTACGGAAGTGTTCTCTCTGGATTGATTTTACCAGTTTGATTTGTCCAAGAATTGATGTCATCAAACTACATGGTTTTCCTGAACGTTAGTCATAACACCGCTCTTGTTGCAGCTTCTGTGTTGATCGCGCTTGCGGCGGGATTCACCGGTTTGACTTTGTCAAAAGACCTTTCAAAGCAAAGTATTTCCCGCCGAAAAATATCTGTTGCGGCGTCAGCGATTGCCTTGGGTGGTGGCATTTGGTCAATGCATTTTGTGGCGATGCTTGGGATTCAGATGCCCATCTTGTTTTACTATGATGCTGCTATCACGCTGGCGTCAGCGTTGCTTGCGATCCTTATTGTTGGAACCGCTTTGCTGCTTTTGCATTTTCGTGAACGGACACCTGCCACGGTGTCCGCCGCGGGGGCTTTGGTTGGGTGCGGTATACTTGCGATGCACTACATTGGTATGGCTGGACTGCAGTTGTGCCGTGCTGTCTATACACCGCTTGGGCTTGGTCTGTCGGCCATTTCAGCCATTGGTTTGTGCATTGCTGCGTTCTGGATCGCCTACGGTCAGCGAACCAATCGCAGCATCCTGCTTGGCACGCTTTGTTTCGGTTTTGCTGTCTGTGCAGTGCATTTTGTGGCAATTGCCAACACAAGGTTTGTTGCTGTTCCCACGTTAAATGAATTTGGTCCGGTCATGAGCAATGAAACGCTGGCCATCGGAGTCATCATTTCAAGCTTTGTTATCTTTGGTGGGTTCTTGTGGATGGGTGTGACTTTCTTTATTCCGTCTATTCCTTTGACGCATGACTTAGTGGTTGATGCCGCAAAACCCGCCGCAGATCCGGTTTCAAGACCTGCGCCCGTGGCACTCCGCATCCCGTGTGAGCAGAACGGCGTCACGCATCTGATTGACCCCGCGCAAGTCGCTTTTGTCCGCGCCGAAGGGCACTACACAAACGTCTATACAAAGAGCGGCCAACACTTCTGCGTTTGGCCGATCACCGAGGCAGTCAAACGGCTGGCAGAGGCTGGGTTTATCAGGACCCACCGCAGCTATCTGGTGAATCCAGTGAAGGTTGATCACTTCGAGCGCAACAAGGACAACGGCGTTTGCCATTTTGCCGAGAGCTGCATGCCCCCTGTGCCGGTCAGTCGGTCCAACCTGAAGGTCGTCCGCGACGCTCTGGGCCTATAGGCTTTCGCAGTTCGTGCAGGCATAGGCGCATTTCGTGAAAATCAGATGGCATCTCGCTAAATAACGCAAGCGTTGGCATGCGGCTGCGTACATTCTTCCCTTCCAACACATATCTGCGGATCGGGAGGAGAAGCAATGATACCAGCGGCGTTTGAGTACTATAGGCCCACAGACATGGCGGGCGTGATCGCCCTGCTTCAAGAGCATGGTGACGAAGCGCGCGTCATCGCAGGCGGGCACAGTCTGATACCCATGATGAAGCTGCGGATGGCAGAGGTGCCGCACCTGGTCGACCTTCAGGGAATTGCGGGATTGAGTGAGATTACCGTCGCAGACGGAACGATCCGCATCGGCGCAATGACCACGCAGCACGACATCATTAACTCTGCGCTGCTCGTTGACGCTGCGCCAATCATGAAAGAGGCCGCACTGCAAATCGCGGATCCTCAGGTCCGCTATATGGGCACCGTAGGCGGCAATGTGGCAAACGGTGATCCCGGCAATGACATGCCCGGTCTGATGCAATGCCTAAATGCGCAATTCCACCTGACTGGCCCCGATGGGGACCGTAGTGTTGATGCACGTGATTTCTACGAGGCGGCCTACATGACCGACCGCGAGGATGAAGAGGTGCTGACTGCGGTTACATTTGCCGCACCTGTCGGTGGCTACGCCTATGAAAAGCAAAAACGCAAGATCGGTGACTACGCCACCGCTGCTGCTGCCGTGCAGATCAGCAAAGCGGACGGCAAGGTGGCGACTGCGTCGATCGCGATGACGAACCTCAGCGACACACCGGTTTGGTCCGAAGCCGCCGCTGATGCGCTGATTGGTACAGATTGCCGCGAGGCCGCGATCAAGGCTGCTGTGACTGCCATGCTGGATGATATCGACCCAACAGAAGACAACCGCGGTCCGGTCGCATTCAAACGCCACGCCGCGGGCATCGTTCTTGGCCGCGCAATCGCGCGCGCTTGGTCACGGGCTTAGGAAGGAATTTACAATGTCGAATAAGATGCATGTCAAACTGAATGTGAATGGTGAGGATCATGAATTCCTTGCCGAACCGCGTGAGCTGCTCATCTATGCGCTGCGCGAGAAGCTGAACATCACGGGACCGCACGTTGGCTGTGAGACATCACACTGCGGTGCCTGCACGGTTACAATGAACGGCAAGTCCGTGAAATCCTGCACTGTCTTTGTCGCCCAAGCCAATGGCGCCGAAGTCACCACAATTGAAGGACTTGGCAGCCCGGATGCGCTGCATGTCCTGCAAGAGAACTTCAAAGAGCACCACGGCCTGCAATGTGGTTTCTGTACGCCAGGTATGATCACGCGCGCGGCGAAGCTGCTTGAGGAAAACCCAAACCCGACCGAAGAAGAGGTCCGTTTTGGCATCGCTGGCAACATTTGCCGCTGCACGGGATACCAGAACATCGTAAAATCCATTCTGTCAGCAGCGTCTGAACTGAATGCGGCCAAGGAGGCGGCACAATGAAAGACGAAGTCACACGCGAAGAACGGGTCGCTGGCCTGAAAGGCATGGGCTGTTCGCGCAAGCGGGTTGAAGATGCGCGCTTTACACAGGGCAAGGGCAACTATGTCGATGACATCAAGCTGCCGGGCATGTTGCACGGTGATTTCGTGCGCTCGCCCTATGCCCACGCGCGGATCAAGTCGATCAACAGCGACGCAGCGATGGCGTTGCCCGGCGTAACGGCGGTTCTGACCGCCAAAGATCTTGAGCCACTCAACCTGCATTGGATGCCAACGCTCGCGGGTGATAAGCAGATGGTTCTTGCTGACGGTAAGGTGCTCTTCCAAGGCCAAGAGGTTGCCTTCGTTGTTGCCTCCGACCGCTATGTCGCGGCTGACGCGGTGGAACTCGTTGAAGTGGAGTACGAAGAGCTTGAGGTTCTCGTTGATCCTTTCAAATCCCTGCAGTCCGATGTGGTTCTGCGCGAGGATCTGGTGGCAAAAGATGGCTCGATCCCCAACGGCGCGCATGGCCCACGCAAACATCACAACCATATATTTACGTGGGAAGCGGGTGAGGAAGAAGCGACCAATCAGGTCATCGACAATGCCGACGTCGTCGCCGAATCCGAAATGTATTACCACCGCACTCATCCATGCCCCCTAGAGACATGCGGCTCTGTCGCGTCGATGGATAAGGTGAACGGCAAACTGACCCTTTGGGGCACATTCCAAGCACCGCATGTGGTGCGCACGGTTGCGTCTTTGTTGTCTGGGATCGAAGAGCATAACATTCGCGTCGTCTCACCCGATATTGGTGGTGGTTTCGGCAACAAAGTCGGAGTGTATCCGGGTTATGTTTGCTCGATTGTGGCCTCCATCGTGACAGGCGTTCCTGTGAAATGGGTTGAGGACCGGATGGAAAACCTGATGTCCACCGCTTTTGCCCGCGACTATTGGATGAAAGGCAAGATCAGTGCCACGAAAGAAGGCAAAATCACAGGCTTGCACTGCCATGTGACCGCCGACCATGGTGCGTTCGACGCTTGCGCGGACCCCACGAAGTTCCCGGCTGGCTTTATGAACATCTGCACGGGGTCCTATGACATCCCGGTTGCTTATCTGGGCGTTGACGGGGTCTACACCAACAAGGCACCCGGCGGTGTTTCCTATCGTTGTTCCTTCCGCGTCACGGAAGCTGTCTATTTCATCGAGCGGATGATCGAAGTCCTCGCGATTGAGTTGAACATGGACCCGGCCGAATTGCGGTCGATCAACTTTATCAAGAAAGAACAGTTCCCCTATACGGCCGCGCTTGGCTGGGAATACGACTCTGGTGATTACCAGACGGCGTGGGACAAGGCGCTGGAAGCTGTCGACTACATAGGTCTGCGTGCCGAGCAGGCCGAGCGTGTCGAAGCCTTCAAACGCGGCGAAACCCGGAAAGTCATGGGGATCGGTCTGTCGTTCTTTACCGAGATCGTCGGCGCTGGCCCTGTCAAAAACTGCGACATCCTCGGCATGGGTATGTTCGATAGCTGCGAAATCCGTATTCACCCAACCGGGTCGGCGGTTGCACGGCTTGGCACGATTTCGCAAGGGCAGGGGCATGCAACGACGTTCGCGCAAATCCTTGCGACCGAGATTGGCCTATCTGCGGAAAGCATCACGATCGAAGAGGGCGATACCGATACGGCACCTTACGGTCTGGGCACTTACGGCTCTCGGTCAACGCCGGTTGCGGGTGCTGCCGCGGCGATGGCGGGACGCAAGATCCGTGCCAAGGCACAGATGATTGCGGCCTATCTGCTTGAGGTCCACGACAATGACGTGGAATTCGACGTGGACCGGTTTGTCGTCAAAGGTGCACCTGAGCGGTTCAAGACCATGAAAGAGATCGCCTATGCTGCCTACAATCAGGCCATTCCCGGGCTAGAGCCGGGTCTGGAAGCGGTCAGCTATTACGATCCCCCCAACATGACCTATCCGTTTGGCGCCTATGTATGTGTGATGGACATTGATGTTGATACCGGTGTGCCTGAAATCCGCCGCTTTTACGCGTTGGACGACTGCGGTACGCGGATCAACCCAATGGTGATCGAAGGCCAGATCCACGGTGGCTTGACCGAGGCCCTTGCTGTCGCACTGGGCCAAGAGATTGCCTATGACGACATGGGCAATGTCAAGACAGGTACGTTGATGGACTTTTTCCTGCCAACGGCGTGGGAGGTTCCCAACTATGAGACGGACTTTACGGTCACACCCAGCCCGCATCACCCTATTGGGGCCAAGGGCGTAGGCGAAAGCCCGCATGTGGGTGGCGTGCCTTGTTTCTCAAACGCGGTACAAGATGCATTCCGGCCGTTCGGCAACCGTCACACCAATATGCCCCACGATCATTGGCGCATTTGGCAGACGGCCAACCAACTGGGCATGCACGATTAATAGACCGGGCGCGGGCCGAATTGCGCGGCCCGCGCCACCGGGAGGGATCAAATGACTTGGAAAACGCTGCAATCGGCGATGGCTGATCAGGGCTATATTGCGTCTGGTGATTTGGCGATGGCGCTGCATTTGTCGCTGTCGCTGGGGCGACCACTGCTGCTTGAAGGTGCTGCTGGCGTCGGAAAGACCGAAGTGGCGCGCGTTCTGGCCGCCGTCGAAGATACGCAGTTAATCCGTTTGCAGTGCTACGAAGGTCTGGATGCCGCCCAGGCAATTTACGAATGGAACTACCAGCGCCAGCTTTTGGCGATCCGTGCCGCATCAAAGGATGGTGAGACCGGAAAAAGCGTCGAGGCGCGCATATTCTCGGATGAATTCCTGTTGGAAAGGCCGTTGCTCAGGGCGATCCGCCAAGACAAAGCCCCTGTTCTGCTGATCGACGAGATTGATCGGGCGGATGAAGAGTTTGAGGCTTACCTGCTGGAAATCTTGTCGGAATTCCAGATCACAATTCCCGAAATGGGTACAATCATTGCCACAACACGCCCCATTGTCATCTTGACCGCCAATGGAACCCGTGACCTGAGCGACGCCTTGCGCCGCCGCTGTCTGTACGCGCATGTGCCCTATCCTGATCACGAGACAGAGCTGGCTATTCTGGTAACGCGCTACCCGGACATCACCGACAGGCTATGCGCGCAGATCGTCGGCTTTGTGCAGGCATTGCGCAAACAAGAGCTCGAAAAGAAACCCGGCATCGCTGAAATGCTCGATTTTTCCGCCGCCTTGATGGGTCTTGGTGTGGCTGATCTGACCGCTGATCCAGCGATATTGCAGGCGACCCTGACAACGCTGCTTAAAACACAAATGGATCGTGATGCGATCCCGACCGAGATCGCCCAACGGCTGGCGGGAAAAGCTGCATGAGCCGCGTGACCAAATTCGCCGCCCGCGATCCGGGGCCTGCAGCACGCATGGCTGGGTTTGTGGCGCATCTGCGCGACAATGGACTGCGCCTTGGCGTCGGTGAAACCGGCATTGCCTTGGACGCGCTGACCCATATTAACGCCGCAAACCCGCATGATGCGCGCCGCGCGCTGAAATCCGTCTTTACAGGATGCGCCGAAGAGGCTGCGCAGTTCGACGGCCTATTCAACAGTTTCTGGATGAACGGCGGACGGGTCAAAACCCGCGTGACACCAACGGCGACACCAAGCCAGAGCGAAAATGTCCACTCCTCGCGCGAGGCCGACGCAGAGGAAGACACCAGCGGGGGTGCCGGCGATATCAGCGCGCCAGACGGCGGTGAAGGCGAAGCGACAAGCGAAGGTGATGGCAAATTGGTTGCCACCGATGTGACCAACCTGTTCAAGAAGGACTTGCGCGATGTTGTGCGGCCTGAGGATATCGAGGCTGCGGAAAAAATTGCGTTGCGCTTGGGTGCTGCCCTGCGCGACCGCAGATCACGCCGCCGCAAAGCTGCCCGCAAAGGCGACCAGATTCATTTCCGCAAAGTCATGCGGCAAAGCCTTGCGACCGGGGGCGAGCCATTTGCGCTACCCAAACGCTATCGACCGGATCGTTCACTGCGGATAACGGCCATTTGCGACGTCTCCGGCTCAATGACGGTCTATTCGCGCATCTTTCTGGCCTTTCTGGCAGGGCTGATGCGGGCAGATTCCCGCGCGGATGCTTATCTTTTTCACACACGGTTGGTGCGGATCACCGAAGCTTTGCGCGACAAGGATGCGTTGCGCGCGTTGGCCCGGTTATCTTTGCTTGCTGATGGTTTCGCTGGGGGATCCAAGATTGGTGAAAGCCTTGGCAGCTTTGCGAACACCTATGGTCGCCGGTTTGTCGACAACCGCACCGTCGTCATGATCTTGTCTGACGGCTATGACACCGCATCTCCGGATGGGATTTCAGAGGCTTTGGTCCGTTTGAAGAAACGTGGCTGCAAAATCATCTGGCTCAATCCGCTTAAAGGATGGAACGGCTATGAGCCAACCGCGCGCGCCATGGCTGGGGCCCTGCCGCATCTTGATCTGTTCTGTGCGGCGAACACGTTGGCAGACCTCGCCGCACTAGAGCCGGAGTTGGCCCGGTTATGACGCCCAAACAGATCATGGAACACAGCCTGCAAGAGGGCGAAGATTATTTCGCCATCGCGACGATTGTACGGACCGCCGGGACGACAGCGGCCAAGCCGGGGGCCAAGGCGCTTTTGCGGGCAGACGGGACAATTCTTGAAGGGTGGCTTGGCGGCGGATGCGTGAAGGGTGCGATCAGGGAGGCAACGTTGCGCGCCTATACCACCGGTCAGCCGCAATTCATCTCGGTCGCGCCAGAGGAACATCTGGCCGAAAAGGGTGTGAAGGCGGGCGACGACGTGGACGGTGTCCGATTTGCGCGCAACGGTTGCCCGTCCAAAGGCACCATCGACATCTTCATTGAGCCGCATCTGCCAGAGCCTGATCTGTTGATCTTTGGCCAGTCCCCAGTCGCCGTAAAACTGATGGAGCTGGCCCCCCAATTTGGCTGGACCGCCGCAGAGGCCGCAACTAACGCGCCTTTGCCAACTCGCTTGCCCGGTAGCGGACGGTATCTGGTGATCGCGACACAAGGCCAGGGTGACTTGGCCGCACTCCAGACAGGACTGGCCGAAAGTGCGGATTATGTTGCGTTTGTTGGCAGCGCAAAGAAGTTTGCCGCATTGTCGGACAAGCTTGTGGCGACAGGCGTCAATGCGGCGCAGATTGCGGATGTTCACGCACCTGCCGGTCTCAACATCGGCGCAGTGACCCCGGCTGAAATCGCCTTGTCGATCTTGGCCAAACTGACACAGGTGAAGCGCGAAGTCCTGGCGCAGGCTGCCCAAAATGGATAGGATTGGGGCGATCATACTGGCGGCGGGGCTGTCGCGCCGGATGAAAGAGCGCAACAAGCTATTGCTGCCCATTGGAGGCGTGCCAATGATCCGGCATGTCGTAGAAACCTACCTCGCTGCGATTGATGGCGAAGTCTGCGTCGTTACTGGATTTGAAGCGGTGCGGGTTGATGCGGCTCTTGCGGGGCTGCCTGTCCGACTTGTACACAATGAAGACTTCGAAAAGGGCCAGCCCTTTTCGGTTCGAGCGGGGCTTCTTGAAGCCCCAAATGCAACGCATTTTCTGATCGGGCTTGGCGACCAACCACAGATCAAGGCAGGCGACTTGCGCGCATTGATCAAGGCACATCTGAACGGAGACCCAGCAAAGATATCGATCCCTTATCAGGGAGGGTTGCGGGGCAATCCGATCATCGTGCCGTGGGGCATGCGGGCCCGGCTGCTGTCAGACAAAGCAAATCCGGGCTGTGGAAAATTCACCCGCGCCAACCCCGATTTGGTGCAGCATGTCCCCTTGTCGCAGCCCGGTTTTTTCAATGACATCGACACGCCTGCCGCCTTTGCCGCGTATCAAAAAATAGCTTCCGAAGGAGTCAGACCATGAGAAGATTACTTTAATACTTCAGAGCCTAGCGTCGAAAAGGGGCTCTTACCCCCGCGCAAGCCGAAACGCTTGCTACCATCAAATTTCCCTGTTGTTGAAAAGGTAAAATCATGGAACTCAAAGACGAAATCGTTATCAACGCCCCGAAGGAGCGTGTCTACGCGGCCCTGAACGATCCCGAAGTCTTGCGGCAATGCATTCCAGGCTGCGAAGAGCTGGTCCAACACTCCGACACAGAGCTTGAGGCCAAAATCCTTCTAAAGGTCGGGCCGGTCAAGGCAAGGTTCAGCGGTGATGTCCAACTGGATAAGAGCGGCGCACCTGATGCGTTCTCGCTGACTGGCCAAGGCAACGGTGGCACTGCCGGGCATGCGAAAGGTGGGGCAGATGTCACTCTGGTCGCGGACGGTGACACGACGATCCTGACCTATGACGCCAAAGCCCAGATCGGGGGCAAGCTGGCGCAACTGGGCAGTCGTCTCATCCAGAGCACAGCCAAAAAACTTGCCGCCAAGTTCTTCAAAAACTTCGCTGATGTGTTGGACGCGGAAGAAGTTGTCTAACCCCATTGCGTACCAGGACCATGCCGTCGACGTTCTGGCGCAGGTTGCAACCTACGTTGGAACGGGGCGGCTCTTTGCGCTGATTGCTTCGGTAGATATCAAAGGCGGCAGCGCGCGCGACGTCGGATCTTTGGCGGTCGTCTCAGACGCCGGAGAGATGACAGGCTATATGTCCAATGGTTGCATAGATCAGGACATTCTTGTCCATGCGATGGACTGCCTGCAATCCGGGACAGCCCGAATTTTGCAATATGGTGAGGGCTCACCGTTTCACGATCTCACGCTGCCCTGTGGTGGTGCGTTGTCGGTTTGGATTGATCCCAAACCTGACAAAGACGCGCTTGTGGCAGCGTACAGAAGCCTGTTGGCACGTCAGCCAGCGTTGCTGACATTCAGTCCACAACAAAAAACCTGTCAGTCGATCACAATTGCCTACCAACCCAAAGTGGCCCTGACCCTTGCAGGACGGGGTGCCATTTTCCGGGCAACAGCCAAGATCGCCCATGCGATTGGTTTCGATGTGTCCTGTTTTTCTCCGGACACTGATGATCTTAATGCAGTCGCGGGGTACTGCAAAAACACCCCGACGCATGTGCGGTCCAATAGCAGTATTAACGCGTTGAATTTGGACCCGACGAGCGGCTTTTTGACATTGTTCCACGATCACGACTGGGAACCGGCTTTTCTCGTCGCGGCGCTCGCCACATCTGTTGGGTTTGTCGGCGCACTCGGCAGTCAACGCACTCAAGAAGCCCGACTTGCGCATTTGGCCAAACTTGGCGTTTCAAACACCGATCTAAAGCGTATATATTGACCAATCGGCCTTGTTCCATCGCTACGCAATGCAAATCTCATCGCTGTGTCAGCGCTGTCTGAAGTTGCACAAACGTTTGCATATCAGCAACAAACAATCGTTGATGCGCAATTGGCGAGCCAACGGCCCCAGGGTGTCCCAGTAAAGATCTAGCTGCGCAGCTCGCATTCATCCAACCGCAAGGTAACAGACAATAGCCGGTCCGCAGAGCTACTTTCGCCCTTATCGCAAGCTCATCGACAAGCCCATCGCAGAGAAGTGCTCAAACACTCACCATGCCCTTGTTCGATGCCGCCCCACCCAAACACCGCCGTTTACCTATCTCTATCTCCCGCGACGGGCGGTCAGGAGCCTCTCTCTCGACCTCCAAACCCGTCACGGGAACAGCTTCCTCTCTCTCACTCCGATGGCTGCCCGGATCAAATGCTTCTTTATGGGGCTCTGCTTCTTGAGGCTGTCGTCCGATGCTTGTATACATATTTCGGACATGGACCATGCATCAACAGATCTAAAGAGCAATATCCTGACACGGATTGCGAATGGCACGCCGCGTGGCGTCTGGACGCCGAGGGATTTTCTGGATCTCGGCGAACGTGATGCCGTGGACAAGGTGCTGCAGCGACTGACGCGGGCAGGGGCTCTGCGCCGGGTGGATCGTGGCCTGTATGATCAACCGTCGACCAATCGCCTGACCCAGAAAGACAGTCCGGCAGATCCCCGCGAAGTGATTGATGCCATCGCACGCCGAGATCAGATACGCGTCCTTGTCGATGGAATGACGGCCGCCAACGATCTGGGTCTCACCAATGCTGTCCCGGCAAAGATTTTGGTGCATACTGATGCCCGATTGAAATCGATCTCGCTTGGCCAGCTCGACATCGTGTTCAAACCGACAGCTGCCAGCAAGCTCTATTGGGCCGGACGGCCAGCTATGCGCATCGTGCAGGCTCTGCATTGGCTACGGGATACCATGGGCCAGGTTGACGAGGATCAGGTGCTGGTCCGCCGCCTGACAGCGCTCCTCAATGATCCGATGAAAGGCAAGCGCCTTCGCGACGATCTCGAGGACGGGCTGACGACATTGCCGAGTTGGATGCAAAGCCTGTTGCGCCCGATCCTGGCAGAGCAGGCAGGTGCCGCGTGAACCTCGCGTTCGACCGCATCATCTCGGCGGATGACGAGACACGCCTCGGCGTCTTCACAACGACAGCACAGCGCTTGGGCACCACACCGCAGAATGTCGAAAAGGACTTCTGGGTCTGCTGGACCCTCGACGCGCTGTTCAATGGAATGTCGGACGGGCCAAGGCTTCTGTTCAAGGGTGGCACGTACTTGTCGAAGGGCTTTGGCCTGATCCGCCGGTTCTCGGAGGATATCGACGTCACAGTGTTCCGGGACGATCTGGGAGAAGCCGCAACCATAGAAGAGCTTGATGACTTGAGCGGTAAGAAACGCGGCAAGGCGCTGGATGCGATCAAGGCGGCGTGCGAAACTTATATCCATGGCCAGTTCTCTGGTGGGCTGAACGAGATTGTTTCGGACGTTGCCGGGCTAAACGGCCTGAATGTGGCTCGGTTCTTTATCGAGCCTGATCCAGAAGACAGCCAAGCGTTGTACCTGCGGTATCCAAGCGCAACACCGGTCGATGCCTACATCGCCAAGGCAGTGAAAATCGAGTCTGGTGCAGAATCCGCACTTGATCCCAATTCCGTGCGCAGAATTACTCCTTATCTGGCGGAAGATGTTCCGGATATCGAGCTGACTGTCGGGAATGTCACCATCGTCGACGCTGAGCGGACTTTTTGGGACAAGATTGTGATCCTGCATGGCCTGCGCCGCTGGTTCGACATCCGTGGAGAACTCAAAGGTAGCGGGCAGCGCGTGTCGCGACACTATTACGATACCTATCAACTTCTGGGCTCAGACTTGGGTGAGAGGGCTTTGGCAGATGGCGCGCTTGGTGCCGACTGCGTCGCCCACGCGCGCATGTTTTTTAACCGCCCGGCCTTTGATCTCGCGACCGCAGTTGCGCCGACATTTTCCATCAGTCCGGTTGGAAAAATGCTCGATGACCTGCGCCGCGTCTACCGCGCGATGTCGGGTATGATCTTCGGACAAGCGCCGCAATTCGATGCCGTGATCGAGCGGGTTGTTGATTTGGAGAGAAAGCTAAACACAGCGCCGACGGGGTCGAAGGGCGCTTTGGAAGGAAACTGATGCTATTTGCTTCAAAGTAGTAAGAGACCCGCAAAGCCGCCGTAGCCCCCATGAAATCTCAAAGTCCCATGTGCGGGGTGGTTTCAACGGATGGACGCAACACATGCGTTAAAACGTTCTGCTGGAGTTTCGTATCCCAGCGTTTTCCTTGGTCGTTCGTTGAGCTGCCTCGCTACGGCACTCAGCTTTGCCTGACTATGTATCGACAAATCTGTTCCCTTTGGAAAGTACTGCCTCAGTAACCGGTTTGTATTTTCGTTTGTGCCCCTCTGCCATGGCGAGTGGGGCTCGCACAGAAAGACGTCGATATCGGTCGCGAGAGTGAAGGCCTTGTGACCTGCCATCTCGGTTCCGCGATCCCATGTGAGAGATTGATATAGGTCTTTTGGCAGCTTTCGCGCCTGCTTAATGAGCGCCTGAATGACGCTGTGACTGTCCTTGTTGCTGACCTTTGCCAGCATCACAAATCGAGTGTGGCGCTCGACCAGCGTTGCGATGAAGCTGTTGCCGGAGCCTGCAATCAAGTCACCCTCCCAGTGCCCTGGCACGGCGCGATCTTCGACGTCTGCCGGCCTTTCTCGGATCGAAACAGCGTCGTTGAACTTGCCCAAGCCACTCCGCTTGAGCGTGGCATGACGTGATCGCCGAATGGACCGCGTTGCACGTAGATGCGCCTGCAATTCCTTCTTGAGTACGCCCCGCGTCTGAACGAACAGGCTTCGATAAATCGTCTCGTGTGAGACCCGCTTGGCTTCTTCATCAGGATGTTCGCGCATCAGCCAGCCTGCGATTTGTTGCGGGGACCATTTGCGATGCAGCTTGGCTGATATTGTCCGGCACAGATAGTCATTGCCGACCAACTTGCACAGTTTTGGGCGTTGGGCACGATCCCATGCCTGTCCGTCAGATGCGGCTGCACGGTAATGCTTGGTGCCGCCATTGCGGCGCACTTCACGGCTGATGGTTGACGGTGCACGACGCAGCTTGCGAGCAATGGACCGAAGAGAATGCTGCGCCACAAGGCCGCGTGAAATCTCCTCGCGTTCATCAAGGGTCAACGCAAGGCGAGACCGTCTGCGGGCTGGTGGTCTTATGCCTTAGTAACGAAACCCGCCCGCGCTTTCCTCCTTGTCGGATTTGTCGCCGCTGCAGCTCGCGCTGACAGCAGCCACAAACCTTAGACAAAACCGACATTGGGTTTTCGCGCTTTGCTGGCGCAGCATCTTCTCGCATATACAGTACATCTGATGTTGTGGCTCAGCGCGTGTCGCCAATTCGCTCATTCGGGCGCGCAGATTTGCTGGAACTGAGAACGTGCTTTCGCTGTATCCGGTTCAAACAAGCAAACTGCAGGAAAAACCGTGCATTTGCTGCGGCTGTTCTTATTTTAGCTTTCGGGCAGCTGCTTTTTGGGTTTGGTATTGGCCTTCTGTCGCCGCGATGAAGGCGACTCACATTCGCCCGAGACCTGTTATTCGAGCGAGCCCACGCAGTATCGATCAACTAGGCCGATCAATTCGCCTGCCGTAACAGGCTTGGAGATAAAACCATTCATACCAAGATCTGCAATGAGTTCACTGTTGTGATATCGTTCGTCCGTGGTAACGGCGATTATTGGGACGTTACGCGGTGGATCATCGCTCATTGTTCGGATGCGACGTGTGGATTCCGTCCCATCTAGTCTTGGCATGTGAATATCCATCAAAATGACGCCGTAAGCGCAAGGGTTTTGGGACAGCTTCAAAACGCCGTCTTGGCCATCATGCGCCACATCAACATCTACATTTAACGTCTTGATGATCTGGCGCATCATGAAACGTGTGAAATCATCATCTTCAATGAGCAGTATCTTTTTGGCTCTTTTCATGTGTCTCGTCGTCTTCCCTTCGGCAAGGACCCTGATGACCGGAGCAGCAAACAGCACTCAAAAAACTGACAGCGCAGTCCTTTTGTCCCAATCCATCCTGTCCAGGTGCGTTGAGCACGACACCGAAAATGTTAACGAAAGGTTAACCTTTGGGCCGCTTAGTCATTGTTAGCGAGTAATTGACGCAATGACACTCCATATTACGGCAGGGAAACGACATGTGGGACGTATTCATAAGTGTTTTTGACACAGCGCAGTTTGTGCCACACGGAATGTGCTTATTGTGGCGCCCGGACTTGTTGATCTTGCACGGCGGGTCGGACCTGCTGATTGCGCTGGCGTATTTCGCGATTCCGTTGATCATCATTCAAGCCAAAAAAAAACGACCGGATCTGATTGACCCAGCAGTTGCACGGATGTTTGCCGCATTCATTACAGCTTGCGCGCTTAGTCACACAGGGGCACTTTTTACCCTTTGGTTTCCAGCATACGCGCTGCAAGGTATCGTAAAACTCATGACCGCAGGGGTGTCCATTTACACGGCCATTCAACTCGCCCGGATCATGCCCCTCTTCCTCAGCCTGCCCAGTCGTGAGGAATTGATACGGAAAGATGCGCAGATAATTCTGGGCGAGCGCAAGATTCAAGAGGCACAGGAAGCGCAGGAAAAGCTAAGCGAATTTGCCCATATCGCCTCGCATGACCTCAAGGCACCGCTGCGCGGAATATCCAACCAAGCCAAATTCATCGAAATGGATCATGAAGACGCTTTGGCACCGCAGGCGCGTAAGCGATTGGCCCGGATCAGCGAACTCTGTGAACAGGTCGAAACGTCAATTACCACTCTTTTGCAGTATTCTAGTATCAGAACGGTTTCTGTTCCATCTTCGATCGACCCTCGGCAAGCTATTGAGGCTGTGGTAGACCCGATGTCGGAGTTCTTGTCAGAAAACAACGCAAGCATCTCCATCGAAACCGACCTGCCAAAACTGCGGTCGGATCCGTCACAAATCGAAGTCGTGTTTCGCAACCTGATCTTGAATGCCATCATCTACAACACGTCTAACAAGAAACAGATCGCGATCGGCCATGTGCGACATGCCAACTTGGACGGGCAAGAGATTTGGGACGCCTATTACGTCAAGGACAACGGTATCGGCATTGCAGAAGAGTTCCAAGATGCGGTTTTCAAAATGTTCAAGAGGCTGCACTCAGATGCAGAATTTGGGCCAGGAACGGGTTCTGGGCTGGCCTTTGTGAAGAAAGTTGTCGGGGTCACTAACGGTGCTGTTGGTTTTTCTTCTATCATCGGCGAAGGAAGCACGTTTTACGTGTCCTTTGCGGATCAAAGGCAATTTGAACAGAACGCGGCTGTAAGTCGTTCGTTAACTGGGGCAGGGCTGGGACACGCTACATGATTTCAGTTATGATACAAGAAAACGACCAAACAGCTTTGGAATTGACATGCACGTACTGATAGTTGAAGACAGTGACGATGACTTCGAAGCCACATTGCGCGCGCTTGATCTCGACAAGGTTGGTGGCGTGAAAATATCGAGATCCCTAGGTGGGCAAAATGCCTGGGAGTTACTGCTGGCTCAGAGCTCAAATGATGAGCAGGCTTCGGATCAAAACTGCCAGTTTGTCATTCTTGACTTGAACATGCCCGGCCTCGACGGCCGAGGATTATTGTCGAAGATGAAAGCCCATGACCGGATAAAGTTGATACCGGTTGCCGTTCTAAGTACCTCCGACGATAAGAGCGATGTTGATGCGTGCTACCGCAAAGGCGCGAACGCGTTTATTCGCAAGCCCGTAAATTGGGAAGATTTCGTCAAAAAAATGAGCAGCCTAAAGGCGTTCTGGTTTCAACAAGCCGAACTGCCGAGTTGGAGATAGCGCCGTGAAAACGCTTCTGGTTGTGGATGATACGCCCGAAGATCGAGAGGTGCTCGCACGCATTTTTTCGACAGTTTCACCGGCGAATTATGAGGTTATTGAAGCAACCAACGCGGTGTCCTGCTTTGAGATGCTAGAAGGCTGTAAGAACATCGATTGTCTTTTACTGGATTATTCTATGCCTGGCCTGGACGGGCTGCATTTGTTGCGAGATCTGTTGGATCGATACCCTCAGATTCCAATCGTTATGGTCACAGGGCAAGGCAACGAAAAGATTGCCGTAGATGCGATAAAATTGGGCGCACAAGACTATGTCGTAAAAGGTGCTTTCTCGGAAGTTCAGATAAGACGTCGGGTGGACATGGCGATTGACCACAAGGAACTGGAACGCCGCTTAGCACGTCAGCAGGAAAGCCTGAGAGACTTTGCTGATATCTTAGTGCATGACTTGCGGGCTCCTTTGCGTGCGATAAAAGGCCCGATCGAGATGTTGACGGTTAGTGAAGCACCTATAACCGATGAAATGCAGCTCAAGCTATTCAGTTTCATAACTGAGAGCGTCGAACAAATGGACAGAATGATCCTGTCGCTCCAGAGGTTTTCGGAACCGCAGCGATCCGAAGCGGAATTCGAGATGTTCTGCCCAACGCGCTTGTTTGATTACACTCTAAGCGCACTTGCACATGACGTTGCAGCTGCAAGAACAACTCTGACCTTCCAACAAAATCCGCCAAAAATCTGGGGGTCAGTCCATCTGTTGGGACAGCTGCTCCAGAACCTGGTCGACAACGCACTAAAATACAGAGTTATGCCGAAAGGCAAAATTCATGTCGTCATCGTGGATGCGGTAGACGCATGGCGGCTTATCGTTACCGACGATGGTATGGGCATTGCACCGGAACACCTGACCGATATATTTGAGCCGTTCAAAAGGTTGAACTCAGGTCGTGAATTCAAAGGAACAGGACTTGGTTTGGCGACCTGCATGCGGATTGCTGAACATCATGATGCGACCATAATTTGCGAGTCCGAACTTGGCCATGGCTCTACATTTACATTATCTCTGCCGAAACCAGAGCCGAGCTAGTCTGAAACCATGTTACAGGTTTCCACCTGGTCTGACCACCGGGATGCCACCTCGCAGGACGGTTGCCCTAACGCACAGAGCCATTCAATTTGCTTTCACGGTTTTCCAACAATTTCCAATAGTGTTCCATGTTTGTCGGCAAATCCGACATCTCCCATTGGCACCTTGAGCCGTCTAAGAATGCACGAAGCCGGTTCATGTCGACTGGTTTTGTCAAAAACCCATCGCAATCGCTGACGAGCGCCGTAGCCCGGGTAGTGTCACCGCCATCGCTGGTGAGCATAACCACGCGGGTGACTTTTCGGTTCAGCATCTTACCAAGTTTTTTCACCAAATCCGTGCCAAGACGTCCTGGCATATGTTGGTCTACAAAGACGATGTCGTAAGGCTTCGCATCGCTGCACGCAACTTTCTCAAGCGCTCGATCCGGCGAAGACCGCCACGTTACGACCGCCGCAGGCAAAATCGTCGCCAGCTTGGTCGACAACTCCAAGGCGTCATATTCACTGTCATCAACGATCAGAATATTCAAATTACACTCCCAACGCCCGAGCACCAATCAATTTGCAGCAAACGCTTGCACGCCAAGGGTTAATCAAACGTTAACTCTCCGCTCTACCCTGTGCTGACTCTTTTCGTTCTACGGTGATCGTTCCCCAACTTCCGGTCATAGCTATGCATTATGACGTGCTGGGCATCATTTAAGCAGCCGAGTATGTTCGCGATCTGCGCCTTGCCTCTCAAATCATCACCGCGCTTTTGGCGAACGGCCGGTTTCTATACCGCATGACTGCGAATAGTCTTCCGCACATGCAGCAATCCACTTGCTCCGAGCACGCGTAACGAAAAAATCAAATTCACAGTTTGGGCTCTTTCGAGACCTTCGCTGCGCAATGCCCGAACGGCCGGTCTTCCTCGTTGGATCGAAATGCATGATATTTGCAACAGCGTCATTCAGCTATAAAAACAAGGCAAATGAGGCGGTGCACATATCAGGTGCATAATGTATCTGGCTAGAGTAGGATGCTCCCATGCATATCGGTTACGCCAGAGTGTCTAGTCAGGGACAATCCCTTGATCGCCAGGTCGGCGCACTGAACACAATCAAAGCCGACAGGATTTTCCGTGAGGTGGCATCTGGGCGGACCGTTAAGGGCCGTCCTCAATTGGAACGTGCCATCGATGCTTTGGGGGCAGGGGATGTTCTGGTCATCGCTGAATGGGACAGGGCGACCAGATCGATGATGGATGGGATCAATATCATCCAGCGCGTCGCGGACAGATCAGCTACCGTCAAGGTCTTGGACAAACCTTGGCTCGACCTTACGACCCCGATGGGCAAGGGCATTCTGGCCTTTCTTTCAGCTTTGGCTGAGGACGAGCGAGAACGTATTACCCGACGCGCCAATGAAGGCCGCCAGATCGCAATCGCAAACGGAACCAAGTTTGGACGTAAGCCAAAGCTCACAGACCATCAGCGTCAACTTGCACGCCAGCGCATGGCAGATGGTGATACTTGCCGCGCCATAGCGCGGGACTTGGGCGTCGCTCACACGACGATTTCAAGACTACGATGACGAGAATTAGTGCGGAGCGATCAACACCATGGGCGGGAAGCGGACTTTCTCTGCAAGTGCCGCAGCAAGTTACCAACATAGCCAAAGTAGACATCCAAGACACATCGTCCACGCCACCGCATACGGAATTGCATTGTCCCGTTGAGCCACTGTGCTCACCATTACTTTGTGATTTACTCTGCATCTCGGATTCGAAAACCGAAACGGCCAGGAAGAGTACTTCGTGGCAGTTTAGCGAGGAATGCAACAATATGTTGTGAAGGTGCCTTAGTGAGGTCAAGCGCGATCAGTTGAGCACCATAAATAGTGGCTTCATCGTTTGGGTTCGCTAGATTTGGCACATATTCGCCTGTAGTCTACTGATACATCATTCGAATCCGAGAAAGCTGGGCTTATATGGCGTTACAAACTATTGATCACCGCCTCGTCGACATCGCTTTAGAGCGGGTCGGTGGGGTCGACTTCGAAAATTTCGTTCAGTCTTTCTTCTCTGCGGTGATGGGAGTTTCCTATATTCCGCTTGGCGGCATACATGATGGCGGCGCTGATGGATTAATTGCCGATTCAATTTTTGAAGACAAAACCCAAGCACGATTTCTGCAAGCGTCGGTTACTCCGGACACAAAAACCAAGGTTCGCCACACTCTAAAGCGCCTACGTAAGTATGGACGAACCCCTAAATCTCTCATCTATTGTACCAGCAAGTCAGCCGGACCAATCGATGTTCTAGAATCTGACCTCTCTGATGAGCTGGACTGCCGAATTACAATAAGAGACGCACAGTACTTCACTCACCAAATCAACAACTCTCCTCAGACAATTCAGGCGTTTTCATCCTATCTTGCCCCTTCGGTGAGCTTTCTGTCGGAAACTGGAAGTGCGTCTTTGATACAGAGCGCGGATGCACTCCCGGCGCGAACCCTCTGTGTCTTTGTGGGGCAAGAGCTCGAGCGACGTCGAGGCCAGACTCAGTTGCTTGAGGCTGTGACCGACAGTTTGATCATCTGGGCTCTTGAGGGAACGGACCCGGACAAGAAAATTTTCAGAACCAAGGACGAGATTGAGAAACAGGTCATCAATGCGATGCCGTCCGCCAAGACCTTCTTTAAGGGCGTTCTTGACACTAGGCTAGAAGATCTTCGAACAAAGTTAGAAGGCGGGCGGCGTGTCAATTTCCATCCAAAGGAAAATGGGTTCTGCTTGCCGTACGAAACCAGGGAGCTGATAAAGTCCGAGAACGTTGAAGACGAAGCGCTTCGAATTGGTGTTAGCGAGGTTTTTCGAAAGCGAGCAGAACAAGAAATCGTGGATCGAACTAACAATCGTGAACTCATAGAGTTCGCGGTTCGCGTTTGTCACTCCGCGATTCACAAAACATTTCTCGGGCAAGGGCTAGAACTATCACTGTTCCTCTCCGATGAACCTGACGAAAACGAATTGCCCTCGATCGAGTCCTATATCGATGAAGCGATTGAAGAGAACGGCCTTAAGGGCAACGATGCCGGAATTGTCTCGCTGGCCGCGCTGAACGTACTTCGGCAAGCTTTTTATAGCAGTAGCCGGAAGGAAAGGGTCTATCTGGGAAAACTGAGCCGCACTTATGTTTTGATGTTTCTTCTGAAGAACGAGCCAAGAATCGTTGAGTACTTGAGATCGATGTCTTCGCATTTTGTCCTTTATGTCGGATCAGACATCTTGGTTCGCAGCTTGTCGGAGCACCTGCTTCCGAAGGAGGATCAAATGACAAAAAATGCACTCAACACAGTACGCAGTGCTGGATCAAAGCTCATACTGACCGACAAGGCGCTAGACGAGGTTTGGCATCACCTGAAAGTGTCGCACTATGAGTATGTAAACAACTTCCAAGAAATCGCCCAGTTCATGAACTTTGACCTTGCGAAGCAGATCAACAAAATCCTTATACGTTCCTACTTCTATGCCCGGTTAGAAAACCAGGTTGCAAAGAAACCGCCTTTCTCGTGGGACCGATACATCTCTCAGTTTTGCACCGTGAAAGAGCTTGGCAATCAATCGTCACGTGACGAGCTTCGAGAGTATTTGATAAACGAGTTCAAAATGGTGTTTGAGACCTCTGAGGAAATGGAAGTCGGACTTGATTTGGACGAGCGAGATAGCCTCGCCAAGAAGATGCTCAAAGTGCGCGGCAAGACCGGACGGGATCAGGAGTCGGAAAAAACACTTAGTAAAAATGCGGCTACTACAGCCCTCAGAATTTACCAACAGCGAAAGGTGAATGACGAAAGGGCGGGATCAAACCCTTTTGGTCATAAGACGTGGTGGATGACGCAACAGACCCGAATTCGTAACGCTACCGGCGAGCTGGTTGCAAAGAACCGGTCGCGATACATGCTTCGGCCTGAGTTTATCCTTCATTTTCTCTCTATGATGCCATCTAGTTCGGATATGGCAGCCAGCTACACGGAAGTATTTCCATCGATTTTGGGCGTTCGTTTAGGTAATCGAATGGACGAAAAGGCCTTCCGCACGGTGATCCAGAATGCGAAGGATGTATTTGATAAAATGGACGATTCTCGCGCTCGCGTCGTTCTTTCAACTGAAACTACGAAGCTTCAGTCTGACTTCTTGAAAAAATACGACTACTAAGAGATCAGTCGCGCCAAAGCGCGAGCCGGATGCGGATCGGCACGCTGCGGCCGAACAGGCCTGACAGATGACCGCATCCGTTCACATTCGCAAAACACTCAAAAATAGCTTGCATTAACGGGGGCATCCACAGATGTGAATTCACCACCCTCTTGATTTCGCGGTTGCAGCGAATGGTCGGTATGACGGGCCGCACCGCGGCACGCCGTTCAGTGGGCGAACGGCAAGTTTAGGACGATTGCCGAACAACTTTGTGTTTATACTAACGCGCTGCCGATATGAATCGGAGTGCTTTTACATTGAGCGCATTACGCCTCGCTCAATAGGTGCGCCAGTTCCCGGCTGTAGGCCTCGGTCGCCGTCTCCTGATCGTTAAATTTTTTGTTCTTGAGCTCTCCTGTGCCTCCCGCTCCAACGTGACGCAATTGCAGGTGAAGGTATGGTTCGCTCCCAACTTCGTCCTGAATCCACGCCAGGCTGAGATTTTTCTTGGTCGCAGTCTTGTAAGATATATAAACGTCAACGTATCGCGTTCCATTGATCATATATCCGCCAGTTTTAACTCCGTTTTTGAGATGATTTCCTGACAAATCAAATTCAGTGGCAACCCTTTCATAAAGTGCTTCAAGGAAATCTCGGCCTTGCTCGTCTTTTGGCCCGCCCAAGCGTGTCGCAATGGCGGGAGAAACTATGCGGAGCCGCTGCATAACGGCCTCGTCAAGCGTTTCACGGTCTATATCTTCAAGGTCTGGATGGCGATGAATATTGGCGTGAAGACGCTTGAGCACCGTTGCATCATCAAGCTCCGAAATTCGGCTCAGCGTTGATTTAATCTGTTCTTGCAATTTCTTCGTATCAAAACTCATATTTTCTCCCGCACCTCGCTTCTCATAAAGATCACTTCTCTATCTTTGGCAATTGGAGCTTGAAAGCCAGTTCATTTCTCTCGCAGTGGTTTGGCTACCCGCTGCAGTCTACAAGAACGACCGCTTTTCCCGCTGCGTAGCGACACCAGAATTTGCGTTCATGCAGCATTTGCTTTGCAGCAAGCGCACGCAGGACGAAAAGTGAATTCACTGGTCGACAGTAGTTGGAGCTTGCGTTCGACGCTTTGGAGGGGAGGACACGTACTTGATATTGTGGAATTCGCAATTGACGAACGTCAAGGGGAACGATCTTATGCTCGCATACATAGTGTGGGGAAAGTGGATGTCTGAAGAGTTACCTGAGTACTTAACACAGGGAGAACAGGCACGCCTTTTTCCAGTCCTTGCAACCACATCCAAAGAAGGCAGGACAACTTCCATTGTGTTGGCTTGCTTAGCGAAAATAGACGAGTTTGGGGCATCGCTTCTAAACAGTTTGGGTCAAAAAGTGGGCGTACGGACTAAAATAGAGACCTACACTGAGGTCGTTTGTAAAAACCATGCTCCAAATATTAAAGATCGCCCTGACGGCCTGATTGTTGTGCGAAATGGCAGCCGTGAGTGGAGAGCTCTCGTCGAAGCAAAAGTAGGCTCAAACGAGCTCGATTCCGACCAGATTGAAAAATACCGCCAGCTTGCAAAAGACAACGCCATTGATTGCGTGATTTCCATATCAAATCAGTTTGCCACTTCGCCCGCGTTACATCCGCTGCAAGATGTCCAGAAAAGTCGATCGAAGATACCAGTTTTCCATTGGTCATGGATGTACGTCCTGACAGAGGCAGATTTGCTGCTAAGCCAGGATCTGATTGCTGATACTGATCAAAGGTTATTGTTGAATGAGTTGCGCCGTTTTTTGACCCACGAAAGTGCGGGTGTCAAAGGTTTCGACCGCATGCCCAAAGAGTGGGCTGAGTTGAACAAGCTTGTATCCAGTGGTGGAGTTATCTCGTCAAAGTCGTCAGACGCTGCAAAAGTTGTGTCAGCTTGGCATCAAGAAACCCGCGATCTAGCCTTGATACTTAGCCGGATGACCGAAACCACAGTGACGGAGCGGTTAAGTCGAAAGCACAAATTAGATGGAGCTGCGCGGGTAAAGGACGAGATCAGTTTTTTGCGAGAAAGCCAAATCTTGTGTTCCGAGCTTGATGTGCCAGATGCTGCGGCCCCTTTGGAGATCATCGTCGATATTAAGCGGCGAAGCGTTGATGTAGGTGTGACTCTACGAGCACCCGAAGACAAAGTATCAACCAAAGCACGGGTCAACTGGATTTTGAGGCAAGTCAAAACGGCCAACTCGGATGACTTGTATCTTAGAATGATGTGGCCCGGAAAAGCTGAACCGACGCAATATTTGATTTCAGAGTTGAGAGAACGTCCGGAGCTTGCTGAAGCTGAAAGAAGCCATCTGTCGCCCCACAGTTTTCATATATTCTGTTCGAAACGATTGGGCGCCCGATTTACACAACAGGCTAATTTCATCGTGGACCTAGAAGCGATTATTCCAAGCTTTTATGGCAACGTCGGTGCTGAATTAACTGCATGGCAGAGGAGGGCTCCAAAGATCAAAGAGGACCGCGCTTCTGCTGAAGATGTTTCAACACGGGGCATATCGGAAGATGCACAAGAGTACGATCCCTAGACTGCCTGCCTTCAACTTTTGCGTTAACAAAGGGCCGTCGGCGCTTGCTCCTTAGCGATGGATGTGTCGTTTGGAACGGGGACGCTGTCCCTTTGACCACAGGCCCATGAAAGCGGATAGTCGTGTTGAAATGTAATTCTTTAGAAAATTGAACGTAGATAGCATGCAGAATTTTATGGATAGCCTGGGCTTGGCGTCAAAAGACTTTATTTTGGGGTTGGCCAAGTACCTAACACTCGACTCTGTTCCAGGAATCGTTGCTGCAACTATCTTTGCGGTGGCCTGTGTCATTGTCCTTATAATGTATCTTTCCACAGAGCGTCAGAGACGCGCTGTGCTCAAACTTACTCGCATCGTTACTCAGACAAGTGGAGAACAAGATTTCTCGAAAAACTATGCTTCAATGTGCGCGCGTATTGAAGCATGGGGAGGAACCGGACCTCAAAGACGCCTTGCGGACATTTGGGCCGAGTTTCGTGAAACCGTCGTTGAGCCGAGTGAGAGCCATAGTGGTGTCATACAAAACTCAGCGAGACCGGATGAGTTTTTCAACACCTACAGCCTTGGATTTGGACTAAGCCGTTGGCGCTTTTGGCCCGGTGTTTTGGTCTCGGTTGGCCTGTTTTTGACATTTCTTGGGCTGGTTGCTGCACTAGTCCAAACCGGTGATATTTTGAAAGGCGCCAGCGATGGCGCCGACTCTGCAGTGATGACAGCAGCGCTCAGCCAGCTACTCGCAGTGGCCTCTGCAAAATTCATCATGTCGTTGTCGGGGCTGTTTGCATCAATTCTGGTTGGGCTATCCATTCGGGTGTTGTCCGGCCGCATTGATGGCCCGTTAGCAGCGCTTTCACACGCGATTGAGCGGCGGGTTCAATTCCTGAGCCTTGCTGATATTGCACAAAAGCAATTGGGGGAAACGCAAGAGCTGCGTTCACATCTTTCCAAGCTGAACGCTGAGCTTATTTCAGCTCTTTCAGAGCCTTTGAAAGAAGCAAGCAACCGCGGAGGCGAAGCAGCTGCAGATATGATGAAATCAGTTGCAACAGGCGTTTCGGAAAGTCTGAATAAGACAGTCTCTGATGCGGGAAATCAGATGGAAAAAGCCGCCGAGGGGATGCGGGATACAACTATAGGTCTTGATGCCGTATCCCGCCGAATTGAGGCAGTTGTGCAAGATCTGACGAAAGCTGCAGAGGCTCTCGAAAAAGGGGCGACCCCCTTGGCTGAAGCGATCTCGGGCACAGCCGAAACAGCCAAAATTATTGGAACAGCCGGAGTCGATCTTGTTGAACGAGCAGAAATATCTCTGGGACATCAAACAACCGCTTTGACCGCCGCTGCTGAGGCGATCAAGGTGCAAATTGAAGCATTTGAAAGCCGTGCTAAAGCTTACGATGGAGATATGGAAAGTGCGTTGAAGGTTTATAAAACCAACCTTGATGCAGCGATGAGCGAAGTGCAGGTGTTTTCAAATGACGTTCACGGACAGTACGCAGACGCCTTGCAGCGGTTACGAACCGTAATTGAAGGCGCGCGGTCATTCACGCCCGAGCCGGAACCGATTTCAGAGCCTGCGCCAGAATTGGACGTCGAGAATACAGTTGAAGATGCGTCAGCTAATGCTTCTCCACCGACAACAACAAAACTGCTGAATTCCGAATGAGCAATGCCCGCCATCATGCCCGTTACGGTGATGAAGAGGACGAATCCGCTTTCATCTCGATGACGGATATGACGGTCAGCATCCTCTTTATCGTTCTGATCCTATTGGCGTTCTTCGCAAGTCAACTTCGGCCTGAGCAAACAGTAACGGTAAGTGAGTATGAACGGGTAGTTGCGCAATTAGATGAGCGGGAGGCCCAACTTCGAGTTGCCCAAAGCGCGATTGAAGATTGGACGGATGGGACTTTAGATGTCGCAACACTGTTACGGCTTCGAGAAGACGTCCTGCGCCTAACTACCGAAGTAACCAACCTTCAGGCGAGGGCGGGGCGGTCAGAGGATCTGGAGCAAGATATTGTTGTGTTGAGGGAAGAGTTGAATCGTGCGCGTACTCAACTAAGTCTAATCGAAGTTAATCCCCTGGAGATGTACAACAGTTCGGTAGCCCAGGAGAGAGAAAACTTGCTAACGTCTCTGCGAGATCAAATCGCGGAGGAGTTTCCGGAGCTTGGCGTGCGGGTAAGCGATGGTAAAGATGCATTGCAGTTTCAAGGTGAAGGATTGTTTGCGTCTGGGAGCCCACGTTTGTCAGCCGGCAGTCAAATAAAGATCGAACGGATTGCAGACCTCATTCATGCCGTTTTACCTTGTTATACAATGGGCCCACAGTCAGCGTATGACGCGCAATGCAATCCGTCCTTTGCAATCGTAGAAGCTCTGCAAATTGAAGGACACACAGACAGTGACGGTTCCGCGAACGCCAACGTGTCTTTGAGTTCCCAGCGAGCAGCTACGACCTATGGCGCGATGATTTCCCATCAACCCGGCTTGAACATCCACCAGAACTTTACAGATCAACCGGTCCTGTCTGTAGCGGGTTACGGGGAGGACCGACCTGTGACGCTGAACAGTAGCCCAGAAGGCAAAAGCGCCAACCGGCGGATCGATCTAAGGTTTATTATGCTGCGCCCGGCAAGTATCGAAGACATAGATTCGATTAAAGACGGTTTCTTGCGGCTGGATGCCCCGTGACCGTCCGCGCGCTCATCCCAGCTTTTAGCAGGCCTCAGGCTCGAGACTTTGAAGAGCCGATAGCCTTGGTTGAAATGTGCAACGAAATTGCAGTGGCGTATCAAAGCAAATCTACTTTGGCTGAACAGGACATTCTGGGCCTCGCAGCAACCTACGACAAGCGGCGTGTTGATGGCCGTTGGGATGGCGCGACCGAGGCTGATGTTGCCATGCTCTTGCGTGCTGCATGCGCCGGTCATTTAACCCAATTTTCTGATTTGCAGGATTTCCTACTACAACAAGCTGCACGAACAAGCCGTCTAAATCTGCTGTCAGCGATGTGCGAGGGGTACTTCGAAGGCTGGAAAGAGGATGATACACTAACCGTTGAAGTCTCTCGAATAATGCAAGACAGCGCGAAGAAGTTACCTGAGAATTTTTCGCATCTGGTCGTGTCATTGCCCGACGTGCTTAACTCCAGTTCGGGTGCCTTGCAGCTTGCAACACGTATGGCTGGGTATGATCGACCACATGAGATGTTGACCTCTTGTGGTTTTTCCGACCCTCACGCACTTGGCTTTTGCGCAAAGGTATCACGTTACTTCCTCGCATCATTGCCGCCAATTCGAAGCCGTGCCGACATGGATCGCTTAATGGATTGGTGCCGACCTGATCGCGCTCTCGGTTTGCAGGGGCCGCAAATGATTGAAGCAATCAATCTATTTTTGCGCCCGTGGGTGCAAACCAGTCCCAACAAGGCTGACAAACAGTATTTGACTGACTTTTTGGTAAACCACTTTGACGATCCACGGATTGCTGGCGAACATGTTTGGATGGATGTGGACCCTGACTGCCGTGGCGTTCTGCTGAGATGGTTGGCAGGGGACAGCATCATTGCCTTCATGGATATCATATCTGCTGTTGAGCATAAAAACCCAGAAACTTGGCGGATGCGGCGCGAGTTCTGGACCCGCCTTTATGATGAGGGCACTGTTTCGGAGGCATGGGTGGCGCTTCATCCAGTTGCGGTGGATGAGGCGCAGCGCCGATTTGATCGAACGCAAAACCTTTCTCTAAAGGCCTATGCAAAACAATCAGGGAAAAGACGTGATACGTCTCTTTTGATTATGCGCGCTGGGAACACGGTCATTGTCGAGGGATCTCAGAACTATCGAGTTCACATTTTCAAGGAAGGAGCATTGCAGCGCCCGGTGCTTTACCTTGATGAATATGATGATGAAAATATCACCCTGGAGCAAGGTAATCCTAACACCCGAATTCACGACATTCATGGCCGCTGGCGCGAGTGGGTCAGGGGGCGGTTGAAATGATATCACTCATTCTCAGCGAGGTCAGACAAGACGCCATCGTTCTTGTTCCAGTGCAGGCAGCAAAAGGTATCTTCCGCAAGTTCCAGCGCAGCTCAAGCCCCGATCTAACTGTCATTCATCAGGAAGATCGGGCGCTCACTTACGCATTGGCGCGCGTGCGTTCACTGGACCCGGAAAGAACACAGAGTGTTGTGAAGTCGGATAGTTTGACCATTTCCCACCGGCTTGTTGCTCAGATTGAAGACGCCTTTGCCGCCCCTTTGGGCCTGCCACACTTGATAAATGGGCTATCATTTGCGGCCAAGATGCAGGGTACCATAGGCAGTTCTGATGCCCGTCTAGCGTGGTGGTGGGAACGCAATGGACGGAAAGAGAGTGTACCGCGTACTGGGGCGATCTTATTTCCAGACATGGCAGAGCGACGCATGCGGATACCCGATGCAATCTATCAAGCGATTCGGCTTTCCGAAGAGTTCGAACCTGATGCCCCTATTGAGACTCACTGGCGGGCCCTTGCGACGTATAAGACATTCTTAGGCAATGCTGCTGGGACTGTGCTTGATCCGTTTCTAGAAGGTCTGAAAATCGTCAGCGTGGGGCGCTTGAGTCTCGAAGTTACTGATCCAGATGATTACAGGTTCGCCCCCACACCTGTTTCGACTGCGGAAGACGACTTTCTGCTGTCGCATTCAAACAAACTGAGTTTTCAGGCTGCCGTTACCAACCGAGGTGAGCAGCCAACGTATCGCCTAACCGATGGAACATTCGCGGTGATTGATCGCTCCGCAGCGCCGGTTCTCAAGGTAATTGCACAGGCCATGAACGAAGACATAGTAGGCCGTAAGGCCTTCATTGCTGATGCTTCTCGCCTTATTGCAGAGGCAATTGAACAACATTTCCGCGAGACTGGCGCGATAAACGATGAAACACCTCCGGAAATGTCAGTTGAACTGATCGAACGCACTGTCGACGAAGGTTGGACCGAAACGACAGGCTGGTCTGACCGCGTCATCGGGGTCGGCGTCGCGGTGCCAACTCCTTCAGAGATTGACGAAGGGAGTGGCCTACCGTGGCTGCCGCCGACCATGTCCCCAACCGTGGGTGAATGTCTTGGTGCGCTTGCGGACGAAGAGGTCGCTGACACAATCTTGATGTTACAACGCGCATTGCTTTCTGGGGCAAAATTTCTGGATTTGCATACCGGAACAGTGCCAGTCACCGCTGAGGTGATCGAAGCGTTAAAACGTCGTGGGGCATTGCTTTCAGAACCTGCACTGATAGACGCAGACGCTGCTGACGCTTATCTTCCTATCGTTCACGCGAACCTTCATGATCTGGATTATTTTGCCGATGTTCAGCCTCGCAGTGGTTCAGAAACCAAATTGCCTAAGACTGTGTCGGCAGATTTGCGTGGCTATCAGACAAACTCGTTTTTCTGGCAGGTCGAAGCATGGAAAGTTGGGCTTCCCGGCGTTTTGAACGCGGATGAGCAAGGCTTGGGTAAAACCCTGCAAACGTTGTCATTTCTAGCGTGGTTAGATCACCAAATTGAGATGGGTGAAGTTGAACCGGCCCCAGTTCTGATCGTTGCGCCAACCTCTCTTTTGCACAACTGGCAAGCAGAGATTAATTTGCATCTGACGCGGAATGCACTTGGCCCTATCCACCAGCTTTATGGAACGGCCCTCTCTGCATGGCGTAACGATAAAGCGCGTGGAAGAGATATTGGCGACGGCACAGTGCATCTTGACCTGTCGCCGCTTCATGGCAAACGCGGTGTCATTATCACGACCTATCAAACGCTGGCGAATTATGCGGTCAGCTTTGCAGGTCTGAAATGCGCAACGGCGGTGTTTGATGAGATGCAGTTTATCAAGAACCCGCGCACCCAACGCGCGCAGGCAGCCAAAGCTGTGCAGGCTGATTTCTGGATCGGATTGACGGGTACACCAATTGAAAACAAGACACAGGATCTGTGGTCAATTTTGGATATTATATGCCCCGGGGCACTGGGATCGTTGGCTGCGTTCAACCGGGTGTTTGCGAAGCCGTCTGCAAACCGATTGGCCCAACTTCAACGAGCATTGTTTCAAAAAAGCGGTGCGCGCCCAGCCTTATGTCTTCGACGTACCAAGATTGACGCGGACCCGACGATACCGCCAAAAGTTCGGATCATGTATCCACGCCAAATGCCTCCGGCACAAGCGATCCGTTATGATGAAGCGCGTGCAAAACATGGTGGCATTCTTCAGGTCTTACAACACATTCGTCGAGTATCTGCCCATCCGGGAATGATAGAAGGTGAATTGATCAACGATTTTGTAGGAGCTTCGGCTCGGACAAGTGCTGTGATGGATATTTTGCGCTTCGTGAAATCAAAAGGCGAGCGTGCGCTGGTGTTTGTCGAAAACCGAGATATCCAAGCTTGGTTTATTGAAATCCTCAACCTTGAATTTGGCCTGAACGTCATGTTGATCAATGGTGATACGTCAATTGACGATCGCCAGTGGATTACAAAACAATTCCAACGAGAACGCGGTGATGACAACGAATTTGATGTGCTGGTTCTGGGGCCGCGTGCCGCTGGTACGGGCTTAACGTTAACTGCCGCGAACCATGTTATTCATCTGACGCGGTGGTGGAACCCCGCGGTAGAAGAGCAATGCAACGATCGGACCCACCGCATTGGCCAGACGCGCCCTGTGACGGTTCACCTTCCAATGGCGGTGCATCCCGAACTTGGCCCTGCCTCTTTCGATTGTCTGCTGCATCGATTGATTTCGCGCAAGATGGGCCTCGCTTCCAACGTGTTGCAGCCTTTGGATGTTGATGAACATGATCTAAAGCAACTGCATGATTCATCAGTTTCAGGCCGTGTTGTTGACGAGGGACCACAGGCTTTCTCGCTTGCTGACGGATTGCCGGGTAGAACCGATATTCAGATCACAAGCTTGGCAGATGACATTATCCGGGTGTCTTCAAAAAATTGGCCGAATAGACTTGTTGTTGCTGCTCACAAAGATGCCGGAATAATTTGCGAATTTGTTGATGAGTCCACAGATCATGTGGTTTCAGTTTTGCCTCCTGATGATAGCGCCAAATTTGGAGGATACGTTCCCATTTCCATAATCAAGGATAGCCGTTTGTGGCCTGATTTTCTTGTACCTTATTGATAATTAGGCGGCAGCGCATCCCGTACCGCTGATATCTTTGTAGTCAACGCCGTTTGACGGGGAGTCCAAGTCGCTGAAAAGTGGGGAATGCGACTCTCACTAGATAACTCATTGATTTCTAGAAAGAGTCGGAGTTGGAGGTAGCGCGCGCCACTACACAGATCAAATTCGCATAAGGTTCAATATGAAAGAATTTTACTGCTGATGGCATAACTTGCCGAAGCTGGTGCCAGTTGTCGCATGTATGGGCCGATATTGGCCCATTGATCTAGTCGAACAATTTATACGCCACAGTATCCGATTGCCGTTAGCTCCCAGAGAAGCTCTTCCATCAACCAGAGCTTTCGCATTCTATCGAAACTCATCTGCATGAATCGAAAGGATGCGTCATGTCATGTGCGAGTATGGGACCATGAAAAGAACGGTTAGGCGTCATCAGCTTAGGGAGATGGTACCGTTATCTGACACCACGATCTACGAACTCGAAAAGCGGGGAGAATTCCCTAGACGGTTTCATCTGTCAGCCAGGTGTGTGGTTTGGGATCAAGCAGAGGTAGAAGCATGGCTCGATGAGCGCCGAAGGTTGTCGGATCTCAAGACCAACAAACGTGCCCCTGTACCTGACGTACGCTTGCGCAAAGCCCGCCCGGTCAAATTGTCGGCTCGGGGACGAGGAGGTCCATCGCCGGCGGATAGAGCGTAGGTTGATACCTCTGGCCAGACACCCAAGCATCAACAAGATTGGCCCATTCCTGCATCATATGGCGGCGTTGATGCTCGTATTCGGCCTTATTGTATATGCCGCGCGACGACCGACCATCCTCATGTGCAAGGCATTTTTCAATCCAATCACCATTGAACCCCAGCTCGTTTAACAGCGTCGAACCGGTGCGGCGCAGGTCGTGAACGGTGAAGTGTTCCAGAGGTAGGCCCTCCTTTTGCGCTCGTATGATTACAGCTTTTGTTACGCGGTTGAATGTCGCCCGCGACATTGGGGCATCCGCGTCATAACGCGACGGAAGCAGATATCTGGAATTGCCTGCGCAGGTCTTCAGCGCGATCAGTATGTCGATCGTCTGTTGTGCCAGGTAAATGTTATGGGGCTTGGATCGCTTCATTCTTTCCTTCGGAATCGACCAAACCGCGTTCTCAAAATCGACTTCATCCCAAGTGGCGTCCTGAAGCGTAACCGCTCCATTGTTACCGCGGTGATTTAGCCTTGATGCGGGCGACAAGTTCGGCGTCATCTACGAAGTCATCAAGGAATTCATGCCAGGTTTTGGTGATTGCGCGGGCGTCGCCGATCATGTCCTTCAGCTCCGTGATGCCGTCGTCGGTCAGTGCGGAGACGGTTTCGTCAGCGCCGGCATATACGCTGACGATGTTGCCATATGTGAGGTTGTCGTCGTTGGAGATGATCGCTTCGAGAAGCTCGACGTCCTCGCTCAGCATTTTGGCGACATAGTCGATGGTGCAGACATGTGTCACCGCAGCCATCAGGCAGCCTCTGAATGGGTCGCGTTCAGCGGTGCCCAGTTCCACGGCAGCAACTCATCCAGCCGGTTGACCTTATGATCGTGAATGCGGTCGAGAATGTCAGCAAGATAGGCCTGCGGGTCGAGACCGTTGAGCTTGGCCGTTTCAATGACCGTCATGGCGCGTGCGAGAGTTTCTGCACCGGTATCCGCCCCTGCAAATAGCCAATTTTTTCTGCCGATTCCAATCGGGCGCAGGGCACGCTCGGCGGGATTGTTGTCGATGGCCACACGACCGTCAGTCAAGAACAGGCTGAACGCATCCTTGCGGCTCAACCCATACCTGAAGGCTTTGGCCAGATCACTTTTGCCGGGAATGCGCAGGAGTTGTTGTTCAGACCAGGCAAAGAAGGCCGTGACCTTTGGCTTGCTCAACTTTTGCCGCGCGGCATGACGGACGTCAGCGGGTTGACCGTTGATGTCACGCTCAATGTCGTAGAGCTTGCCGATCCGGTCGAGCGCCTCGCGGGCGATCTCGGATTTGGTCGATGCCCAAAAATCATGGAAGTCACGCCGCAGATGCGCCCAACAGGCCGCTTCGCGTAAACGCGGCACGCCACCCGGTTCAGGCACGTAGAGTTTGGCATATCCCTTATAGCCGTCGGCTTGCAGAATGCCGCGCGCGTCAGCCAGATGGCTAAGGACATGCTCTTCCTTCCAGTCTGGCGCAAACCGATAGACGGCACCGGGTGGTGAAGTCCCCGCCCAGGGGCGTTGGTCCCGCACATAGGCCCAGATCCGGCCTTGTCTGACCCCTTTTCCAAGACCCTTGTCGCGCTTTGACCGATCCAGCACCCGGATCGGCGTATCGTCCGCATGCAGCAGATCGCTGCCCATGATGTCGGCCTCGATCCGCACTATAAGCCGCGACAGGGTTTTCATTGCCCGCCCACACCAGCCAACAAGCGTGCTTTCTGGGATGTCGGCACCCATGCGGGCAAATATCTCGTGCTGACGATAGAGGGGAAGGTGATCATCAAATTTGGAGACCAAAATGTGGGCCAGCAGGTTTGGTCCCGCCATGCTGCCCGAGATCGGGCGGCTCGGTGCGGGCTCCTGCACCATCTTTTCGCAACGACGGCAGGATTTCTTGATGCGGGCGATCTGGATGACTTTCATCTGCGCCGCGATCATATCCAGCAACTCGCTGACATCCTCTCCCACCACGCGCAGATCACCACCACAGTCAGGACAGCACGTGCCAGGATCAAGCTCATGGCGCTCCCGCAGGGTCGTATCCGAGACGCGCGGGCGGCGGCGCAAAACGGGCGCATCGGCAGCCTCTTGCGAGGGTTCGTCCAACCCTTCATCGATGGGCGCATCATCGGTTTCGGCCACGGCAACCAGCAAGTCTTCGAGCGCCAGTTCAAGTTGCTCGATCTCGCGTTCAATCTTTTCCGAGGACTTGCCGAAAGCCAGCTTCTGGAGTTTAGCGATCCGTAAACGAAGCGCCTGGACCAGCTGATCATGGACCCGCAGCGTCGCCGAGATTTTGGCGTTTTCAGCCTGTAGTTCTGCGATCATCGCCCTCAATACAGCAGGATCATCGGAGAGGTTTTCAGCGGGTTTCGACATGCGTCTGATTACCAAAAAGCAGGCTGAGGCACCATATAAATAACGCCCATACAGACGTAAATCACCCTACACGCGCGGGCGGAGCGCCCCAATCCGGACGTCGCCAGTCGATCCCTTCCCAGAGCATCGCAAGCTGCGCAGAGGTCAACCGCGCAGAACCATCTTTGGCGCTTGGCCATGGAAATCGGCCGCGCTCTAGAACCTTGTAGTACAGGCAAAACCCTTGGCCATCCCAATACAGCAACTTCAGCCGATCACCTCGCCGCCCCCGGAAAGCGAACACCGCACCACCCGCCGGTTTCTGACGCAGCACATCCTGGGTCAAAGCCGAAAGGCCCGCGATGCCTTTCCTCATATCCGTGACGCCACAAGCCAGATAGACCCGAACCCCAGTTCCCGGACCAATCACGCCGCGTCTACCGCGCGGATCAGTCGTGTCAGCGCGGCGGCGTCCACGGCAGTGTCAAATCGCAAACAACGTCCATTGCTCAAGCGAAGCTCCACAGCAGATGGCGGCGTGGGCTCAGGCGGTGGTGTCACAGCCTCTGCAATATGGAAGTCAATTGGCAGAAAAACTGCACCCTCGCCGGTGGGCCACAGCCCCTTCTTCTTAAGCTCATGTCGCCATCTGTAAATCTGCTGGCGCGTCACATCGTGCCTATGCGCAACATGCGTGACAGTCGCCCCGTCAATTCCGACGGATGAAACAATCGCCAACTTGTCATCGTCATTCCAGCGACGCCGACGCTCAACACCTAAAACCTCACCGCGCATGACACCCTCCACATAAGACACGTCACTAACGACGTCGTTATGCACGTGTCTTAACGCAACAAGCCAAAATCAGGCAGGCGGTACCAATCGCGCGGTTACCCTGAAGCTCGCTCTTGCGCACCATGGTCAACAGGAACATTTTGACACCGAGACGAATGGTCGGAAGGGTCGCGACATGTTCAAGCTGGTTCAGCATGATCCTTATCTCTGAGGGCAACAGCGACCGGTCTCTTGGAACGAACGTGGCTATGGACGACGGTCCAACCTCATCCGCAGGATTGGCGACTTTCTCTCCGTGAAGGATCGCGAATGCGTAGATGAGTTTCACGATGTCCCGAACATGGACGGCGGTCGCTGGTGCGCCGCGATCCTTTACCGTTGCGCATCTCATTCGCAGGTCGTCAGCACTGATCTCCGACAGCAACCGATTTCGGAACGTTGGAAGAATATCCCGCTCAAACACGGAACGCCGCATGGCGCGCGTACTGTCCGCCATCTTGGCTTCTTTCAACCACCGTTCGCCAAACTCACCGAAGCTCTTCGCTTCTTTCAGGCGACGCTTGTCGCGTTGCTTCTCCTGCGCGGGCGAACGACCTTCGGCAATGAGACGCTTCGCATCGATCAATGCCTCTCGAGCGCGAGCCAGAGATAGGCCCGCTGAGCCATATCGACCAAGGGTGAGCGTCTCACGACGATCATTCAAACGATAGTCGAAACGGAACACGACTGTGCCCGAAGGTTGAACCGTGACGTACATACCGTCACGGTCCGAAATTTTATACAATTTGTTCTTTGGTTTCAGGGATCTAAGGGCGGCATCTGTCAGCATAACACTCTCCCAAATCTGGGTTTATCGAGCGAAAATACGGAAATATACCGTCAGCTAGAATTCCATATCCGATTTTGAGATTTTACCCAGTAAATCAGCATGTTATGAAGATATTTATACCGTCATCGCATTCGAAGTGCTGACGGTATATCAGATTTCGACAGATTTTAAAGTCTCGCATACCGTCAGATATACCGTCATAATATTCGATAGCCCACCGATAGATAGTGAAGCATCTCGCATGCTGTATTGTTTATTATCAGATACTTATATCGCGTTGTGGAGAGAAATCGGATACGCTAGCGCAGGCAAAATTATTCCCATTCGATCGTGCCGGGTGGTTTTGAGGTGATGTCGTAGGTCACGCGGTTGATGCCGGGTACCTCATTGATGATCCGGGTTGCGGTTTCTCCCAGAAAGTCATGGGAAAAGGGGTAGTAATCCGCGGTCATGCCATCAACCGACGTAACAGCCCGAAGCGCACAGGCAAAATCATAAGTGCGCCCGTCGCCCATGACACCCACGGTGCGCACGGGCAGGATCGCCACAAACGCCTGCCAGATTTCATCGTACAGACCATGTTTGCGGATTTGATCGATGTAGACTGCATCGGCTTCGCGCAGGATATCGAGCTTTTCGCGGGTGATCTCACCGGGGCAGCGAATGGCAAGGCCCGGTCCGGGGAAGGGATGGCGGCCAATAAAACTGGCGGGCAAGCCCAACTCGTGACCCAAAGCGCGGACCTCGTCTTTGAAGAGTTCGCGCAGCGGTTCCACCAGTTGCATGTTCATCCGCTCGGGCAACCCGCCGACGTTGTGGTGCGATTTGATCGTGACTGAGGGGCCACCCGAAAAGCTGACCGATTCGATCACGTCGGGATATAGCGTGCCTTGGGCCAGAAAATCAGCGCCGCCAATCTCCTTGGCGTATTTCTCAAAGACCTCGATAAACAGCCCGCCGATGATCTTGCGCTTGGTTTCGGGGTCGCTGACGCCGTTAAGCTTGCCCAGAAACAAATCCGATTCATCCGCGTGGATCAGGGGCAGGTTATAGTGCTCTCGAAACATGCCAACGACTTGCGCCGATTCGTCTTTGCGCATCAGCCCGTGATCCACATAGACGCAGGTCAGCTGGTCGCCGATGGCTTCGTGGATCAAAACGGCAGCAACGGAACTGTCCACGCCCCCTGAAAGCGCACAGATCACGCGCCCGCTGCCCACCTGTTCGCGAATCTTTGCGATGGCTTCTTCGCGGTAGGCCCCCATGGTCCAATCGCCTTTGAACCCGGCCAGTCGGACGAAATTTTCATATAATTTGGCGCCATTGGGCGTGTGATGGACTTCGGGGTGAAACTGCACCGCGTAAAAATGGCGTGTTGTATCAGCAGTGATTGCAAAAGGCGCGTTGGGCGAGGTGCCAAAAACATCAAACCCGGGCGCGATCTGGCTGACGTGATCGCCATGGCTCATCCAGACCTGTTCACGGTCCTGATCGGTTTCGAACCAGCCTTGCAGAATGTCCAGTCTGCGCGCAGTCGGGGTGACATATGCGCGTCCAAACTCTGCGGTGCCGTGTCCGCGTTCGACCTTGCCGCCGAGGCAATGCATCATCACCTGCTGACCATAGCAAATACCCAGGATCGGCACGCCAAGTTCAAATACAGTGGCCGGGGGCATCGGTGCCCCTTGCGCAAAAACGGAAGAGGGTCCTCCGGATAAAATCACGGCCTTGGGTTTGAAGGTGTCGAGAAAAGAATCGTCGACCAGATTAAAGGGATGAATTTCGCAGTAAACATTCAGTTCGCGCAGGCGACGTGCAATCAGCTGCGTCACTTGGCTGCCAAAATCAATAATGAGGAGGCGGTCATGGTCAGATGTGCTCATGTGGGCTGATTATGCCGCCTGAGAAGGCGTGGCAAGCCTGAGAATTAGAGTGCTTGGACAGGCGCGCATGTTTTTCGCTGAAATACGGTGCCGTTATATTTGCGCATGTCGCTTTTTTCCCTGCAAAGCCGTTCTGAGCGGGCGCGTCGAATGGCAGATGGGGTAGGTGCAGTGCAACAGCGAGCGTGAGGGTGTGAACATGTCGGTAGCAGAACGTAGAAGAGGTCGCGGCGGTGGTGGTGCTGCGCGCCGGGCTGCGCGAACCGCAGTGTCATTCGAGACTGCGCGTTATATCGAACGTAACATCCCGAACTTCGAAGTGCTGAGCGAAGAAGCGCTGGAGATTATCGAGACCAACGCGGAAACGTTGCTTGAGGAAATCGGCGTCAATTTCGTTGAAAACCCTGCGGCTTTGCAGCGCTGGCGCGATGCCGGTGCCGATGTGGACGGCGAACGCGTGCGAATCCCGCGTGGGCTGGCGCGCAAGCTTTGTGAAACTGCCCCGTCAAGTTACACCCAGCATGCCCGCAATCCGGAGCGTTCGGTCGTGGTCGGTGGTAAGAACCTCGTGCTGGCGCCGGTCTATGGCCCGCCCTTCGTGCGCGATATGGCTGGCGGACGTCGCTATGCCACAATGGAGGACTTTCGCAAATTCGTGAAGCTTGGCTATATGTCCAAGTGGCTGCATCATTCGGGTGGTACTGTGTGCGAGCCCACGGATGTCCCGGTGAACAAGCGCCATCTTGACATGCTGCACGCGCATATGACGCTCAGCGACAAGCCGTTCATGGGCTCTGTCACGGAACCGAGCCGCGCGCAGGACAGTGTGGATATGTGCGGTGTGCTGTTTGGCCAAGACTTCGTGCAGGAAAACACGGTGATGACGTCGCTCATCAACATCAATTCACCGATGACTTTTGATGATGTGATGATGGGCGCGTTGGAGGTTTACGCACGTAACAATCAAGCCTGCATCATCTCGCCCTTTATCGTGGGTGGCGCGATGGCACCTGTCTCTGTGGCAGGCACGCTGACACAGGTTCTGGCCGAGGTTCTGGCCGGCATCGCCTATAGCCAACTGATCCGGCCCGGAGCGCCGGTCATCATGGGCGCGTTTGTGACCTCGATTGATATGAATTCAGGGGCACCGACCTTTGGGACACCAGAGGCTGCGCATATCACCTATGGCGCGGGTCAACTGGCGCGCAGGCTGGGTCTGCCGTTCCGGTCCGCGGGTTCATTCTGCGGGTCCAAATTACCGGATGCGCAGGCCGCATATGAGACGTCAAACAGCCTCAACATGGGGCTGCTGTCAGGGGTCAACTTTATGCTGCACGCCTGTGGTTGGCTCGAAGGCGGGTTGGTGTCATCCTTCGAAAAGTTTGTGATGGACGCGGATCAACTCGGCACCTTGCACCATCTGGCGCGCGGCGTGGAAATTGACGAGAATGCGCAGGCGATGGACGCCATTCGCGAGGTTGGGCCGGGCGGGCATTACCTTGGTTGCGATCACACCCAAAACAATTTCAAGTCAGCGTTCTGGAAGTCCGATCTGCTGGATTACAAACCCTTTGAGACGTGGGAAGACGAGGGCGCGCGGGATACGCAAACGCTCGCCAGCCTGCGTGTTGAGAAAATGCTGGCGGATTATCAGCAACCTGCATTGGACCCGGCGATTGCCGAAGCCTTGTCTGATTTCGTCGCGCGCAAGAAGTCGGAAGAACCCGACAGCTTTATGTAGATCACGCCGTTTGTGCGGCGCGCAAGACGCGTGCCTCACTGACCATTGCGATCAGCACATCCACATGTTTGACGAGGCTATAGCTGCTGTTGCCGCTTACGCGCTGCGTGTTCAGCTCGTTTTCTATTTCCATCAGTTTCAGCAAGGCAGATCCATGTCGCGGCAGGACACCGTAGCCAAGCAGGCGCGGTAAGTGCGTGCTGCGGCGATAATCTTCGGCACCAATTCGGGCAGCACGCATCAAAAGTGCAGGGCGGCGCAGGGCGTGCAACATGGAGAGAATGTCTTGCATGGGTCGTGTCCTTTTCTTGATCGACACCAGATGAGCTGATGTTCGAGCTAAGTTTATGACACACTTTATACGGGTGTTGCGCAGGCCGCCGGACGGTCGCGCGGGGTGGTTTATACCTTGTTTACCCTTTTTATGGGTAGGCCGGGTTTTCAGAATAAGGCAGGACTGTTGCGCAAATCGGCATTATACCGGGCGGTCGTTTAAATACTGTTTATGTAAAAGATACAATACTTTGCATATCTACCCGTATTAACGAACAGGTAACCAGTTTCTCCCTTAGGTTGCATTAATGAATAGAAATGCAACCATAAAAAACGACTGGTGACTGCCCAATGAAAGACCTTGAGACGCTCACATATACCCACCCAATTGATAGCCTGCAGCTGCCCGACTGGGTGCCCTCTGCCGCGCAGATGTATCTTGCGCATACAGAGGCCGGATTGCCAATCCGTGCATTGGCACGGGCCGCAGGTTGCCATGCGTCGACCATCCTGCGCCAGATCAGACGCATCGAGACGCGGCGCGACGACCCGCTGGTAGATGCCGCGCTGCGCAACCTTGGGCATGTGCATTTCAAACCCTGCCTGACACCCGCCACACCAGAACAAGAGGACTCAACCGCCATGACCTTTCAATCAAAAATCCGCCGACCTGACCAGCCCGCCGGAGCGGCCGAGGATGAAAACTTTGAGGCTGAAGCTGTGCGCGTTCTGCGTCGCTTGTGTGAAACAGGCGCTGTTCTGGCTGTTGCGACAGAGATGGAAAAGGCTGTCATTGTGCGCGACGGCGTTGCCGGTGCTGCGACACGCACAGGAGTGGTCAACCGAAGCTTTGCCGAAGCGCTTGCGCTCAAGGATTGGATTTCGCCCAAGCAAAACGGAAAAATCACGCGTTATACAATTACGCCTGCAGGCCGCTCGGCACTTGAGGGCATGATGGATCATGTGAGGGCAGACGACGCGCCCGGGTTTGCAGAGAGCCAGACAGCTTTTGTGGGATCGACATCCACATGGGGAGCGTCGGAGGACATTGAAACTGAACGCCCGCGGCGCATGCGCTATAATCTTGCGGAAAGCCCTTTGACGGCGCTGGCGCGGCGCAAGGACAAAAACGGCGAGCAATTCCTGACAGATAATCTTGTTTCCGCAGGTGAGCAACTGCGCGAAGACTTTGAACTGGCTCAGATGGGCCCGCGCGTTACGCAAAATTGGGACAGCTTTCTGACAGCTGGCGATCATGGCAGCTATGTACCCGACAGTGGCGTGAATGACGGGCCGTCCAATGCCCGCAAGCGCGTGGCGGATGCATTGTCAGAACTGGGTCCGGGGCTGTCTGATGTTGTGCTGCGGTGTTGTTGTTATCTTGAAGGTCTCGAAACCGCAGAGAAAAAGCTCGGCTGGTCCGCGCGGTCGGGCAAGATCGTGTTGCGGATCGCTCTGATGCGCTTGAAACGCCATTATGATGAGACTGTGGGCCCGGGTGGTCCGCTGATCGGATAACCCCGTGTTTCCACGGTGGTCGAGCGCGCGATTACGTCACTTTTACACTGGCAGCTTTCAGACCTGCGGCGCTGCGCAACCTGAGCCTAGTTAAGGAAACGATCATGGTTTTTGTGCACATTGCGGTTGAGATCGAGGATAAAACCGTGCATCTCGGTCGAGGAACGGGCGATTTCTGGGTGGGCCATGCAGATTGGAAAAACACGGCGGGCGATAAGCGCTGCCATGCGTCTATCGTACGTGGTGATTTGGGGGCTGCTCGCATCTGGCACAGCACGGGCTGACGTGCCGCTCGAGGGTACGTGGTCATTAGGCTATCAGACCGGCATCATGACCAATCAGCGTGCGCATGATGCGATCAACCCATCGAAAGTCGAATTTGTTGACAACTACCTGCTCGGGTTGCTCGCCGGATATGACGTGCCGATTGGCGACAGCCGCTTTTCATTCGGGATCGAATTTCAGGCAAATATGCACTTTGGCGATCAGGGTTTTTACGAAATAGTCGTGCCTGTCGTGTTGCGGTACTATCCCGAAGAAAGCTGGTGGGATGCCTTTGACAGTTTTTCCTTTGGTCTCGGCGGATCACATTATTCCGAAATTTCAAACGTCGAACGTGAAAAATACGGCGAGTCGCGCCGTGATCTTGTGTACTGGTTTCTCGAAGCGGAATTTGCCACCAGAAACGCAGATGAAACGATCTTTGCGCGTATTCACCATCGCTCAAACGCCTTTGACACGTTGGAACCGAACGGCGGTTCAAACGCCTTTGTGGTAGGTTTCAGACGCGCGTTCTGACAATATCGCCTGAGTAATAGCGGCCATGCGTCGCGGGACCTTTCGCTAAGCGGTTGTTGTGATACATAGGGAATGGATAATTAGTCTGGAAAAGCAGATGCGTGACATTAAAATTCCCGAGCAGCGCCATCCGGAAAAACAGCGCCGCGCCGATAGCCCACAGCCCAAAAAGCCACATTGGATTCGTGTGAAAGCACCCGGTGGCAAAGGCTATGCGGAAACTGCGAAAATCATGCGGGAAAACCGGCTGGTCACGGTGTGCGAAGAGGCAGGCTGTCCGAATGTGGGCGAATGCTGGAGCCAGGGCCACGCGACCATGATGATCATGGGCGAAGTCTGTACCCGAGCCTGTACGTTTTGTAACATTGCAACCGGAAAACCGCCCGAGGATCTTGACGCGTTCGAACCGGGCCGTGTGGCACATGCGGTTGAAAAACTGGGCCTCAATCATGTGGTCATCACATCGGTTGATCGAGATGACGTAGAAGATGGCGGTGCGGACCATTTTGCCCAGACGATTCGGGCCATACGTCACCGCAGCCCCGCCACCACCATAGAAATTCTGACGCCTGATTTCATCAAATGCGCGCCCGACGCGCTCGAAACGGTTGTCGAAGCGCGGCCCGATGTTTTTAACCACAACCTTGAAACCGTGCCGGGTCTCTATCCAGAAGTGCGACCGGGCGCGCGGTATTTTCATTCGCTGCGCTTGCTGCAACGGGTAAAAGAGCTTGATCCGCGCATGTTCACGAAATCCGGGATCATGGTGGGTCTGGGAGAAGACCGCCAATCCGTGATGCAGGTCATGGACGATATGCGCGCTGCAGACATCGATTTTTTGACCATCGGTCAATATCTTCAGCCCACGCCGAAACACCACGGTGTTGATCGTTTCGTGACGCCTGATGAATTTGCAGCCTATGAAAAGGCCGCGTTTGGCAAAGGATTCCTGATGGTGTCCGCAACGCCGTTGACGCGATCATCCTATCATGCAGGAGATGATTTTGCACGACTGCGTGCTGCGCGCGAGGCGCGTCTGAGTACTGCATGAAAACCGTGCCAAAATGGCCATTGGTAGATAAAAACGGGTTTGAGTACTTTACACAACCTAAACGATAGTCGAGGGTGATACAAAATTTCACCCGTTGTACTAACTACATCGTTGGACACTGCCATATGTCGAATAATCATTGGGCCGTATTCGCCTTGCGCGATATCCAAACCGCTTTGGACTGCGACAAATACGACGTCGCATCCTGTCATATTGATGATGCCATTGCGGCCATTCTTGCACAGGACGAGCAGGATGCGACGGGTCATCATGGTGACGACACTGATGTGGGAATGGGCGCGAGCTTTGGTTCGTAAGTACACCCGGTAAAGTCGGTGTCTTGGTGTAAAGCCAGCTACCGCGCATCGGGACAAATTCGCTAGTCAGGCTCGGTAAACCGGACTTTTCCGATGTAGGGTAGGTTTCGGTTGCGCTGCGCGAAATCAATGCCGTACCCGACCACAAATTCGTCCGGAATTTCAAAACCTGTCCAGTCTGCTTTGAAATCGACTTCGCGCCGGCTCGGTTTGTCGAGCAATGCAATGGATTTCAATCGGGCGGGCAGGCGGCTTTTCAACAACCCGGTCACATGGTTCAGCGTATGGCCTGTGTCTACGATGTCTTCGACAACCAGCACGTCGCGGCCTTCGATTGCGCCGCGTAAGTCTTTGAGAATGCGCACTTCCCGACTGCTTTCCATGCCGTCGCCGTAACTGGACGCTTCAAGAAAATCGACCTCGATGGGCAGATCAAGCTCACGTACCAAATCTGCGATAAAGACGAAGCTGCCACGCAATAAGCCGACCACCACAAGTTTATTCGTTTGGGAAAACTCGCTGTGAATTTCCTTGCAGAGTTCCTCTATGCGCGCCGCGATTGATTTGGCCGAGATCATCTCGTCTATGACATAAGGACGCGTTACCATGTGTTTTACCTTGAATTAATCGGGTGAACATAGGACATGAGGGCTAACTGGACGAGCCTGACAAATCAATGCCAACGCACTCTGAAAACCGCACTCTGCCGTATAGTGCGCAACAAATGTATGATCTGGTTGCAGATGTGACCGAGTACCCGAAGTTTTTGCCGTGGTGCTCGGCTGCGCGTGTCAAATCCACAGTGCCGCAGGGCGATTCCATTGTAATGGAGGCTGATTTAGTGATCAGCTTCAAAGTCTTTCGCGAACGCTTTACAAGCCGTGTTGTGTTGATGCCTGACGACAAGCAAATTGACACGGAATACCTTGATGGGCCTTTTCGGTACATGAAATCGAACTGGGCATTCAAGGACGTCGAGGGCGGATGCGAGGTGTCGTTTTTCGTAGATTTTGCGTTTCGCAACATGATCTTGCAGCAGCTGATTGGCGTCGTTTTTAATGAAGCGATGCAGCGTATCGTACGCGCCTTCGAGATGCGGGCGCAGACCTTGTACGGCAACGCCTGAACCTGTCAACGCAGAGCGGTCAAGATCATTCTGAGTGCATGATCGCGGGCGGCGGCGCGCACCTGATCGCGACCCAACGCGCCAAACTCTATCGTTTCCACACGCAATTCCTTGTCGATGGCACAGGCGAAACAGACGCGGCCCTCGGGCTTGTGTTCCGATCCTCCCGGTCCTGCAATGCCTGTGACAGAGATCGCAAGACGCGCCGCTGAATGGCGCAACGCGCCCAGCGCCATCTCTTTCGCCACCGGTTCAGAGACTGCGCCATATCGTTCCAATGTTTCAGACTGAACGTCCAGCATGTCGGTTTTGGCGGCATTGGAATAGGTGACAAATCCGCGATCCACCACCTGCGAGGATCCGGCGATGTCAGTCAATGCAGCAGCCACCATGCCGCCCGTGCAGCTTTCGGCAGTGACGATCATCACGTTTTTGGATTTCGCAGCTTCCAGAACATCAATGGCGAGCGTCATCTCACATAAGCCCGTGATAAAGCCCGGCAAGCAGCAGCACGCCAAGCGCGGCAAAGATGCCCGCGATGACATCATCCAGCATGACACCGAGTGCGTCACCGCGCCGATCTGCCCATCCGACCGGACCGGGTTTCCAGATATCAAACAGCCGGAACAACGCGAAGGCTGCGATCCAGCCGGGCCACATCACGAGAATATTCATCCCCATCGACCACGCGGCATAAGAAAGGGGGAGCAGCGCAATCCATTGCCCGACCAATTCATCCACCACGATTTCCGACGGATCATGGTCGTCGCTGTCTCTGGTCATGACAGCCGTGGCCCACCATCCCTTGGCAAAAGCCGCAACCACGCCGAGGCACAACAAGGGAAACCCACCAATGACATGCAACAGCCACGCCCAAGGAAGCGCAACTAATGAGCCCCATGTTCCGGGGGCAGGGCGGACATAACCAACCCCGAGCACGGTCGCGATCATCTTTGCAAACTGGCTCATGAGCGCACCAAGGCGGCGGTAGCAATGCAGGCGATCCCTTCGCCGCGGCCTGTAAAGCCAAGCCTTTCTGACGTGGTCGCCTTGACGGATATACGTGACAGCGCCATGCCAATAATCTCGGCCATTTTCTCGCGCATGGCCTGTGCATGTGGACCAATCTTTGGGAATTCGCAGATCAAAGTACAATCTATGTTGTTGATTTCAAAACCTTGCTCACTGGCCAGAGCCACCGCATGCTTTAAAAAGACATCGGACGCGGCCCCTTTCCACTGTGGATCACTCGGTGGGAAATGCCGACCGATATCGCCAGCGGCCAACGCACCATAAATCGCGTCCGTCACTGTGTGCATCGCTACATCAGCGTCGGAATGCCCCACCAGCCCCTGCGCATGGGGAATGTCCACACCACAAAGCGTCACATGATCGCCGGGCCCGAAAGCATGCACGTCAAAACCATTGCCAAGTCTAATGTCCATCGCGAGCCCTCAGGATTGCCTCAGCCCGGGCAAAGTCGTCGGGCAGCGTTATTTTCAGATTATCCTCATCTCCCGGCACAATGACAACGTCAAACCCGGCACGACGCGCAACTTCCACGTCATCGGCAGCCCCCTCGGGAAACTGTTGGTGAGCGCGTAAAATCGGTTCCAGATGAAAGCCCTGCGGTGTCTGTGCGCGGTAGAGACCCGTGCGATCCGCCGTGCCTGAAACCCGTCCGTTTTCGCCGGTCCAAAGCGCATCCACCACAGCGACCGCGGGGGCGGCCGCCTCTGCGGTCTCAAGCGCGCCGATCACGTCATCGATCACGCGGCCCGTCACGCAAGGACGGGCGGCATCGTGGATCAGTGCTGCATCCGCTTTGCCAGTCAGCATCTGCAAACCTGCAAGCACGGAGGCACTGCGCGAGGGGCCGCCATTGGCGATGACGAGGCCGGGCTCGCGTGGCCACAGGTCGGTTTTGATGTCATCGGGATGCAGCACCAGCACGACATCGTGAATGTTCGGATGTTGTGTGAAAGCGCGAATGGCCTGTTGGGCGACGGTCCCGTCTTTCAAAGGACGCCATTGCTTGGGAATGTCACCCCCCGCTCGTATTCCGCGCCCTGCCGCGACAATGACTGCACCAACCTTCATGGCATGACCGCCTCACTCATTACATGTGTTTATGGCTTTGCGCCGTGCGACGCAATCGTTCAGAAAGCTGCCTTAAATTTAGGCAAGTAGCCGAACCACACCCCTCGAAGGCCTTTGGATTATTGAGAGAAAAGCGCTAAACTGTTAATAATCAGGCATTGCTCAAGGATTAAGCAGATGAATTCCGGCTCTTTCACCATCGATTTGATGCCCCCGGTGCTTTTGGCGCCGATGGCTGGAATCACGGATCGGCCTTTTCGTGATCTTGTTGCGTCCTTCGGGGCGGGCCTTGTCGTTTCCGAGATGGTGGCGAGCGCGGATATACTGAATGCGCGTCCGGGCAGCCAGGAAAAGGCCGAACTCGGATTGTCTGCAGAGGGTACTGCCGTTCAGCTCGCAGGCCGCGAGCCGGGGTTGATGGCCGAAGCCGCCCGTATGGTCGAAGGGCAGGGCGCGCGTATCATCGACATAAACATGGGCTGCCCGGCCAAAAAGGTCACACAGGGCTATTCCGGATCGGCGCTGATGCGCACTCCGGATCATGCAATGACGCTGATTGAGGCGGTGGTGAAGGCGGTCAAAATCCCGGTTACACTCAAGACCCGATTGGGATGGGATGATGCGATGCTCAATGCGCCTCAGATCGCGCGCCGGGCGGAAGAGGCGGGCATCCGGATGCTGACTATTCATGGCCGTACCCGGTGCCAGTTTTACAAGGGGCACGCGGATTGGGCCGCCATCGCGGGTGTGAAGTCAGTGGTATCGATTCCCGTTATCGCGAATGGCGATATTTTATGCAGCGTATCCGCGAAACAGGCGTTGCGGCTTTCGGGCGCTGACGGTGTCATGATCGGGCGCGGGGCGCGCGGCAAGCCTTGGCTGCTTTCGCAGATCGCACATGACCTTTACGGTGCACCAGCGCCTGCAATCCCCGTCGGAGAGGCTTTTTCAGACATGGTGCGGACCCATTATGCGGCCATCATCCGCTTTTACGGGCATGATCTGGGCGTAAAGGTCGCGCGCAAACATCTGGGGTGGTACATGGACACCTGTTCTGCGCCCAAGGACCTGCGCAAGGCGGTTTTAACCGCTCAGGATGCGGCAACGACGGACGGACTTTTACGCGAGGCCTGCGCTTGGCAGGCACCGGTGGCCGCATGATGCGCGACAATGCATTATGGGCAAGCCTGCCCGTTCCGACCCTGATCGTGGGGCCTGACAACGGCATTGTGGACATGAACTCTGCCGCCGAAGGGTTCCTGAATGTCTCGGCAAAATCCTTGCGTGATATGCCGGTTTGGGACCAGATCGCGGTGAACGACCCGCTCGAATCCGCGTTTGAGCGGGCCCGCGAAACCAACACGCCCTTATTCGTGAACGACGTGGATGTGGGGGGCGGATCGCGCGCACCAATGCAGTCTGACTTGCAGGTAGCGCCCCTATTGGGGCACCCCGGCCACATGATCCTGATGATTTCCCCGCGCGAACTGGCCGGGCGGATGACGCAGAACTATTCCGTTAAATCAGCTGCGAAATCCGCCATCGGCATGGCGGAAATGCTGGCGCATGAAATCAAAAACCCGCTGGCGGGTATCACCGGCGCGGCGCAGTTGCTAAGCATGAATTTAAGCGCGGAAGATCTTGAGCTTACGGATTTAATCGTCGAAGAAAGCCGCCGTATCGTCAAGCTGCTTAGTCAGGTCGAGCAATTTGGAAACTTGTCTGCGCCGGATTTCAAACCCGTGAATATCCACGATGTACTGGATCGTGCACGCCGGTCCGCATTGCTGGGATTTGGCGCGCATATGAATATCATCGAAGATTATGACCCCTCCCTGCCACTGGCATACGGTGATCCGGATCAACTCCTGCAAGTGGTTCTGAATCTGCTCAAGAATGCGTCAGAAGCAGCGGGCAGTACACCGGGCAAAATCAGGCTGCACAGTTATTTCGAGCACTCTTTCCGGCTCAGGCGTTCTGACGGGTCTGGTCAATCGCTGCCACTGCAGATTGAGGTGATTGACGACGGTCCGGGGCTGCCTGAAATGATCAAGGGCGATATCTTTGACCCCTTTGTGTCGGGCAGGGAGAACGGCACGGGCCTTGGTCTCGCGCTGGTCAGCAAAATCATCTCTGACCACCATGGCTGGATTTCCGTCACATCGGTACCCGGTCGCACTGTATTTCGCATCTCTTTGGCGCGCGCCCCAAAAGATGCCGTTACCCACGACTCATAGGAGGCTCAGGCCATGGACGGTACAATACTGGTAGCAGATGACGATCGGACAATTCGCACCGTCCTCACACAGGCGCTGACGCGGGCGGGTTGCAAGGTGCATGCGACCTCCAGCCTGACCACGTTGCTGCGATGGGTGGGCGAGGGCAAAGGCGATGTCGTGATATCGGATGTGATGATGCCAGACGGAAACGGTCTTGAGATGCTGCCGAAGATTGCGCAGGATCGGCCCGGCTTGCCGGTGATCGTGATCTCGGCACAGAACACGATCATGACCGCCATTCAGGCCGCAGAGGCCGAGGCCTACGATTATTTGCCCAAGCCATTTGATTTACCGGACCTGATGAAGCGCACGGCGCGCGCGCTTGAGCTTCAGCAGCAGAACCGGCGTGCACCTGTGGCCAGTGATGATCGCCCGGATGATCTGCCCCTTGTGGGTCGTACCGCTGTGATGCAATCGCTTTACCGGGTCGTGGCACGGGTGATGAATGCGGACCTTCCGGTTTTGATCTGGGGGGAATCAGGCACCGGCAAGTCGTTGATATCCCGCGCCATCCATGATTTTTCAGACAGGCGCAGTTTGCCCTTCGTTGCAGCAACTGCGGCGGACTTTCAGGAGCTTGAGGGTCCAGCGCGTCTTTTGGCGCGTGTCAAAGGGGGCACGCTGCTGGTTGAGGAAATCGCCGACCTGCCCGAAGAATTGCAAGCGCGGCTGGTTCGCATGATGGATTCGCCGGGCGAATACAGCCCGCGCTTTCTTGCGACAAGCCAGACAGACCTCGCCGGTGCCATGGAGGCAGGCAATGTGCGCAAGGATCTTTATTACCGCCTCAGCGGTGCAACCCTTACCGTGCCATCCCTGCGCGAGCGGGTTGATGACATTCCGCTGCTGGCGGAGCATTTTCTGACGCGTGCCGAGGCATCAGGCGCAGCACCGCGCACTCTTTCGGATGCCGCCGCCGAGATATTTCGCAACTACAGTTGGCCCGGCAACGTGCGGCAGTTGGAAAACGCGATACGGCGGCTTGGCCTGACCAGCCGGGCCGCAGAAATCACCGGTTCCGAGGTTGAGCAGGTGCTGGGTGCGCAGCCCGATCTGGAGCCTATGCGCGCGGCGGGCAATACCGAAAAACTGGGCGCATCCGTTGAACGCCACCTGCGGCGGTATTTTGATTTGCATGGCAACATGTTGCCGCCGACGGGCCTATATGCGCGAATCCTGCGCGAAGTCGAAGCGCCTTTGATCGAAATTGCACTGGAAGCAACAGGTGGAAATCAGGCCAAATGCGCTGATTTACTTGGAATAAATCGCAATACGCTCAGAAAAAAGATCACCGACTTGGATATAGAGGTGACACGGCGTCGCAAATTGATGTAAAACTGCCACACAAACGTGGCCATCAGGGGACACCTCCTGTTGAGAATCACAAAATAGAGCGGTTCGCGCCAATGGCGCTACATCATATGTGAGGGTCTTGAGTGGTTTCCATTGTGGAAAAATCACTGTGGATGAAGCTGGGACGGCTGCGTCGCATTAAACGTGTGCGCAGCGCTGCGACGCTGGGTCTTGTTGTGCTTGGGCCTGTCCTGGCTTTGGCAACGTACCTTATTCTCGGGCCATTGGGGCAGGCGGGCAATACGCTTGGCTTGCGGCTGATCCTGCTGGCCGATCTCGTCTATATTCTTGTGGTCGCAGCGCTCGTTCTGGCGCAGGTGGGCAGGTTGATCGCGGCGCGGCGCGCAAAATCTGCCGGCTCCCGGCTGCACTTGCGTCTTACGGGCGTCTTTGCTTTGCTGGCTCTTATTCCCACCGTGACGGTCGCAATTTTTGCAGGGCTGACAGTTAATGTTGGTCTGGAGGGCTGGTTTTCTGACCGCGTCAGAGAAGTCGTCGGAAACTCGCTGGCCGCCGCACAGGCCTATGAGACCGAGCAACGTGTCGATCTGGCAGAGGATGCGCGCGTGCTGGCCGCGCTGATCAATAACGCGCGTCAGCGTGGCGTTGTCATTTCGGACAGTGAGCTTCTGGCGGATGGGCAGCGGCAGATTCAGCGTGGCCTGCGCGAGGCCTATCTGATTGACGGCACTGCAGATATTCGTGCCCGTGGGGATCGTTCCTACTTGTTCGATTATGAGGCGCCAACGGAGGCACAGCTGCAGGAGGCAAGCGGCGGCGATGTTATCGTGATCGAGGATTGGGGTAACAATGAGTTTCGCGCGCTGGTCCGGCTGTCGTCATTTGTGGACCGGTTCCTGTACGTGAGCCGTGATGTCGATGGTGAGATACTGTCATTGCTCGATGAAACGCAGGAAACGGTGCGCTTGTATCAGCAACTCGAAAGCGAACGCGGGCGGCTGTTGTTTGAATTTGGCCTGTTGTATCTGGCCTTCGCCCTGATCCTCATCCTTGCGGCGATCTGGCTTGGCCTGTGGTTTGCAGAGCGGCTGTCGGGCCCGGTGGGGCGTTTGACGGGGGCTGCCCAGCAGGTTGGGGCGGGCGATCTGAATGTTCAGGTGCGCGAAGAAGACGGCAATGATGAGATTGCGATGCTCAGCCGTTATTTCAACCAGATGACAAAGCAGTTGAAATTGCAGCGTGAAACACTGATCGAGAATACAGAACAGATTGAACGGCGCCGACGTCTGTTTGATTCCGTGCTAAGCTCTGTGACCTCTGGTGTGGTGGGACTTGATGCGGCGGGGCGGGTCAAATTCGTGAACCGCTCGGCGGAACGTCTGCTGGATTGGCACGAAGACCGTCAATCACTGGCCCTGATCGCTGTGGTGCCGGAGTTTGCAAAGCTCTTTGAAGCGATCAAACGCTCACCGACGGAAACCGTGCAGAGTGAGGTAAAGGTGACCCGTCAGGGGCGTCTTGAGAACTTGCTTGTCCGCATGGCGACACGCCGGTCCGAAGACGGGACGCTTGAAGGGTACGTGGTGGCTTTTGATGACGTGACTGATCTGGTGAGCGCGCAGCGGATGGCCGCCTGGGGCGATGTTGCGCGCCGTATCGCGCATGAGATCAAGAACCCGCTGACCCCGATCCAATTGTCGGCCGAGCGCATCAAACGCAAGTTCTCATCGCGTGTGGGTGAAGACAGCGAGGCGCTGGAGCAGATGACGGATGTGATCGTGCGTCAAACCGGTGATCTGCGCCGCATTGTGGACGAGTTTTCGAAATTTGCCCGCATGCCGGAACCGGAGCGCAAGGAAATTGACTTGACGGTTTTGGTGCGGGACGCGGTCTTGTTGCAGACAACCGGCCAACCCAATGTGCTGATCGAAAGTGATCTGCCAAAAAAACCGCTGCCCAGCGATCTGGATGCGACCATGATCACTCAAGCGCTCACCAACTTGATTAAGAACGCCGGGGAAGCCACTGAAAGTCTTATAGCAAAAGGCGCACCGGAAGGCTACGCGCCAATGATCCGGATCGTCATGAAGACGGGCAAGAGCCGCGCAACCATCACAATCGCCGACAATGGCATTGGCTTGCCCGAGGACCGGGCGCGTCTGTTTGAACCTTATGTCACGACGCGCAGCGAAGGCACGGGGCTCGGCCTGCCCATCGTCAAGAAGATCATCGAAGAACACGGGGGCACCCTGACCCTCGAAGACGCGCCAGCCTTTAGCAAGGATGCACATTTTGGCGCCATGGCAGTGATCGTTCTGCCCATTGCAGCCCCCAAAACCGATACCCCCCCGCAAGAAGGACTTCTGACCCATGAGTGATATTCTGATTGTCGATGATGAGCGCGATATTCGCGAACTGATCTCGGATATTCTGATCGACGAAGGCTATGCCACCCGGCTTGCCGGAAACTCGGATGACGCGATGGCCGCGATCAACGCTGACGCGCCTGCGCTCATCATTCTGGATATCTGGCTGAAAGACAGCCGCATGGATGGGATTGATATTCTAAAGGTTGTCAAACGCGACAATCCGGATGTGCCGGTCGTGATCATTTCGGGACATGGGAATATCGAAATAGCGGTCGCGGCAATCAAACAGGGGGCATATGACTTTATCGAAAAGCCCTTTAATATTGATCAGTTGTTGGTCGTAATCCGGCGGGCCATGGAAACATCGCGCCTGCGTCAGGAGAACCAAAGCCTCAAGCGCCGGGATGTGTCTTCGGCGGATATGATCGGCTCTTCTGCGGCCTTCCGTACCATGATCAGCCAGCTTGATAAGGTGACGAAATCAAACGGGCGTGTGATGCTGACCGGCCCGGCGGGATGCGGAAAAGAACTGGCCGCACGTTATATCCACACCAATTCCAATCGCGCGTCAGCACCGTTTGTGACGGTGAACTGTGCCGGGGTTGCGCCGGATCGTATGGAAGAAGTGCTGTTTGGGCGTGAGACCGCAGAACGGGGCGTCGAACCCGGTTTGCTGGAAGAAGCGCATGGCGGCATCATCTATTTTGATGAAGTGGCGGATATGCCCGAAGGGACACAGTCGAAAATACTGCGTGTTCTGGTAGATCAGCAATTTCAGCGGGTGGGCGGCAATGACACGGTGCGCGTTGATCTGCGTGTGATTTCATCCACCAGCCGCAACCTCGAAGAGGCGATTGCAGCAGGCACGTTCCGTCAGGAACTCTACCACCGTCTGAATGTCGTCCCAATCGCGGTCCCATCGCTAGAGGAACGTCGCGAAGATATACCAGAGCTGGCAGAAACCTTCATCGCGGAAATGAACGCATCGCAAGGTCTGGCCCTGCGTCAACTGAGCGAGGATGCCATCGCGCTGATGCAAACGATGCATTGGCCGGGCAACGTGCGTCAGTTGAAAAACCTGATCGAACGGGTGCTGATCCTTGGCGATAGCAACGGGCCAATCGAAGCGCGGGAGTTGCCGGGCATCGAGGAAAGCAGCGACAGTGACAGCGGCATCGTCTTGTCCGGTGCCCTCGCCACACTTGCCCTGCGCGAAGCCCGCGAAGCATTCGAGCGTGAATACCTTCTGACGCAGATCAACCGCTTTGGCGGCAATATCTCGAAGACAGCGAACTTCGTCGGGATGGAACGCAGCGCATTGCACCGTAAACTCAAATCGCTTGGGGTTGTGACATCGGCCAAGTCCGGTACGCGTGTTGCCCATATCGATGAAGAAGCAGAGGCGGTGGGCTAAAGAGTCATGCGGAAAACCTGACAAACGTAACACTGCCTGACATCAAAGATTTCAACGCGTTACGTAATAGTTGATTTTTCAGGTATTTCGTCAGACGCTCTGGGCGGTGATCTGCGCCAGAACATCCACGCCCTGCATCTTGAGAAAATGAAGCATGTCGATGAACACCCAGTTCTCAACCAGCTTGTTGCCGTCGCGCCGGTAGATATCGACCACGCGCATATCGGCGCGGATGTCGTTGCCGGGCACGCCCATGAAGCCGTTTCGGTTGGTCAGCGTGAGGTTTGGCCAGCCAAAAAAGCCGCCATATGTCCCCTCGGCCATGCGGCACAGATGGCCATTGAGCACACGCCCTTCCATCGCGCGGCGAAAAGGGCCCTGATGCTGATCAATGTAGCGGTCAATCGTGTAGGTCGCCCCGATCCCGGTTGGCCCCCACCAGATCATGTCATCCTGCCAATCCACGCGCAGCTCTTCCTGAGGCGTGGGGGGCTTTGCCGCGGCATTGGCGTGATCAATTGAACCGATCATATTGTTGATACGTGACAGGGTTTCTTGTGACGCAGCATGGGGCTGTGGTGTCATCAAAAGGCCGTCATGCGTGCGGGGTCCGGGCTGCACCAACTGCGCGCCTGTTTGCGGTGCATTCAGCGGATGGATCCCCGCCTGCGCCATCAGATGCAGAAGGTCCACAAAAAGCGCGGACTGTGTGATCTTGCCGTTTTCAACCCGGTTGAACTCAGCATAGCGCAGCATGGCAATTTTGCCCGTGGCCGGAATGCCTAGAAACGGCGCATCAAATAGCCCCAGAAAATGGCCCATGGATGTGGTCCAGGTGCTTGAAAATCCGTCTATTTCGTTCAGCCCGGCAAAAAAGATGTCTTCGCGACGCTGCATGCGCGAAAAGGACGTCAGGAACGGTGCCCAGAATGTCTTGGCGATATCACGCGGACCCGTTTGTTCGTGAAACGGGTGCATGCCGAACCACTGGCAGCTGTCCGATTGATAGGTGGCCAAAATATCGGCCACTGTGTCAGGCGTCGCCCGCTCCAATGCAGCGGCATAGGCCTGCGAGACGGCTTTGATGGGGGTAAGGTCGGGGCCCGTTTCGGGAATCATTGCGTTCATATCTTTGGTTTAGAAAGCGCGCCGGACAGCGGCTAGATCAAAAGCGACACAAATCAGGGTGCAGGTTCAATAATCTGCCACATGCCACTGCCGTCCCGGATGACACAGCTTGATTGCGTCAGGGGCGGCATCACGTCGGTCTGTGCGGGGCTGATCTCCCGCGCCAGCCGGGCAGGGCAATCGGGGATCTCAACGGGGGAATAGCCCTTGTTGCGCATGCATCGCGCTTCCAGATCGCCGCGCAGACGTGCATTCACATCGACCGTATAGATTTGCCCGTCCACGAAATACCCGCCGCGATGATAGCAATTTCCGCCCGTGCAATATCGGCGTGAGGGCACAAACACCGGCGGGCGGCGTCTGATCTCTGAGGCCACCGGCGCATCCCTCAGGGCGGCGACCTCACAGGACAGCAGATTGTCCTGCATACGCGCAACACTGCCACCGTTTTGATAATAGAGCTCCATCGGTGCGCAGGCCGCAAGCAGGCTGACACCGAGCAGCAGTATTCTGAACCAAACCATGGGGATAAAATGCCCGCTTTGGCTGCCCAAGACAATTGAATTGACCGTGTGCGGGCCATCTGCCATTCAGAAAGCCTTAAGCATGCCCTGAAGGACACGAAACATGAAGGTCATCATCTGCGGTGCCGGTCAGGTAGGCTGGCAGATCGCGCGGCATCTTTCAGGCGAACGCAATGACGTCACCGTTGTGGACAGCAATCCTGACCTCGTGCGGCGCGCAACGGATTCGCTGGATGTGCAGGGGATCGCAGGCTTTGCGAGCTATCCCGACGTTTTGGCCCGTGCCGGGGCGGAAGACGCGGAAATGATCATCGCCGCGACCCATTCGGATGAAGTCAACATGGTGACCTGCCAGATTGCCCATTCGGTTTTCGGCGTGAATCGAAAGATCGCGCGTCTGCGCAGCCAGTCCTATCTGGAGGCGATCTACTCCGACCTTTACCGACGTGATCACATGCCCATCGACGTGGTGATCAGTCCCGAAAGAGAAGTCGCCTCCGCCGCGCTGCAACGTCTGTCTGCGCCTGCGGCCTTTGACACCGAAGTGTTCATGGATGGTAAGGCGCATCTGCTGGGCATCACCATTGAAGAGGAATGCCCGGTGGTGAACACGCCGCTGCGGCAACTCACCGACCTGTTTTCGACGCTGCGTGCAACCGTGGTGGGCGTGCGGCGCGAAGGCAGCCTGTTTGCGCCCGAGGCCAAGGACCAGCTGTTTGTCGGGGATGACTGCTACGTCTTTTGCCACGTCGCGGATATTGCCCGAACAATGGAAATCTTTGGCAAGAAACAGTCAAAGCAGGAACGGGTGGTACTTGTGGGCGGCGGAAATGTCGGTCTTGCGGTGGCCCAGGCCCTTGAGCAGCGCGTCAAACGCGTGCGCACCAAGGTCATCGAAAAAAGCCGCCACTGCGCCGAACGCGCAGCCGAGGCGTTGGAGCGTACCATCGTGCTAAATGGCGATGGTCTGGATTCGGGGCTGTTGGCCGAGGCTGGCATCGCGCGCGCGGATGCGATGCTGGCGATCACCGATGACGACAAGACCAACATGCTGGCCTGCGTGCGTGCCAAATCCGAGGGCTGCCCCTATGTGATCGCGCTGATCAATGATCCGACCCTCGTGCCGCTCATGGGGCCGTTGGGCATTGACGCCTACATCAACCCCCGCGCCACGACGGTTAGTTCCATTCTGCGCCATATCCGGCACGGCAGGGTGCGCGCGGTCTATTCCGTCGGGGATGCAGAGGCCGAAGTGATCGAGGCCGAAGTCCTGTCGACCTCCCCGCTGGCGGGCAGCCGGATTGCAGACATTGAATTTCCCGAAGGTGTGCTGGTCGGCGCGGTGCGCAAGGGTGACAAGATCATCCGCCCCATGGGCAGCACGCGCATTGACGAAGGCGACATCATTGCCATCTTTGCCCTCGCCGAAGACGTGCCCGAAGTTGAGCGGTTGATGCAAGTCTCGATCGATTTTTTCTGACCAGATGCCCCGCGCCGCCCACAAAACGCCTCGCAAACCCCTGTCGGCTTACTTGCTGGACCAACAGCTGTTCGTCCTGATTTTCGGTCTGGCCGCGTTCTCGATGATCATCCCGGCGCTGCACAGTGGGGCCACGCGTTCTTTGGAAACCTCGCGCGCGTTTTTCTACACGGGCCTGTTTGGCGTTGTGATTTTTGCGATGATCGTGATTGCACAGACAGGTCGCACCCCCAGACATGGAGTTCTCGGCAACCTGATGTCGATTTTCGCGACCTTTGTGTTTCTGCCCGCCTTTCTGGCGCTGCCGCTCTATGAAAGCCTGCAGACCACGAGTTTTCTCAACGCATATGTCGAAATGGTCAGTGCGATCACGACCACCGGCGCAACGGTTTTTGATGATCCATCCCGGTTGAACAACACGCTTCATTTGTGGCGCGCGCAGGTCGCCTGGATGGGCGGTGTCTTGATGTGGGTTGCGGCCTCGGCCATTCTTGCACCGCTCAATCTGGGCGGGTTTGAGGTCACGGCCCAAGCTGAACCGGGACAGCGCGAAAGCCGCTTTGGCGAGCTTGACAGAACAAACCCGCGCGAAAAGCTCATGCGGATCGTGGTTGCTCTGGTACCGATTTACATCAGCCTTACGCTGCTGCTTTGGGTGCTGTTGCTGATCAGTGGTGACCCGTCGCTGGTCGCCCTGACGCATGCGATGTCGATCATGTCGACGTCGGGGATTTCTGCGATCGGCGGGCTTGAGGCCAGTGGCTCGGGGCTGACGGGCGAAATTCTGATGCTTCTATTCATGCTGTTTGCGCTGTCGCGGCTGACGTTTTCCTCGGATACGGTGACGGCCACGCAGGGGGGCATTCAGACCGATCCGGAGTTTCGCCTCGGGATCATGATCGTGCTCGGCGTGCCATTGGTGCTGTTTCTGCGCCACTGGATTGGGGCCTTTGATGTGGCCGCCGAAGATGATCTTGGTCTGGCAATACGCGCCCTTTGGGGGTCCATTTTCACGGTGATGTCTTTTTTGACCACCACCGGGTTTGCCAGTGCGGACTGGGCTCAGGCGCAGGCATGGTCCGGCCTTGGGACACCCGGTTTGATCCTGATGGGGCTGTCCCTCGTGGGGGGCGGTGTCGCAACGACTGCAGGTGGTGTGAAGCTGTTGCGCGTCTTTGCGCTTTATCTCAACGGCAAACGCGAACTTGAGCGGCTGGTGCATCCATCCTCGGTGAGCCGCGCAGGCAAGGAGAGCCGCCGTCTGCAAAGCAATGGGGCCTTCATTGCGTGGATTTTCTTCATGCTTTTTGCCATGACAATGGCCGCATTAACACTGTTGTTTGCCCTTTTCGGCGTCGCTTTTGAGGACGCGCTTGTGCTCAGCATCGCGGGCCTGTCCACCACCGGCCCTTTGTTGAGCCTTGCCACGGAAACACCGATTTCACTGGCCGAACTGGGGCCATATGCAAAATCCGTCTTTTGTGCGGCGATGGTTTTGGGGCGTTTGGAAACCCTTGCGATTATCGCGCTTTTGACGCCGGATTTGTGGCGCAGTTGACTCATTGAACCGTTAGGTCCGTAACGGACTGTTTTTAGGGCTGGAAACTCTGCGAACGGGGCTTCATAATCACGTTGAGGGACGAGTTCGATCTGCGGGCTCTGGCAAGAATAAAGGCGAGGAAGACAATGGCGTCGGACAGACAGAACCTTCAGGATGCGTTCCTGAACCATGTGCGCAAGACAAAAGTTCCTGTGACCATCTTTCTAATCAACGGTGTAAAACTGCAGGGCGTGATCACGTGGTTTGACAATTTTTGCGTGTTGCTGCGCCGGGATGGTCAATCACAGCTGGTGTATAAGCATGCGATTTCGACCATCATGCCAAGCCAACCCATCAGTCTGTATGAGGGCGAAGACGCTTCTTGAGCAAGCCACCCTTTCAAATTGATGAAACCACTCAGACGCGTGTGACCCGCGCATGGGTTTTGCATCCTGAAATAAAGTCTGATCCTGACCGTCAGCTGGCTGATCACGCCCTGGCTGAGGCGGTGTCGCTTGCGCGCGCCTTGCCTGAGCTGGAGGTGGTGGGTTCGGAAATCGTGCCGCTGAAAACTGTTCGTGCGGGCATGTTGTTCGGTTCTGGCAAGATTGATCAGATAAAGACGACCCTTCACGATGAAGAGGTTGAACTTGTGCTAGTCGATGGCGCAGTGAGCCCTGTGCAGCAGCGCAATCTGGAAAAGGCATGGGGCGTCAAACTGCTCGACCGCACCGGTCTGATCCTCGAAATTTTCAGTGACCGCGCTGCGACCCGCGAAGGTGTTCTGCAGGTCGAGATGGCGGCGCTGAGCTATCAGCGGACCCGTTTGGTGCGCGCATGGACCCACCTTGAACGGCAACGTGGCGGTTTGGGGTTTGTGGGTGGTCCCGGTGAAACCCAGATCGAGGCGGACCGCCGCGCGATCGACGATCAGTTGACGCGCCTGCGCCGCCAGTTGGAAAAAGTCGTCAAAACCCGTGCGCTGCACCGGGCGGCGCGCGCCAAAATTCCCTATCCGATTATTGCGCTGGTGGGCTATACCAATGCCGGTAAATCGACCCTGTTCAACCATTTGACCGGTGCTGATGTCATGGCCAAGGACATGCTCTTTGCGACGCTGGATCCGACCATGCGCCGGCTGCGCTTGCCGGATGGACCTGAGGTTATTCTCTCCGACACGGTGGGCTTTATTTCAGAACTGCCAACGGAACTGGTCGCCGCGTTCCGGGCTACTCTCGAAGAGGTTCTGGCCGCTGATGTTATCTGTCACGTCAGAGATATCTCACACCCTGAGACGGATGCGCAGGCCAAGGATGTGCAGGACATCATGACCACATTGGGGGTCGAAGACGACCGCCCCGCCTTTGAAATATGGAACAAACTGGATTTGCTCTCAGAAGAAGACGCGGATGCGATGCGTGCCCGCGCTGACAGAGACCCCGCCGTATTTGCCATCTCTGCGCTCAGCGGCGAAGGTCTCGACGGTCTGCTGGAAGCCATTACCCAGACCTTGCAGGGCCAGAAGCGCGAGGCAACACTGTCGCTGGCCTTTGCGGATGGCAAAAAACGTGCATGGCTGTTTGAACAGGAACTGGTGAGTGGTGAGCGCCAGACAGATGACGGGTTTGAAATCTCGGTCCGCTGGACTGTGGATCAGGAAGCGAAATACGAACGGTTGTGATTATTGTCCGCTGTCCGCTGCAAAACGCCACGCGCCCGGCACCAGATCATTGAGCGCCCAATCGCCGACCCGCATCCGGATCAGACGCAGGCAAGGCAACCCCACATGTGCGGTCATCCGCCGGACCTGCCGGTTACGTCCTTCGGATATTGAAATCTGCAGCCAGCTGTCGGGGACGGTTTTGCGATAGCGCACGGGGGGCGTGCGCTCCCAAAGGTTTTCTGGTGGACAAGCAAGGGTGGCTTTCGCTGGTTTTGTCATGCCATCCTTGAGACGGACGCCCGCGCGCAACACCTCAAGCTGCTGTGGTTCCGGCGTGCCTTCAACCTGAACCAGATAGGTCTTTGCCATCTTGTGTTTTGGGTTGCTGATGCGCGCCTGAAGCTTGCCGTCATCGGTCAGCACCATTAACCCTTCACTGTCGCGATCCAACCGCCCGGCGGGATAAAACCCGGGTTGATCTATATAGGCGGACAACGTCGGGCGCGGTGATCCTTCGCTGCCCTTGTCGGTAAATTGTGACAGAACCCCGTAGGGTTTGTTAAACAGAATGACGCGGGCCATTTACGGGGCTGGCCGCAGCGTCGTGACCCCAACAGCGCCCGCCCGTGCCAGATCTTCGTCCAGCGACATCGGGATATATTCGCCACGCCGCCAAAGCTGTGCCAGATCATCGTAGTGACGGGATAAAAAATGCCCCGATTGCCCGGTTGATGTGACAAACACCGAACTGTCCGGGTCGGCGAAGTCATAGACACCGCGATAGCCCGCACCATGTACGTTGGCGAAGGGGTTTTCGCCCCGCCCGCGGGTCAAACCCCGCTGCAGCGTACTGTCGCCTCCGTTGGTCGACTGGCGGATGTTCACAAAGTAGCGCAACAAGGGCACGTCGCCCAGAACAGGGTGGTCATGCGTGGCCTGATGCGCATCACCCCAACGCAGGGATTCAAGGGCTGAGCCCCAGTTCTCTTCGATCCAGATCAGCGCGTCATCAAGCGCCAGCCGCGCCATATCTGCACAGGTCTCAATGGGTTGGGATTGGATGACGTCGCACCAGACAGATGCGCCGTCCACATCACGGAACGCCCGTTCAATGAACAAAGGTTCAACATGGGTCAATTCGGCCGCAAGGGGCCCCAATTCGTCCTGAACCATGCGCAACTGCAGACTGCGGACCCATGCGGAATAAATCAGCGGTTCCGGCATATGTTCGTTCATTTCGCCGGACCATTCCGCGAGCAGGGACAGCGCGCGTTGACGGCGCCTGAGCGGCGTGCCGTCTTCTGCTGCTTCGCCGGTAAACCAAAGCTCCGTGCCGATCAGGGCGAGCAATGTGCGCGCTGAGGTGCTGACCGCGTCAAGTTGCGCCTCGATGAAGCTGTCTCTGGTATGCACTTCACGCGCCTGCATCAGCTTTTCCCAGCGCTTCACACGTTGCGTGTCGCCCCAGTCAAAAGAGACGTGGTTGGGAAAAGGGCGCTCAACCACCTTGTTGTTGGTGTTGCCCAGAATGCCGCCCGCAGGGGCAATGAATTCGGGGTTGGAGGCATAGGGAAAGACCCCCTGCCAGCGGTTTTCCTCTTTCCAGCCATAGCTGGGCAGGCGGCCTTGCGTCTCGTGTCGAGCGTCCCTGCGCGGCATGGCTCCGATCATCTTCATTCCGATGGTCTCACTGTCCACCAACATCAGGTTCTGCGCAGGGGCGACGTAGTCTTCCATCACGGAAAAGCCCTCTTGCACCGATTGTGCCTCCATCAGGCGCAGGGCGGCCATCATGGAAGTGTCATTCGGGCTCAGTAGCGTCCAGCCCAGCGAAACCGCATGACCGGGCTGCATCACATTGGCCAGATTATACAGCGTGCCGGGCAAGACCGGGCCATTGTCGGTCCAGTGCATGGTGATGGTGATCGGAGTTTCGTCTTTGATGTTGATGATCGACTTGCGGGTTTTCAGCTTTTCAAAGCCCGAGGGCGTGCGGTATTCGTCTTTATTCACCGGGTGAAGCTCTTCGAGGTAGAGATCCTGATCGTCCATACCCGCGGAAGTCAGCCCCCAGCCCAATTTGTCGCTGCGCCCGGTCAGAACAATCGGCATGCCCGGAATGGTCCCGCCAATCACGCCGCCTGATTGCAGTTCAAGCCGCGCAAGATACCAGATACCGGGGGCCGAAAAGCCAAGATGCGGATCATTGGCCAACAGCGTACCACCGGAGGCAGACCGCGAGGGGGCCGCCGCCCAGACATTTGACGCGCCCGCCATTTCAGCCGGGGCGAAAGGCGACAAGGGATGTGTGTGAATGTCGGAACTGTCAGCGTATTGCACAGGCGCGCCAAGCAGATGTGCATATTCCGGCAAGGCAGCGGTCCCTGTGCCGGGCGCGTCCGGCAGAATGTCGATGATGCGTTCGGGGTCGGGCAGGGCCTTGATCATCCGCGCCCGCAAAACTTCGGTATCCAACTGTCGCGCAAGGCGCACGCCCATCAGCTTGATGATGGCCATGGAATCTGCCGGACGCCACGGCGCGATCGGGGCATTGAACAGGAACATTTCCGGCGCGCCCCGGCCCAAGGCCTCATTGTTGACCTGATCCAGCCGGGCATTCACACCCGTCGCATAGGCGCGCAAAATGCGCATCGTCTTTTCGTCCTGTACCTCAAGGGAGGCCACAGCCAGCGGATATATATCCAGACGGCGCATGATATTATCGATATCAACGGTTTCTCTGCCAAAGACTTCTGACAGACGCCCCTGTGCGGTGCGCCGCATCAGCGTCATTTGCCACAGGCGGTCCTGCGCGTGCGCGTACCCAAGGGCATAGAACACGTCTTCGTCATTGCTGCCAAAGATATGTGGCACGTTGGCATTGTCGCGCACGATCTCGACCGGGGCGGAAAGATAGGGCACCTGCAGCACATCATCATAATCGGGCAGGGAACGCGTGCCGAGGTAATACATCATCACAATGGCCAGCACGATAAGCGCAACCAGCGTGCCCGCGATCCGCAATAGCCATGTAAAGACCTGTGCCATGACGCCCTCGTGTCGAAATGGTTCGAATGAATTGACCCTAGACCTCTGACTGTTAGGTAGGAGGGCAAGGTAACGCAACACCCAAAAGGGGGCTTCAAATGGCCAAACTGGCATTTCTTGGACTGGGCGTCATGGGCGCGCCGATGGCAGGGCATCTGCAAAAGGCAGGGCACGATGTGACGGTCTATAACAGGACTGCTGCAAAGGCCGACGCCTGGGTCGCGGCACATGGGGGGGTGATGGCACCCACACCGGCCAAAGCAGCGGCGGGAGCGGATTTCGTAATGGCCTGTGTGGGCAATGATGATGATTTGCGCGCGGTCTGTCTTGGTGAGGATGGCGCATTTGCGAGCATGGCCGCCGGCGCGGTCTTTGTGGATCACACGACAGTCTCGGCTGCCGTCACGCGCGCGCTTTACGACGTCGCCAACGCGGCCCAGATCAGCTTTGTGGATGCGCCCATTTCAGGCGGGCAGGCCGGTGCGGAAAACGCGGTTCTGTCCATCATGTGCGGCGGTGATCAGGGGGCCTATGATCGAGTGCTTCCCATTATGGAGATTTATTCGAAAATCTGTCGTCGGATCGGCGACAGCGGTGCGGGTCAGATGACCAAGATGTGCAATCAGATTGCGATTGCAGGATTGGTTCAGGGCCTGTCGGAAGCGCTGCATTTTGCGGATAAGGCGGGACTGGATGGACGGGCCGTCGTTGAGGTCATCAGTCAGGGTGCGGCTGGCAGCTGGCAGATGTCAAACCGCTATGAAACCATGCTGGACGATCATTTTGACCATGGCTTTGCCACGGATTGGATGCGCAAGGATCTGGGCATATGTCTGGATACGGCAGATGAAACAGGCGCCAGTCTGCCGGTCACGGCGCTGGTCGATCAGTTCTATAAGGACGTTCAGAAAATGGGCGGCGGACGTTGGGACACATCGAGCCTGTTCAAACGCTTGCAGGCTTTGGGTTAATCGACATTCAGGGCGCGTCGTGGCGCGCCCTGAATTTTTTCGGGTATCAGGGAATAATGCGGCTGTATTTGTTACCCGCCAGTGACGCCCCTGCAAACAGCCCCGCACGTCCAAAGACAGCGGCAAGTACGGGCGTTAAAGCGGTCGTGGAATTTGCACTTGCCCCTTCACCGATATCGGAGATGACGTATTCAATATCGCCGCCAACCGCCCATCCGGATGATTTTCGAAACCTGTTCAGCGCTTCGTCTGTCATGAAAAACAGAACATGCGCATATTGCTGGGCACCGATCTGAAACCCGCCAGATATTTCTGACAGCGAATAATAGTCAACAGAAACGCCGTCGATCCTGAGGGCCCCTTGTCCATACGCGCCACCAAAGCCAAAACCCGCTTCCGTGACCAGCGGCATCACGAGCATGCCATTAGCCTTATCCGCCAGATCGCGCGTGTGCGGATAGAGACGGTACATTTCCTCCAAAGTCGCCTCGGTGCGAGCGTCAAGGAGTGCTGCGTTATTGCTGCCAACGCCGTTTCCGCAAGCAGCGGTCACGCCAAGACCGGCCATTGCGCCGAGGGTAAACACCCGACGTGAAATCTGTGAGTTTTCCATAATATTGCCTGTATTTGTTTGCTCTGCTGCCGGTTTGCCCGGCTTATGCGCGACATTACGCGCATTGCAGACCAAAGTCACGCGCAAGCCGTGCTTTCAGCGGCAATTCGCTATGGGTTCAGGATGCGGGCCGCTGCGGGGGCAAAATAGGTCAGAATGCCATCACAGCCCGCGCGTTTGAACGCCATCAGGCTTTCCATCATGACCTTGTCCCCGTCAATCCAGCCGTTCGCAGCCGCGCCTTGGATCATCGCGTATTCGCCCGACACCTGATAGGCATAAGTCGGTGCGCCAAAGGCATCTTTGACCCGGCGGCAGATATCCAGATAGGGCATCCCGGGTTTAACCATGACCATATCCGCGCCCTCACGCAGATCGCGTTCAATCAGACGCAGGGCTTCATCGGAATTGCCGGGGTCCATCTGGTAGGTCTTTTTATCACCCGTCAAAGCACCCGAAGCACCCACCGCATCGCGGAAGGGTCCGTAAAAGGCGGAGGCATATTTCGCCGCATAGCTCAGGATCATGACCCGCTGATGCCCTGCGGCCTCAAGACCTTCGCGCATGGCCCCGATCCGCCCATCCATCATATCCGACGGGCCAATGATATCCGCGCCAGCGTCAGCCTGCGCCAGCGTCATCTTGACCAGCGCTTCAACGGTGCGGTCGTTGACGATTTCACCGTTTTCGACAAAACCATCATGCCCATTGATGTTATAGGTATCCAGCGCCACGTCCGTCATTACCGCAATATCCGGCACCGCCTGTTTGATGGCGCGGATGGCGCGGTTGGTGTTATTATCCGGGTCCCACGCCCTCGCGCAATCCTCTGTGCGCTCTTCGAGGCCCGTGTAGGGAAAGATGCAAATTGCGGGGATGCCCAGATCAGCCGCCTCGCGCGCGGCCTCCACCAGCTGATCGACGGAGCGACGATACACGCCGGGCATCGACGGGATTGGTTCCTTCACCCCTTCACCGGAGCGCACGAATACAGGCCAGATAAAATCATCCACCGTGAGCGTATTTTGCCGCGTCAGGGCGCGGACGGCCGGGCTTTGGCGCAGGCGGCGCAGACGGGTGGCGGGAAAGGGGGCTTGTGTCGGGCGCATCGTGAATGTCCATTTTATATTACACATCCTGATTGCCACGTATTTTTCCCCAAGCCAAGGCTAGGAATTGCCACATTGCCCCGCTAAGAGTGCCGAAAGACAAAAAGAAAAGCACGTCTCGTGGACCTATACAGCAGCATCTTTGAATTGATTGACATGCGCTCCTTCTCGAACCTCTGGTTCTGGATCGCCTTGGCCGTGCTTTGGTCCACCGCGAGCCATTGGGTGCTTGGCGTGCCCTACGATATGGTCTTGCGGGCCGGGCGCTACGGGGGGCAGGCGGAACAGGATCTGGAAGATCTTGTGCGCATCAACACGAACCGATTGCTGTTTATCTCGACGGTTTCGGGGTTGTGGATGCTGGGACTGGGATGTTTTATTCTGACTGCGCTGTTATTGAGCGGCTTTCTCTATGGGCTTGAGATCGCGCAGGCGCTGTTTCTGCTGGGTTTTCCCTTGTCGATCGTGGGCTTGCTCTCTTTATCCACGGCCCGGCTGATACATGACGAAGAGGCCAGCGGAGCGCTGTTGCGCAAGCGGCTGTCGCGTCATCGGCTCTATGTTCAGATGATCGGTGTCGTGTCGATCTTTGTCACAGCGCTTTGGGGAATGTATCAAAACCTGTCGATTGGCCCTTTGGGCGGTTGACACTCAGGCGCTAAGACACAATTGAAGCAGCCCATGACTGCGCAAACGCATATTACCATATCAGGCGTGCCGGAAGGCTATGACGCCCGCGTCCTTCTCGACGAGGTTGAAAAGCACAGCGCGCCGCTGATGCATATCGCACGCGATGACAAACGGCTTGCTGCGTTGCAGGCTGCGCTACGTTTCATGGCCCCTGATATGCCTGTGGTGGTTTTTCCCGGATGGGACTGTCTGCCTTATGATCGCATCTCACCCAATGCTGATATCTCCGCACAGCGGATGGCGACGCTCGCGGCATTGATACACGGCATGCCGGAGCGGTTTATTCTGCTGACCACGCTGAACGCCGCCAGTCAGAAAATCCCCGCGCGCGCCGTGCTCAAGGATGCGGCTTTCAGCGCCAAAGTCGGCAGTCGGATTGACGAAAAGGCCTTGCGCAATTTTCTGGTGCGCATGGGCTTTGTGCAAAGCCCGACCGTGACGGAACCCGGTGATTATGCGGTGCGGGGCGGTATCATTGATATCTTTCCACCCGGGGATATGGGGCCTGTGCGGCTTGATCTTTTTGGTGACACGCTTGATGGCGCGCGGCGTTTTGACAGTGCCACGCAGCGGACCACCGAAAAGCTGGACCTTGTTGAGCTTGCGCCGGTCTCCGAGATCATTCTGGATGAGGCTGCCATCACCCGGTTTCGCCAGAACTACCGGATCGAATTTGGCGCGGCAGGCACCGATGACCCCCTGTATGAAGCCATCAGCGCCGGGCGCAAGCACCAAGGGGCCGAACACTGGTTGCCGTTTTTCCATGACGGGTTGGAAACGCTGTTTGATTACTTGCCAGAGGCTTCTGTGTCGCTGGATGATCAGATCACCGCCGTGCGCGAGGCCCGCTGGGACAGCATCGCGGATCAATATGAAACGCGCCGCATTGCCATGTCCAATCGTTCCAAGATGGACAGTGTGTACAAGCCTTGTCCACCAGAGGCGCTTTATCTGAACAATGCTGCGTGGGACGCGGAAGTTGCCGGGCGCCGCGTGCTGCAACTTGCGCCCTTGCCACAGCCAACAGGCTTGAATGTCACGGACGCAGGTGCGCGGATCGGGCGGAACTTCGCACCCGAACGACAACAGGAAAGCCTGAGCCTGTTCGGGGCTTTAGCCGATCATATTAAAGCAAAAATGGCGGCTGGCCCTGTCCTGATTGCCAGCTATTCTGAAGGCGCGCGCGAACGGTTGACCGGGTTGATCGAAGATGAAGGTCTGGCCGAAGCCATACCGGTACCCAACGCGGCACGGATCGGCAAACGTGGTCTGTATCTGGCGGTCTGGGCGCTGGAGCACGGGTTTGAAGCTCCCGGCCTCACCGTCATCTCAGAGCAGGATGTTCTGGGTGATCGGCTGATCCGTAGCACGCGCAAAAAACGCCGCGCCGAGAATTTCCTGACCGAGACACAATCGCTCAGCCCCGGCGATTTGATCGTGCACGTGGATCACGGCATTGGCCGCTACAGGGGGCTGGAAGTGATCACGGCAGCAGGGGCCGCGCATGAGTGTATTCTGCTGGAATATGCGGAATCGTCCAAGCTGTATCTGCCTGTCGAAAACATTGAGCTGTTGTCGAAATACGGCCACGAAGAGGGATTGCTCGACCGTCTGGGCGGCGGGGCGTGGCAGGCCAAAAAGGCCCGCCTCAAAGAGCGCATTCGCGAGATTGCCGAAAAGCTCATCCGCGTTGCGGCGGAACGTGCATTGCGCAAAGCGCCCGTGTTAGAGCCACCGCCGGGCATGTGGGATGCCTTCAGCGCGCGTTTTCCCTATACGGAAACCGATGATCAGTTGCGCGCCATTGAGGATGTGATTGATGACATGACGTCGGGCAATCCGATGGACCGGCTGATCTGCGGCGATGTGGGTTTTGGCAAGACCGAAGTCGCCATGCGTGCCGCCTTTGTGGCGGCCATGTCCGGGGTTCAGGTTGCCCTGATCGCGCCGACGACCCTGCTGGCGCGCCAGCACTACAAGAGCTTTGCCGAGAGGTTCCGCGGCTTTCCGATCAACGTCCGGCAGCTCAGTCGCTTTGTCTCGACCAAGGACGCGAACGCGACGCGCGACGGTATGAGCCGCGGCACGGTTGATATCGTGATCGGCACCCATGCGCTATTGGCTCAAGGCATTCGGTTTCAAAACCTCGGGCTGCTGGTCATCGACGAGGAACAGCATTTCGGCGTGACCCACAAAGAGCGCCTGAAACAACTGCGCACCGACATCCATGTGCTGACGCTGACCGCAACACCGATCCCGCGCACGCTGCAGCTTAGCCTGACCGGGGTGCGCGACCTCAGCATCATTGGCACACCGCCCGTGGACCGGCTGGCGATCCGGACCTATGTCAGTGAATTTGACACGGTCACCCTGCGCGAAGCCTTGCTGCGCGAGCACTATCGCGGCGGGCAGTCGTTTTACGTCGTTCCGCGCATCTCTGACCTGCCGGAGATTGAGGCTTTCCTGACCGAACAACTGCCCGAACTGACCTATGTGGTGGCGCATGGGCAGATGGCGGCGGGTGAGCTTGATGACCGGATGAACGCCTTTTACGACGGTAAATTCGACATTCTGTTGGCCACCACGATTGTTGAATCCGGTCTGGATATTCCAACCGCCAATACGATGGTTGTGCATAGAGCGGATATGTTTGGTCTTGCGCAGCTTTATCAGATCAGGGGGCGCGTGGGGCGGTCGAAAACCCGCGCCTATGCCTATCTGACAACGAAACCGCGCGCGCGACTGACTGCGACGGCGGAAAAACGTCTGCGTGTGCTCTCCAGCCTTGATACGCTGGGGGCGGGGTTCACTTTGGCCAGTCAGGATCTGGATATTCGCGGCGCGGGCAATCTGCTTGGCGAAGAGCAATCGGGCCAGATGCGCGATGTGGGCTTTGAACTTTACCAATCCATGCTTGAAGAAGCGATTGCCAAGATCCGGACCGGTGAACTCGAAGGCCTGTCAGAGGCGGACGATCAATGGGCTCCGCAGATCAACCTCGGCGTGCCTGTCCTGATCCCAGAGGACTATGTGCCAGATCTGGATGTGCGGCTTGGGCTGTATCGTCGTTTGAGCAGCCTCACCACCAAGGTTGAACTGGAAGGGTTTGCCGCTGAATTGATCGACCGGTTCGGCAAGCTTCCGCGCGAGGTCAACACGCTGATGCTGGTGGTGCGGATCAAGGCAATGTGCAAAAGGGCCGGGATCGCCAAATTGGATGGCGGGCCGAAAGGGGCGACGATCCAGTTCCACAACGATAAATTTGCCTCACCACAAGGGCTAGTGTCCTTTATCGAGGATCAGCGCGGGATGGCCAAGGTCAAAGACAACAAGATCGTTGTGCGGCGCGACTGGAAAGCGGATGCCGACAAGATCAAAGGGGCATTTGCCATCGCGCGGGATCTGGCCGAAAAGGTCATCGCCGAGAAAAAGCGCAAAAAGGCGAAGGCCAGCTAGGCCCTTTGCGCGCGTGCCTCAACCCGCGCCATGTACATCATCAGCAGGAATGCCAGCAGCGCCAGCACCAAAATGGTGCCAACCAACGGTCGAATCGTGCCGTCAAACAACAAACCCACTGGGGAGGCGATCACTGCCGCCAGCACGGTCGAAATCGCGCCGATCACACTCGCGGCCATGCCCGCAATATGGCCCATCGGTTCCATCGCGATGGCATTGAGGTTGCCAATGGACAAACCGGCCTGAAAGAACACGAAAGCCTGCCAGATCGCAAAAACGGCAAAGCCCTGGCCGGCGGCGCTCCCGCTGGTCATCAGGACGAGCGTTGACAGACCAATCTGCATGGCCAGACCGATGGTGATCAGGCGGCGCATGCCAAAACGCACAACCAGCATGGCGTTCAGAAAGCTGGAAAGCGCCGAGGACAATGCAATGGCACCGAACCAAAAGGGGAAGGTTTCAAGTTTGTCAAAAACAAACTGGTAAATCGGCTGTATCAGCATGAGCAGCGAAAACAGCATGGCCATGGAGAGTGTTTGCACAAAGATCGAAATGCGCACGACCGGGTGTTGCAGCATCTGCCGCACGGCATCCACAATCAGTGCGATTTTCAACGGGCGCCTGTTTGTTTCTGGCAGGGTTTCGGGCAGCCGAAGGCCAAGCCAAACCGCTGAAATCAAAGAGAAGATCATAAAGGCGAGGAAAATACTGCGCCAGCCGGTAAAGTGAATGATAACGACGCCCATGGCGGGCGCAAAGGCCGGAACGATCGTGAAGATGATCATGACGATGGACAGGATGCGCGCCATCTCGCGCCCTGAGAACAGATCGCGCACGATCGCAATACAGACCACACGCGGGCCGGACGCTCCGATTCCCTGAAATACCCGGGCAATCAACATCAGTTCCAGGGACTGACTGGCCCAAGCCACAGCCGCAGAGGCAATGTATAGACCCGCGCCCAGAAACATGATGCGTCGCCGCCCAAAAGCATCCGAAAGTGGTCCGGTAAAAAACGTCCCGATCCCCATGCCCAAAACAAAGGAGGTGATGATCAATGTGGCGCGCGTTGGCTCCAACGGTGTCAGTTGCGTTGCAATATCGGGCATCGCAGGCAGCATGGCGTCAATCGAAAAAGCGATTGTCGCAAACATCATCGCCATGAGGGCAATGAACTCAGCCCGGGCAATCGGGAGGTGGCGCGTCGTCTGCGTCAAATTACTGGCCCTGTCTCACTTCGCGCGTTCACAAATTGGCGCTACTTAGCGTCAGACATAACCTAGAGTTGAACCCTCTTCAATCTCGACTTGACGTGACATTTTAACATTTTTGCACAGTAACCTCAGCTGTTCGTAGAGACCTCTGCGATGACCTTGTGCCAGAGTTCCGCAGGTTGCGCGCCGGGCACGGCGTGTTTGCCCGCCACAACAAAGGTCGGCACAGACGTGACACCCATACTGCGGCTGTGCGCATCACGCGTTTTGATGTCGTCGATATCGGCATCGGATTTCAAAAGCTTGGCAATCACGGCAGCATCCATCCCGATGCTATCGGCGATATCTCCTAGGACCTCGGCGTTGCCAATGTCCCGGCCTTCTTTGAAATATGCCTTGAACAGAGCCGAAACGGCTGCGGTCTGACGCCCTTCAATCCCGGCCCAGTGGATCAGACGGTGCGCATCTATCGTGTTGGGTGTGCGCTTCATAGCCTCGAAATCAATCTCCAACCCTGCGGCTTTGGCATTTTCAACGACCGGTGCGTAGGCGCGCACTGCACCTTCCTTGCCGCCAAACTTGCCTTCCAGATAGGCGCGGCGGTCCATACCATCGCGCGGCATTTCCGGGTTCAGTTGAAAGGGGTGCCATTCAATCACGAAGGGGTGATCAGGGTTTTCCGCGAGGGCGCGGTCCAGGTGCGCCTTGCCGATATAGCACCACGGGCAAATGGGATCTGATATGATATCAATCTTTGTCTTTTCGGTCATGGTGCCTCTCAAAGCGTTGGCGCAGAACACGGCGCAGGATTTTGCCATTTGCGCCCATGGGCAGGTCCGGCAGGTGTTCAAACACCCGGGGCTGTTTATAGCGCGCGAGTGTGCTCGACACATAAGCGCGCAGCTGCGCCTCGTCCAGTGCGTTTGCGGCGGTGTAAAAGGCGGCGATCACCGTAGTGTCCGTTTTGACTTTGACCTCTGTGACAGCCACTGCCGTGATGCCGGGGCAATCGGCCAGCACGCGTTCGACCTCAATGGGGGACACCCGGTAGCCGCCCGCATTCATCATATCATCATCGCGGCCCATGTAGGTGATGTGCCCCTGCGCGTCCATCACGCCCTGATCGCCGGTCAGAAACCACGCACCGGACATGCGTTCGGCGGTTTCTTTCGGCGCATTCAGATACCCCAGCATCAGCCCCGGATCACTGCGCGCGACGGCGATGGTGCCTTCTTCGCCCAAAGGAACCGGTTCACCGTTTTTCAGCAGTGCAATACGTCGACCCTTTTGGGGTTTGCCCAAGGTGCCTGCGGCGTTTTGATCGGCCGAGCTTTGCGAAATGAAGGTTGAGCATTCGGACATGCCGTATGCTTCAAAGACAGGACACCCCGTTGCTGTCACCCAGCGCGCGGCGAGAGCGGGGGGGAGCTTTTCGCCCGCACTCAACCCATGGCGCAAGGCAGGCAGGGGCACAGGTTCCGCATCCTCAAGGAGTTGTCGATATACTCCGGGCGCTGCTGCAAAGATGCTGGCGTCATGCTTTGCCAAAAGCGCGGGTAAGTTTCGCGGTTTGGTGCCGGGCACCGGTATCACAGCGGTGGCACCAAGCGTCCAGGGATCCATCAGCCCGGTGCCCAGCGTATAGGTCCAGTTAAAGGCCCCCGCATGCAGCAAACGGTCATCGGGTTGCAAGCCATACCATCCGTCAAACATCATCTGCCGCGCCCAGATGGCCCGATGCGCATGCGCAACCGCGCGCGGCTTGCCCGATGTGCCGGAGGTGAAAATAATATACCCAAGGCGGTCCGGGTCGCCCAGATGATAGGGCGCGGCTGGCAGGCTGCGAAAGGACTGCAGCCTATCAAGGTCAATTATCGCAGCGTATTCCGGGCAGGGGATGTCCGGTGCCGCCACCACGGCCTTTGGCGCGACGGTTTTGATGACAAATTCCGCCTCGCCCTGCGTCAGAGCGGCCGAGGTGGGCACCGGGACCAGCCCGGCGGCCATTGCGGCCAGATAGGTGATGGGAAAGTCGATTGTATTGCCAAGGCGCATGACGATCACATCACCCGGCACAAGACCATAGCGCAAGAAACCCGTGGCGGTGCCGAGCACTGCAGTCTCCAATGCGCCAAAAGACCAGGTTTCGGTGTGATCGGGGGACACAATCAGCAAGGCATCTTTTTGCGGACATGCACGGCCAGCGGCCAGTACATGGCGCGTCAGGTTGAAGGGGCTGGGGCACGGGGCGAAAGGACCCGCATCATAGATCGATTTCATACTGCGGTGCTAGCGGGCAGGTAGCGGCGTTGCAAGCCCGTGGGCTTGCGCTTACAAGATCACATATGACCCGGAGTGACCCAAAAACACTGATCAGCCTATCCCGTGAAAACGGCACTGATGAACCTGTGGCCCCGTTGGATTTGGGGGTCCGCGTGCGCGAGTTGCGCAAAGCGCGCGCGTGGACGCTTGAGCAGGCCGCGACCAAGGCGGGGCTGGCACGCTCTACCCTCAGCAAGATCGAAAACGGGCAGATGTCGCCGACCTATGACGCACTCAAGAAACTGGCAACTGGGTTGAACATTTCGATCCCGCAGCTTTTTACGCCGCCGCATGCAGAACAGGCCAATGGGCGACTGGCCGTGACCAAATCAGGTGAGGGTGCAGCACAAGCCACCGTCACCTATGAACATGAGTTGCTGGCGGATACGTTGAGCAAAAAGAAGATGTTGCCCTACCGCACGCGTGTCAGAGCGCGCAAAATGTCGGAATTTGACGGCTGGGTGCGCCATGACGGCGAAGAGTATCTTTATGTGCTGACCGGGGTCATCCGTCTTTACACCGAATTCTATGAACCCATCGAAATGCGGCGTGGGGACAGTGCCTATTACGACGCTACGATGGGTCACAATGTGGTTTCAGTAAGTCCGGAAGACGCCAATATACTCTGGGTCACGTCGCTGGTCTGATCAGCTGTCCTCAAACCACCAGACCTGCGGCATGAAATTCGGTCCATCCCCATATATTGGCAGCTGTTCGGGAAAACGCAGCCGTGCGTCATGGGCAATCCGCCCGACAGTATATTGCCAGAAGGGGATCACGTACCGACCAGCAGTGAGGGTCCGATCCAATGCCCTTACTGCCGCAACAAAGTCTTCTTGCGAACGCGCAACCAGCATCGCGTCGATCATGGCGTCAATCACGGGGGAAGTTGCCCCCATCAGATTGCGCGACCCTTCCTGATCCGCTGCCGCAGAGCCCCAGTAAAACCGCTGCTCATTTCCGGGCGACAGGGACAGGGCGCGGCGGTAGGGGGTCATGTCAAAATCAAATGCAGTTGTGCGTTGGACATATTGCGCACTGTCCGTCGTCTCAACAGCGACATCAATTCCCAGCCGTCGAAGAGCGCTGACATAAAGGTCAGTGATCGCCTTGTTTTCGCTACTGCCCTGAGACAGCAGGATCGTGAAGGCGAGGGGATCACCTGCGCCGTTTTGCATGACCCCGTCCTGCGCGCTCCAGCCGGCCTCTTGCAGCAAAGCCATCGCTTGACGGATGCCGCGTCGGTTGCGCTCGGAGCCATCGCTCTGGGGCAGGGTGTATCCTTCCAGCGTGCCGGGCAGCAGGTCATCCGCAAAAGGAGACAGCAGGTCGGCGACTTTGCCCGTGGCAGGACCGGGCACAAACGCCAGTTCCGAGTTTGAAAAGTAAGACGTGATCCGGGGCTGCGACGACCCGGTCAGCGTGTCGTTGATGAATTCGAAATTGAACGCAAGGATCATCGCCTCGCGCACACGCCAGTCATCAAAAGGAGGCGTGCGCGTATTCATCACGAAACCCGTCATGCCTGATGGCTTGCCATGGGGGATTTCCGATTTGACAATATCGCCGCGCGCAACGGCTGGGAAATCATACAGCCTTGCCCATTTGTCCGCGTTGAACTCCCGCAGCGCGGAAATCTCGCCTGCCTTGAAGGCCTCGAACATCACCGAGGCATCCCCGTAAAAATCCAGCTTGATCTGGTCGATGTTATGCGTGCCCCGACGAAACGGGATGTCAGCCCCCCAATAGTCAGGGTTGCGCGTGAGTTGCACAAAGCGGCCCGCCTCGTAATCGGACACCACATAGGGCCCGGACCCTATCGGGATATCCGCAAGGGGTGCGTTGGCAAAATCGCGCCCCTCCCACTGCGCTTTGCTCAGGATGGGCCGCATGCCCGCCAGCAGCGCCAATTCGCGACTGTCCCCGGTGAACGTGATGCGCAGGCTGCGGGGGCCTGTCTGTGTGATGGTGTCGATTTGGGCATGCAGGCTGTGATATCTGGGGTGACCTTCTGTTCCCAACACCTCGTAGGAAAACAACACATCCTCAACCGTGACCGGCGACCCGTCAGAGAATCGAGCACCCTCACGCAGGGTAAACTCAACCCATGTCCGATCGTCTGGCACCTCTACCGATTCGGCCAGAACGCCGTAAAGCGCGAAAGGTTCATCCCACGAACGTCCCATCAGCGCCTCATGGGTGAAAAACCTGAGCTGCCAGGGGGACGTGCCTTTATGCACGTAAGGGTTGAGGCTGTTGAAACCGCCTGTATTGCCCAGCGTGATGCTGCCCCCTTTGGGTGCGTCGGGCCTTGCGTAGGGCAGGGACACAAAATCCGGTGGAAGGGCAGGGTCACCGTACATAGATATCCCGTGCGCAGGCTCTGCGCGGGCCTGAAGCGCACCGAGAATCACCGCAAAGAATGCGAAATTCCGCATCAACCGGAAGAAAAAAACCGTATTCATTTTGGAGACAATTCCCTGCTGCCCTTGTTTTATTGCGCCGAAACCTACCGGGGTATTTCCATCTTATCAAACTTTTAGCTTGGACTGTTGCGGTAGATTGCTTATAAAGAGATCACTGCTCGATAGGTTTCTTGCCTGTATGAAACCTGCCTCAATAACTTAACGCCTGCCTTGTGCAGGCGTTTTTTTTATTTGGCCATATCGCGTCATTCAAGGCTATCTTGGACCTGCGCGCAGCAGGTGGGCTGATTTCCGCTTTTGCCATTTTCTTTGCACCCGCAGCACGTCATGATGTGTGCAACGCAGCATTTCGAACAAGCAAGGACATCGCTATGAGTTTTGAGATTTCTCTTTCCGGTAAAACCGCCATCGTAACGGGGTCAAACTCGGGCATCGGGCTGGGTATTGCGCGTGAGTTGGCGCGCGCTGGCGCAGACATCGTGCTCAATTCTTTCACGGATAATGCCGAGGATCACGACCTTGCAAAGGAGATTGCGCAGGAAACAGGTGTCACTGCGCGGTATATTCAGGCTGATATGTCCAAAGCCGATGAGTGTCGCGCCCTGATTACAAAGGCTGGCACCTGCGATATTCTGATCAACAATGCAGGCATCCAACATGTTGCGGGCATTCCCGATTTCCCGGTCGAGAAATGGGATGCGATCATCGCGATCAACCTGTCCTCGGCTTTTCACACCACGGCCATTGCATTGCCGATGATGCGTGCTGCGGGCTGGGGCAGGGTAATCAACATCGCCTCGGCGCATGGGTTGACCGCATCACCCTATAAATCGGCCTATATCGCCGCCAAACATGGCATCGTCGGCTTGACCAAGACGACGGCACTGGAAACCGCGAAGGAACCGATCACCGCCAATGCGATCTGCCCCGGTTACGTGCTGACACCCATTGTCGAAAAGCAAATTCCCGACACGATGAAGGAATATGATATGACACGCGAAGAGGTCATCGAGAACGTGATGCTCACGCGGCAACCGTCCAAAGAGTTTGCAACGGTTGAGCAGATGGGCGGCACGGCGACGTTTCTGTGCTCGGATGCTGCGGCGCAAATTACCGGCACTACCATCAGCGTCGATGGAGGCTGGACGGCGCTGTAACGGATTGTTGTTTCCTGCGGGCTTACATTCAGACCATGGCAGGAACCCATAAAGTCGACCAGAAAAGGCGATAGGAAAATGGCGAAAAAACGGATCAATCTGGCGCTTCAGGGCGGGGGGGCGCATGGTGCTTTTACCTGGGGTGTGCTTGATCGGCTGCTGACAGATGAAGACCTGGACGTGGCCGCGATTTCCGGCACAAGTGCCGGGGCATTGAATGGCGCCGCCTTCAAGGCTGGCATGATCGAAGGCGGGCGCGAGGGCGCGCGCGATATGTTGAACTGGCTCTGGTCAGAAGTCGGCGCGCGACCGGAAATGCAGATGTCGGAATGGATGGCGCCATTTTCCCTGTCCTCCGTTTCCAAGGCCCTTGAAAACTCATTGCCCTACCTCGCTGCTGATGCGTGGTCGCGGGTCGTGTCGCCCTACGCCTACGGCCCTTTTTACAGCAACCCGCTGCGGCCTATCGTGTCCAAATTCAACTATGACGAAGTGCGCGCGGAAAACAGCGATGGGCCCTGCCTCTTTGTCTGTGCAACACGTGTGCGCAGCGGCAAGATCCGTGTTTTCAAAGACAGTGAAATCAGCACGGACGTCATCCTCGCATCCGCCTGTCTGCCGACGATGTTTCAGGCCGTACCGGTCACCGACCCTGTCACAGGCACGACGGAGGATTACTGGGACGGCGGTTATACAGGCAACCCCGCGTTGTTCCCGCTGTTCAATTCGTCTTTGCCCGCCGACATCGTGGTGGTGAACATCAACCCGCTCGACCGGGTCGACACGCCCCGCACGGCACAGGCCATTCAGAACCGGATCAATGAAATCAGCTTTAATTCATCACTTTTGCGCGAGATGCGCGCGATCCACTTCGTGCAGCGGCTGCTGGATAGCGGCAGGTTGGAGTCCGATGAAAAGCAGCGTGTGCTGATGCATATGATTGCGGATGACGCGTTGATGAACGAGTTGTCCGTGGCCACGAAGGTAATCCCAACCGCCTATACACTGGCCAAACTCAAAGAAGCCGGACAACGTGCTGCGGATGATTTTCTGACAGCACACCGCGACGATCTGAACAAGCGCAGTTCGGTCGACATGGTCGAGATGTTTCAGTAGTCAGGCCTGCCCGGACGGGTTTTGATCATCCTTGCCGTTTGGATACACAAGACCGGCTGAAATCACCAGTTTCGCAGCTTCTTCCACCGTCATATCAAGCTTTATGACATCGGTTTCCGGGACGAACAGCAAAAAGCCGGATGTGGGGTTGGGCGTTGTGGGTAGAAAGATGCTCAACATCGGTTGCCCGTCGTTCCCACGCGCGGCAATTTCACCTTTGGTATTGGTCGAAATGAACCCGATCGCCCAAATCCCTTGGCGCGGGTATTCGATCAGGCATGCTTTCTCAAAGGACCGTTCGGATTGCGCAAAAACGGTTTCGGAAATCTGCTTGATGCCTGAGTAAATGGAGCGGACGACGGGGGTGCGCTCCACCAGACCTTCGGCAAATGAGATCAGCGAGCGTCCGATCAGCCCTTTGGCCATCCAGCCCACGATGATCGTGAACAGCAAAAAGATAACAACGCCGATCCCGCGCACATCGATCTGTACGGAGGGGTCAAGACCCAACAGGTCTTGCAGCACGCGGTCGGGCTGATAGCTATTTGGCACCAGCGGAAGTACGAAACCGTCAATCCAACCGACAACCGACCATATCAGCCAGATGGTCAACCCAACCGGTGCAATGACAACGAGCCCGGTCAAGAAGTTTGAGCGCATCCGGGCAAGAATCCCGCGGCGAGGCGGTGGCATATCAGGGTCGAAAGGCGTGTTCATTCAGTGTCCGTCTTTGCAAGGCACTCGCGATAGTTAGGTGGTTTGGGGACGGTTAACAATGGGGGCTTTTCGCGGAATGACTTACTTTCCCGCAATACGGGCATTGGCGCTCAAGGCTTGAGCGATTGCACCGGCAAGCCGTGCGTTGTTGCGCACCAAGGCGATGTTTGCGGTCAGGGAACGACCCTCTGTCAACTCATAGATGCGCTGTAGCAGATAGGGGGTGACCGCCTTGCCCTTGATGCCATGCTGTTCCGCATCGGCCTGTGCCGTCGCGATGATGGGCGCAAGTTCTGCCGCGGGAATTTCGTCTTGGCTGGGAATTGGGTTTGCAACCAGCTGACCGCCGGGCAATCCGAGATCAACGCGCATCTGGTGGGCCGCCGCGATATCATCGGCGTTATCCATGCGCAGGGGTGATTTGAACGTGGATGCCGCACTCCAGAAAGCGGGAAAGCTATCCTGACCAAGGGTAATGACGGGCACGCCCTGCGTCTCAAGCACCTCAAGTGTTTTGGCCACATCCAGAATGGCCTTGGCCCCGGCGGCGACGACTGTCACGGGGGTTTGCGCAAGCTCCAGCAGGTCAGCGGAAACGTCAAAGCTTGATTCCGCGCCGCGATGGACCCCGCCAATGCCGCCGGTCGCAAAAACCGAAATGCCCGCAAGGTGGGCTGCGATCATTGTCGCCGAAACGGTCGTAGCACCTGTACCGCCTGTGGCCATGCAGGCGGCAATGTCAGCGCGCGAGAGCTTGGCAACCGATTTCGCTTGCGCGAGCGCTTCGAGTTGATGCGGCTCCAGCCCGATGTGAAGCGTCCCATTCATCACCGCGATGGTCGCTGGCGTCACGCCTTCGCCGCGCAAATCATCTTCGACCTGTCGGGCCACCTCAAGGTTTTGCGGGTACGGCATACCATGCGTGATGATGGTGCTTTCCAGCGCCACGATCGGGCGTCCGGCGGTTTTTGCCGCGGCCACTTCGGCCGAATGAAGCAGGGGTATGTTGGTCATGAGGGTGTCTCTCCGGATACATAGGTTGCGGCGGCTTTGAGGGCGCGGTCGAGGGCGGCGGCGGGCGCCAACCCTTGGGCCTCGGACGCGATATGGGCGGCCATGAAGGTATCGCCCGCGCCGGTAACGCGGGCGACAAGCACTTGAGGCGGCGTTTGTGTCAGCAGGCCATCCGGTCGCCCTTCGGTTGCATCTGCACCGCCGTCGGTTACCAACACCCGTGCCGCCCCCCTGTTCAAAAGGGTTTCCGCAGCCGCGCGGGATGTCTTGAACGACTGGTTACAGAGCAAACCGGCCTCTTCAAGGTTGACGTAAAGCGTGCCACGCCCCTGTTTCACGAACGGGAATAATCGCTCGGCTTTGCCGGGCGAGGCGGGCGCGACGCGCAGATCAGCGGATGCGAACAAGGGGCTCTGCGCAATGTCACTGAGCAATGCGAGCGTCAGATTGCCATCCAGTGCCACGCGACCCTGATAGGGCGCGTGTTCGCTGGCCAAACGCCCATCCGAGAGCGGTGCAAGGATCTTCGCGCCGGCCGCTTCAAGGGAATGCGCATCGGCAATGGCCGCGATCAGACCGTTTGCCCCTTCGACCGCCATATAACGGTCCGTGGGCAGGTCGTCAGATCGATATACCAAACCGGTAACCATGCCGCGTGCGGCACATGCTGCCAGCAATTCATCTCCTTCGGGGTCATGCCCGACCGCCGTCAATAAGGCGGGTGTCAGTCCAAAGCGGGCCAATGTCATCGCGATATTCATTGCCACGCCACCGGGCAGGCGTGTGATGCGGCCCGGGACGTCTGATCCCTGCCGCATGGCACTTGCCGAGCGGCCAATCACATCCCACAAGACGGAGCCGATGCACAGGATATCAGGTTTGGAATTCATGCGGTCTTGTGACGGGGAACCCACAGAGGATCAAGCCCCTGTCGCGCGGGTTCATTCAGAGGGGACAGAAAAGGTCAACGCAGCCCATAGGGTTTCCCAGACCGGCGTGTTTTCAGAACTGCCCGCCAGCGGGTTGGGGCGCAAAACGACGGCGTCAAAAAGATAATCATGACCGGGTTTGACAGCAATAGTGGCATTACCGGTGGCGCCCGTCCGAAACAGGGACACCACCACAGTTCCATTTGCGTCACGTTCAAATACCTCAACCTGCGCATCGGGCCTTGGCGATCCGTCATAGGTCAGGAGCACCTGCATCTGCCCGTTGAAATCTGCGCCATAGGGATTGGTCAGCGCAGTGAACTCCGTTTCCAGTCCAAAGGTGCGATCCGCGCCACGCCCGTGCCCGACGGCGATCAAGGATTTGACGTGCCGGGTGTAGCTTTCGCGAAAACCCTCTTTCGGCCAGCCCATGTTTTCGTGCGTTTCTACAGCGTCGCGAAAATCCTTATGTGCTGCGAATTTCAAAAATTTCTCCCACGCGCGATACGTCAGGCTGGATGCGGTGGTTTCGTGCAGCACGATCAGCAGCCCGTCAGGTTGATCCGACGTTTGCAACGCGGGGATGTCCCCCATACGACCCGTGACTGGGCGGACCAATTCACCAGCAACCGTATCGAAACGAGTGAAGCGTTTGTCGAACCACGCCTGCGTGGTGCCTTTGAAGTTTTCCCCGTTTTTCAGGTTTGCCTGAACCGGCGCACCGCTTTCGACTTGATATTTTTCCGGTTCAATCCAAAACTCGTGACAGAAGGCGGGTCCGGCACAAAAGGCCGTCAGAATGATCGAAAGGCGCAGAAAGCCCATGGTGACATCCTTTGTTAATGCAGTATCAAAGCTGTGCCTTTTTCTGCTGGTGTCAACGCTCTTTTGGGGCGGGCAGGTAAAGCAGAGCGCTGCGCATGAGGTGGTGCCGACGATTGCCGATATGACTCTGGCGGAAAACGGCCAGCTTGTGTTTGATTTCCGCATCAACATCGAGGCGTTTCTGGCCGGGATCGATCTGGATGCGGTTGAGGATACGGATGAGGACAGCGCTGCATCCGATTATGATGCGCTGAGGGCCTTGCCCAACGACGATATCAGCGCGCGCGCACAGGAAATCATCGACAGCTGGAACGCGTTGCCGTTTTTGACAGCCGATGGCGCGTCGCCCTTGACCCTCGGGACCATCACGATGCCCGAAGACGTCGATTTTGAATTGCCGCGGATTTCCCAGATGCAAGTGAGCGCGCAACTGCCGCCGGAAACCGCGTCGGTGACAGTCAATTGGCCCGCAGGTTCAGGCGCTCTGGTGCTGCGTCAGCAAGGGGTTGAGGCCCCCTACACCGGCTATCTGGATGGTGGCCAGTCCAGCGAACCGATCGCGCTGGCCGGTGGGGATGCGCAAAGCCCCACCACCGCGTTCATGAGCTATATCCCTGTCGGCTTTGATCATATCCTGCCCAAAGGACTGGATCACATCCTGTTTGTATTGGGCCTGTTCTTTCTGTCCACAAGGTGGGGGCCGTTACTGTGGCAGGTCAGCGCCTTCACGTTGGCGCATACGGTGACGCTGGCACTTGGCGCGATGGGGTGGGTCAATGTGCCCGGCAGCATTGTGGAGCCTTTGATCGCGGCATCTATCGTCTATGTGGCTGTCGAAAACCTGTTTCAGCGGGGCCTGACCAAATGGCGCCCCTTTATTATCTTTGGGTTTGGCCTGCTGCACGGGTTGGGCTTTGCCTCTGTGCTGGGCGAGTTCGGATTGCCCGAAAGCCAGTTCATTCCAGCGCTGATCGGGTTCAATGTTGGCGTGGAATTGGGTCAGTTGATCGTGATCGCGCTGGCGGCTCTGATCCTGTTTGGCTGTACGCGTCTGGCCAGACGATCCGATCTCTCCGAAGCGGAACAGCCCGTCGGGACCTATGCGGTGATGTTCCGCGCTGTGTCCATTCCGGCCTCGCTGATCATCGCCGTGATCGGGGCCTATTGGTGTGTGGAGCGGGTGTTTCTCTAAACCTAGCCCATCGCTTCGAGCAATTCACCGAGGCGCTGCGCGGGGTTCTCCGCCGTCCAGACTTCTTCGCCAAAGGCGAAAAAGTCCGTGAAGGGTGTCAGCTGCGCGATCCTTGCGGCGTCCAGACCGCCTTCTGCGACCACTGGGACCTCGATGACCTCGGACCACCATTCAAACACCTCTTGTTCGACATAGCTGCCATCGCCGAGGGCGGAGGCCGCGACCGGTCCGAAACAGACGTAATCTGCACCTGCTTCACCGGCAGACATTCCATCATGTCTCGATGTGCCGCAAAAGCTGCCGATGATCGCCTCGTCACCGAGAAGCTTTCGTGTTTCACGTACGGACCGGGCCGCATCACTCAGGTGCACCCCGTCCAGCCCAAGGCGATCCGCCAGAACCGAATGATCGCTGAGGACCAGTGCGATATCGCGCGCATGGGTGATTTCACGCAAGGCATCTGCCGCGCGCGACAGGGTGTCTTCGTCCCGCGTGGCCAGATCCAGCCGCACGCAGGCCACCTTATGGGTATCAAGAACCTGTGCCAGCACGTCGGGAAAGCTGCTCAACTCAAACTCCGGTGGCGTAATGAGATACAACTGCGGTTTTTCGGGCAAATCCATGAGCACTGTCCTTGTGGTCTGACGTGAGCAAAGCCCTACCGCAGACGATTGGGAATGAAAACGCATTTGACCCCGGCATGTCAAAATTGCGCCGCAGTTGTTGCAGCCCGTTGCAGTGCGCCGCAGCGCAAAGTAAGACGCAAGGATGAGTGAGACACGCAATAATCCAGCGACACCAGCCTTTGTTCTCGTGCGTCCGCAGATGGGTGAAAACATCGGTGCGTCGGCGCGCGCAATGTGGAATTTCGGACTGGACCGCATGCGTGTGGTCGCCCCGCGGGACGGTTGGCCAAATCAGGCAGCCGTCGCTTTGGCGAGCGGTGCGGGTCGGCTTTTGGACAACGCATCACTCAGCCCTGATCTGCCCGCCAGTATCGAGGATTGTTCGTTCGTCTTTGCAACCACCGCACGCCCGCGCGATCTGACCAAACCGGTGTTCAGCCCCGAAGAAGCCATGCGCGCGGCCGCAGAGCGGATTTCTGCAGGCGAACGGGTGGCCGTGTTGTTCGGGCCAGAACGGGCAGGGTTGGAAAACGAGGATATCGCCCGTGCGAATGCGATCATCTCAGTGCCCGTGAACCCCGACTTTCCGTCATTGAACCTCGCGCAATGCGTTTTACTTGTGGGTTATGAGTGGATGCGCGCGACGGGCGATGTGACGCCGCAAGCCGTAGAAATGTCCGGGACGGAGTGGGCGGAAAATATCGAGGTCGAGCATCTGGCAACGCATTACGAAGACCGGTTGGAAGAGATGGGTTTTTTCTTTCCTGCGCATAAATCGCAGTCCATGCGCATGAACTTGCGTAACTTCTGGAGCCGGATGCCGATGACACGGGCGGATGTTCAGATGCTGCACGGTATGATGCGGCAGATGGTCCGCTGGAAGACACGCGGCGACTAGTCGCGCTGGACCTTGTATGCGCATCCCCCTAGGGTCGCGGCGCGACAGATTGAGGATAATCAATGAGCAGCAAACGCAAGTTGTTTGAAGAGGTCGGGACGGCAGAGGCGGCAAAACCCGCCGTGCAACCCGGTCTTATCGACAAGCGACACACCGGAGCCAGAAAAGCCATTCGCGTGTGGTTGCAGATTCTTTTTGCGCTGGTCTTTGTCATGATCGCGGTTGGCGGGCTGACCCGGCTGACGGACAGCGGTCTGAGTATTACCGAATGGCGCCCGCTGACCGGTGCATTGCCCCCCCTGTCTGAGGCGGAATGGCAATCGGAATTCGAGAAATATCAGGCCATTGATGAATTCCGCATCCAGAACCAATGGATGCAGATGGCGGATTTCAAGATCATCTATTGGTGGGAATGGGGTCATCGCCAGCTTGGACGTGTGATCGGCGTCGTCTGGGCCCTTGGCTTTGGGTATTTTGCGCTCAGACGGCAGGTGCCTGTCGGCTGGTACGGAAAGCTATTGTTCCTCGGCCTGCTTGGCGGCGCGCAGGGGGCGATCGGCTGGTGGATGGTTGCCTCTGGTGTGACGCAAGGGGAAGGCGTCACAGATGTGGCCAGTTATCGCCTCGCCACCCATCTGGGTCTGGCGTTCATTATCCTCGGATTCATAGCGTGGTACATCATGGAACTGGGCCGCAGCGCGCCCGATCTGATGCAGGCGCGGCGGGTGAAAGAGGCAAAACAATGGGGCATGTCGACCGGGCTTTTGCATTTTACGTTTCTGCAAATTCTCCTCGGGGCACTGGTTGCAGGCATTGATGCCGGTCGCAGCTATACCGACTGGCCCATGATGGGCGGCCAATGGTTTCCGTCGACCGCGCTTGTGCTCGAACCGATGTGGCGCAACTTCTTTGAAAGCCCGGGGTTGGTGCAATTCATGCACCGGGTGACGGGATACGTATTGATCCTGTTCACCTTCGTGGTCTGGCTGCGGGGGCGTAAATCAACACATCCCCATACCCGCTTTGCCTTTAATGCCGTTTTGGCGGCAATGACGTTGCAGATTGCCCTTGGGATCGTGACGGTATTGTACGGCGCACCCGCCCATATCGCGATTTTCCACCAGACTCTGGCGGTGATCGTCTGGGTGCTGATCCTGCGCGCCCGGTTCCTGAGCGGATATCCCATTGCAACCTCTGTGAGGGGAACCTGAAAATGGCCGATGCTTATACCGACCTGATGGCCTTTAGCCGCGAAACGCAGGCGCTGGCCGCCATTGCCGGACGGCTTGAATGGGATCAGGAGACCATGATGCCGCGAGGTGCCGCAGCGCAACGTGCGGAAGAGTCTGCAGCGCTTGAGGCGGTCCTGCATGCACGGCGGACCGATCCGCGCATGGCCGACTGGATCGCAGCGGCTGAAACAAACAGCACGGACAATGTTGCCAAGGCGCAGTTGCGCCATATTCGCCGCGGTTTCGAGCGCGCCTCCAAAGTACCAGCGGCGCTTGCGAGCGAACTGGCGCGGGTCACATCCGCCGCACAGGGCGTTTGGGCTGAGGCGCGTGCAAATGACGATTTTGCAGCCTTTGCACCCACGCTGGAAAGGGTGATTGCCTTGCGGCGGGAAGAGGGCGCGGCCCTCGCAGCAGGGGGCGACGTTTATGACGCGCTCCTGTCTGATTATGAACCCGGGACAACAGGCGCAGAACTCGAAGCGATGTTTGGGGCTTTGCGCCCGGAACTCAGGGCGTTGCGCGCCGCCGCTCTTGAGGCCGCTTCGCCCGCACAGGTGCAAGGCCGGTTTGACCCGGACGCACAGATGAAGCTGACGCTGAAACTGGCAGAAGCCTTCGGCTATGACATGCAGCGCGGGCGTGTCGACAAGGCGGTGCATCCGTTCAGCTCCGGGTCCGGCCTTGATGTACGGATCACGACACGCACCAGCGCAAATGATCCCTTTAACTGCATCTATTCGACAATCCACGAGGTCGGGCACGCCTGTTACGAGCAAAACATTGACGATGCCTATCTGCTCACGCCCTTGGGCAGTGGTGTGTCGATGGGTGTGCACGAAAGTCAAAGCCGCATCTATGAAAACCAATTGGGCCGCAGTCGGGCCTTTACCGCTTGGTTGTTCGGTGAAATGCGCGACGCGTTTGGCGACTTTGGTATCCCTGATGAGGATGCGTTTTACGCAACCGTCAACCGGGTGAACAATGGGTTCATCCGTACCGAATCTGATGAGCTTCAGTACAACCTGCATGTCTTGTTGCGCTTCGATCTGGAGCGGGCGCTGATTGCGGGTGATCTGACCGTGCGCGATCTGGAAGCTGCATGGAACGACCGCTTCCTGGCCGATTTCGGATTCGCGGTCGATAAACCCTCAAACGGTGTGTTGCAGGATGTGCATTGGTCGGTGGGCCTGTTTGGGTATTTCCCGACCTACAGCCTCGGTAATGTCTATGCCGGGTGCCTTCATGAGGCGCTGCGGCGTGCAGTTCCGGATCTGGATACGCAACTGGGGCAGGGTGATACGCGCACAGCAACCCGTTGGCTAAAGGACAATGTGCAGTGTCATGGCGGGCTTTACGAGCCGCGCGACCTCATTGAGCGCGCAACCGGCGCTGCCCCAACAGAAGGCCCCTTGCTTGCCTATCTCAAGGACAAATTCAGCCGGATTTACGCGTTGTAACTGCGTTGAATGCGAGCGTCGGGCCGCGCGTTCGCTGCTGCCCGTTCTTGCAATGCTAGTTCAGAACACCGTCGCCATCTTGGTCTGACGTGGCAAAGTCCTCGTTCATTTGCAGCAGAAATTCATCTTCTGAAACGGATCCGTTTGCATCGTTGTCCAGCATGTCGAAAGCATCACCGATCAGGTGATCGTCGACCTCATCCGGTGACAAAACGGAGTCCTTGTTGCGGTCCATTTTTTCGAAAGCGAAATCTGCAAAGCTGTTATATTCCGCTTTCGAAACAGCACCATCCCCGTTTTTGTCAAGCGCTTCGAGGTGTCCTTGGTTCAAGGGTATTTGTTCCGCAATCGCCGGAAATCCAGCGGCGACAAACACAGGCAGTATCAGATAAGTCAGTTTCATTTCGATATCTCCCATTAACACGCAAAGGATTGACCGGCCACTGCGCCAGCCCCGGCGCCACCAGCGCGCAGAATGTCCTGACCTGAGCCTCCGCCGAATTCATTGCCGATGGCACCACCTATTATGGCCCCGGCAATCGTGCCAGTCGCGCAGGCAATGTTGTGTTGGCGTTGTTGCTGTTGTTCAGGGGTCGCGGCAGGCCCACAGGCCTGAACCGCGAGAGCGGCCGAAAAGAGCAATAGTGTTACGGGTTTTATCATCTAATGTCGCCTCCTGTTGTTCGTACCAGTTGTGATTGCCGTGGCAGGTCTAATGTCCCGACAATGAAACCTGATGCCACTGACTCTAAGACTCGTCGTCGCCGGTTTCTTCCTCGCCCTGATCTGCAATCCACGCGACGCTGACGACCTCTTCGCCCTTGCCGGTGTTGAAGACTTTGACCCCACCCGCCGAGCGTGAGCGGAACGATATTCCCTCCACGGGGACGCGGATCGATTGGCCCTTGGACGTGGCGAGCATGATCTGGTCATCCATCTCAACCGGGAAGGACGCCACGATTGGTCCACCGCGCATCGCCTTGTCCATTGCCTGAACGCCCATGCCGCCGCGGCCGCGCACCGGGTAGTCGTGGCTGGAGCTCAACTTGCCCGACCCTTGCGCGGTGATCGTCAGGATCAGGTTTTCCGCCGCCGACATCTTGGCATAATCGATCTCGACGCTTTCGCCGGTGGTTTCCTCTTCTTCGATCTCGGCATCATCCGCCAAACCTGCCATGGCGCGGCGCATCTTGAGATAGGCGACACGTTCGTCCGAAGTGGCGTTGAAATGACGAATGACCGACATGGACACGACCTTGTCGTCGCCGGTCAGCCGCACTCCCCGCACCCCGACGGAAGAGCGTGAATTGAACACCCGCACATCTGTGGAGGGAAAACGGATCGCGCGACCCGATGCGGTGACCAGCATCACATCATCATCCGGAGATGCGATGCGTGCGTTGATCAGCGTGGTTTCGGCGTGTTCATCCTCGAACTTCATCGCGATCTTGCCGTTGGATTTCACGTTTGTGAAATCGGACAGCGCATTGCGCCGCACGGTGCCTGCAGACGTAGCAAAGACGATCTGCAATTCGGACCAGTCTTTTTCGTCACGGTCGATGGGCAGGATGGCCGCGATGGAGACCCCCTGCGGGATCGGCAGAATGTTGATAATCGCCTTGCCCTTGGAAGTGCGCCCGCCCTGCGGCAGCCGCCATGTCTTGAGCTTGTAGGCCATGCCATCCGTGGTAAAAAACAGCAATTGCGTGTGGGTATTGGCCACAAACAGCGTGGTGACGACATCGTCTTCCTTGAGGCTGCCGCCCGACAGGCCCTTGCCGCCGCGCCGCTGGCTGCGGAAATCGGCCAAAGGCGTGCGTTTGATATAGCCACCTTGGGTGACAGTCACGACCATGTCCTCGCGCGCGATCAGGTCTTCGTCTTCCATGTCACCGGACCAGTCGACGATTTCGGTGCGGCGTGGCACGGCAAACAACTCGCGCACCTCGCGCAGTTCATCCGAGATAATGCTCATAATGCGATCACGCGATCCCAGAATATCAAGGTATTCCTTGATCTTGCCCGCCAGTTCTTCAAGTTCGTCGGTGACTTCCTTGACGCCGATCTGGGTCAGACGCTGCAGGCGCAGATCAAGGATCGCGCGGGCTTGTGCTTCTGAAAGATTATACGTGCCGTCATCATTCGCCGTATGGGTCGGATCATCAATCAGCGCGATATAGGGCAGGATGTCCTGCGCCGGCCAGCGGCGGGTCATCAGCTTGCTACGCGCCTCGCTTGCATCCGCAGAGGATCGGATCGTCGCGACAACTTCGTCAATGTTTGTAACCGCAACGGCAAGACCACAGAGCACATGGCTGCGTTCGCGCGCTTTGCGCAACAGATACGCCGTGCGGCGTGCCACAACTTCTTCGCGGAAATCGATGAAATAGGTCAGGAACTTGCGCAGCGTCAGCTGTTCAGGGCGGCCGCCATTCAGCGCCAGCATGTTACAGCCGAAATAGGTTTGCAGCGGCGTGAACCGGTATAGCTGGTTCATCACCACCTCAGCCGTCGCATCACGCTTCAACTCGACGACGACACGCACGCCATTGCGATCGGATTCGTCCTGTACGTGTGAAATGCCTTCGATCTTTTTCTCGCGCACCTGTTCGGCGATCTTTTCGATCATCGTCGCCTTGTTCACCTGATAGGGGATTTCATCAACGACGATGGCCCAGCGGTCCTTGCGGATTTCCTCGACCCGCGTCTTGGCGCGTATTATGACGGACCCGCGGCCCTCAAGATAGGCTTTGCGTGCACCGGTGCGGCCCAGCATGATGCCACCCGTCGGAAAATCCGGGCCGGGAACATAGTCGATCAATTGTTCAGACGTCAGGTCCGGTTCCTCGATCAGCGCCAGCGTGGCGTCAATCACTTCACCCAGATTGTGGGGCGGAATGTTGGTCGCCATGCCAACCGCAATACCGCCAGCACCATTGACCAGCATATTGGGAAAGCGGGCGGGCAGGACAGTCGGCTCTTTTTGTTTGCCGTCGTAATTGTCCTGATAATTGACCGTATCCTTATCTATATCGGCCAACAGATAGGCAGCGGGCTTGTCCATGCGCACTTCGGTGTAACGCATCGCCGCCGGGTTATCGCCGTCCATCGAGCCAAAGTTACCCTGACCATCCAATAGCGGCAGGGACATTGAAAAATCCTGCGCCATACGCACAAGCGCGTCATAAATCGCGCTGTCACCATGCGGGTGATACTGACCCATCACATCGCCAACCGGACGCGCGGATTTTCGGTAGGATTTGTCGTGCGTGTTGCCCGTTTCGTGCATCGCGAACAGGATGCGCCGGTGCACCGGTTTCAATCCATCGCGCAGATCCGGGATCGCGCGGCTGACAATGACCGACATCGCGTAATCCAGATAGGACGTGCGCATTTCTTGTTCAATACTGACAGAGGGTCCATCGTAAACAGGGCGCTCCGGGCGCATTTCATCATCACTATCAGGGGGTTGTGGTGTATCGCTCACGTTGTCTGCCCATTTTTTGCGCCGGGTCTATATCTTGTATGTTCACCATAACAGAGCCCGTACATAAGGTGCAATCCAATTGTCTTGCGATGCTTGGCAGCCACCTTGCTCAAGTGCCAATACGTTGTTTTTATTGAAAAGTAATTTTTTCATGGCATGCTGAAGAGACAGTACGCAAAAAAGAGGGAAAAATGGTTCAATCAGAAACAGAGTTGATGCTTAAAGGGTATGGGTTGACCACGGCTGAGTTTTTTTACCACATGCCGGACTATACGCATGTGTTGAACAGTTACATCTGGCAGGATTACGACCTGGCCCCGGATCATCCGAAACTATTTAAGTTCGTTGAGTTTTGGCAGTCGGAAATTGAAGGCCCCCTGCACTCGGTGCGTTTTACCCATCGCAAGATGGTGTCGCCGGGGGAGTGGCGTAACGTGACGGGCGAATTGACGATCCACTGACATTCCGCGCGTTTCAGGCAGAGCAACTCGCGCCCCCCAGCACGCAGAATTTTGCACAGTGCGGGTGATTCAACGCGACATCCTGCTCGGCTTGCTCCAGCGTCTCGCCAAGCTCGAACTCGGGCGCGTAAGGTAAGAGTGTGCAGGCGAGCACGGCCGGTGACGCCGCACCGCGCCGTTTGACCACCATACGTGACGATGCGCACATCATGCCATCGGGTGACTTGTCCAGAATACCCCAGCATGCGGTGGTAATTTCCGGCACCTCAACGGATACGTCCATCTCCGGAAACAGTACTGTGACGGCCGGGTTATGCGCATCAATATCAAACCCATGCTGCGCAAAGAACGCAGCATAGCCTGCGCGGCTTTCCGCCTCGCTCTGTGCCATGATAGAGCGGCCCGCGACTGCCATGGTAAAGCCATTGTCGCGCAGCCATTTCATGCCGGCCAGCGTTTTGCCAAAAGCGCCGACGCCACGTTCGTCATCATGCAGGGATGCATCGTAGTGATCGACTGAAATGCGCAACGTCATTTTGCCGGGGTAGGCCGCATTCAGGGCCAGCAACCCGGCCTGCATGTTCTTGCGCATCATCGGGCGCATGGCATTGGTCAAAACCAGCACGTCATATCCGCGCTCAAGAGCCGCCCGCGCCAGATCGATCATCTGAGGGTTCATGAAGGGTTCGCCGCCAGTGAAGGCGATTTCAGTCACGGGCCATGCGCGTTTTTCAAGCTGGTCCAGATAACTGCGCACCTCATCCGCTGAGATATTGACCAGCGCATCATTGGTTGGGCTGCTTTCAATATAGCAGTTCACGCATTCAATGTTGCACAATGTGCCTGTGTTGAACCAAAGCGTCTTGGGATGCGTCAGCCTGACACGCGCGCGCGGCTCACCTTTGGCAGTGATTTCAGGGTTTTGGAACTTTCCAATGTTTGCCTCAAGCCGGTCTTTCATCTGCCAGTCGCTCCCTGCGTCTTTGCAAATCTATTTGCGCGAGAGCAGCATAGAAGGCAAGAAAGTGCTACCTGATTTATGCGCACAGTGTTGTGAACGCTTTACCATTGGCCCATGTTTGCGCTAACACTCACCCGAGCCGAATCCGGCCTGCTACATGAGGTGCCCATCATGGTTTCACGCGTTATTCCGGTTGATCCATTTGATCTGGTCGTATTCGGGGGCACGGGCGACCTTGCCCGACGCAAGATCTTGCCCGCTTTGTTTCGACGCTTCTGTGCCGGGCAAATGCCGAAAACGGCGCGGATCATCGGTGCCGCCAGATCGGATATGTCTGATGCTTCCTATGCGCAGCTCGTCGCTGATGCGGTCCGTGAATTCAGTCCGGGTGCAGAAAGCCATGCGGAGATGCTGGATGACTTTTTGAAAGGCGTCTCTTACGTTCAGATTGACGCCATGGGCGAGGACGGATGGGCAGAGCTGACCCAAAAGGTGACGTCAGTGGACCGGGTCGAGGCCTATTACTTTTCTGTGGCGCCCTCCTTGTTCGGCCCGCTGGCGGAGCGTTTGCAAGGCCATGGGCTGGCCGACCGAAAAGCACGGATTGTTGTGGAAAAGCCCTTTGGGCGAGATCTCGAAACGGCCAAAGCGCTGAATGCGACGCTCGCGCGGTATTTTGACGAAACGCAGATTTACCGCATCGATCATTATCTGGGCAAGGAAACCGTGCAGAACCTGATGGCTGTGCGTTTTGGCAACATGTTGTTCGAGCCCCTCTGGAACAGCCAGTTTGTCGACCATATTCAGGTGACTGTTGCTGAAACCGTAGGAGTAGGCGGGCGCGGCGAATACTACGACCGGGCAGGGGCCATGCGCGATATGGTTCAAAACCACCTGATGCAGCTTTTGTGTCTGATCGCGATGGAGCCCCCCGCGCGGTTTGATCCTGATGCGGTACGGGACGAAAAGCTGAAGGTGATCCGCGCCCTTGAACCGGTGGAGCCGCACCACATCGTCCGGGGGCAATATGAAGCGGATGCAAACGATATTGAAAATCATCCCGATTACCGGACGGCGGCGGGCAACCCACGCTCAAAGACAGAGAGCTTTGTGGCACTGAAAACGCATATCGCCAACTGGCGTTGGGCCGGTACGCCGTTTTATCTGCGCACTGGCAAGCGCATGCGCGAGCGTTCCAGTGAGATATCGATCGTGTTCAAGGAAACCCCGCATTCCATCTTTGCCGAAGACGCAGGGCGGCACCGCAATGTCCTGTCGATCAAGCTTCAGCCCAATGAAGGCATCACACTTGGCGTGACAATCAAAGAACCGGGCCCTGGCGGTATGCGTCTGATTGATGTGCCGTTGGATATGACCTTTGCGGAAGCGCTTGGCCCGGATGGCGGTGAATCAGTGGATGCTTATGAGCGGTTGATCATGGATGTGATCAGGGGCAATCAAACGTTGTTCATGCGCGGTGATGAAGTAGAGGCGGCATGGGGTTGGACCGATCCCATCATTCAAGGCTGGACAGACCGGGGCGATGTGCCGAAACCCTATGACAGTTTCAGCGACGGGCCGGATGCATCCGCGCAATTGATGGGCCGGGACAACAGAGAATGGCGAAAGATCTGAACCATGCAAATCATTGAGTATATCGACAGGGACATTGCGGCCATCGGCGTGGCGGACGCGCTGGCAAGTGGTTTGAAAAACGCACTTTTGATACAGGATAAGGTCAGTCTCGCGGTGCCGGGTGGCACGACACCGGGGCCGATTTTTGACGTGCTCTGTGCGGCAGATCTGGACTGGGACCGGGTCACGATCATGCTGACGGATGAGCGGTGGGTGCCGGAAGACCACGAACGCTCAAACACAGCATTGGTTAAATCGCGCTTGATGCAGGGGCCCGCCGCCAAGGCGCAGTTCTTGCCATTTTACAGGGCAGGGGAAACAGCGCATGAGGCCGCACCGGTATTGTCTGAAACCGTGAGAGCACAGATGCCTTTGTCGATGGTCGTGCTGGGCATGGGCAATGACATGCACACCGCCTCTCTTTTTCCGGGTGCCAAAGGACTGTCGCAAGCCTTGCACCCCGACGCGCCCGCGCTGTGTCCGATTGAGGCCAGCAGCCAGCCTGATGTACGCATCACGCTTAGCGCGGCGGCTTTGAAGGGGGCGATGGACAAGCACCTGATCATATTCGGACAAGACAAGCGCGCGGCACTGGAGGACGCAATGGGTCGACCGCCAGAGGAAGCGCCGATCGCTGGTGTCATTCAAGGGGGAACAATCCATTGGGCCGCATGACTTCGACGTGGGATGCGTTGCGCGAAAAACAGGCGCAGGTAGCGGGCAGGTCAATCCTGTCTTTGTTTGATGATCCGGCCCGCGCGCGGAAATTCAGCGCCAGAACCGGCGATATGCTTTTTGATTTTGCCAAGACGAACATCGACGATGAAACGCTGAAACTGCTGTCGCAGTTGCTCGAAACGTCTGGCATGGCGGAAAAGCGCGCGGCGATGTTCGCGGGCCAGCCCATCAATGACACCGAAGGGCGCGCGGTGTTGCACACGGCACTGCGCAATCTGGACGGTGGCCCGGTGCAGGTGGACGGTGCCGATGTCATGCCGGGCGTTCTGACCGCGCTTGACCGGATGCGGGCCTTCGCACGGCTGGTGCGTGACAGCGATGTAACTGATGTGGTCAATATCGGAATTGGCGGATCTGATCTGGGGCCTGCGATGGCCGTTGCGGCATTGTCGCCCTATCATGATGGGCCGCGGTGCCACTTCGTCTCGAATGTAGATGGGGCGCATATCGCAGACACGCTGCGTGGGTTGAATGCGAAGACTACGCTCGTCATCGTGGCTTCCAAGACGTTCACGACCATTGAAACAATGACGAATGCGCGCACTGCGCGTGCCTGGATGACCGAACATGGGGGCGACCCACAGGTCCAGTTTGCGGCACTGTCCACAGCGGATGAACTGACAGCCGCTTTTGGCATCCCGCCCGAGCGGGTTTTTGGTTTCGAGGATTGGGTCGGTGGGCGGTACTCAGTCTGGGGGCCGATTGGCCTGTCGCTCATGATCGCGATTGGACCCAAGGGGTTTGATGCCTTTCTGCGGGGTGGACAGGCAATGGACCGGCATTTTCAGGCCGCCGACTGGCGTGAGAATCTACCGGTGCTGCTTGCTCTTGTGGGTGTGTGGCACGCGCAGGTGTGCGGTTACAGCAGCCGTGCTGTGCTTCCCTATGATCAGCGCCTGTCAAAGCTGCCTGATTACCTGCAGCAACTCGAAATGGAATCGAATGGCAAAAGTGTCCAGATCGATGGTGATGATGTTATCGGGGACAGTGGGCCGATTGTCTGGGGGGCCGCAGGGACCAATGGGCAACATGCCTTTTACCAACTGATCCATCAGGGGACGCGTGTGATCCCGTGCGAATTCCTGGTGGCGGCCGAAGGACATGAAGCCGAGCTGGCCCATCACCACAATCTGCTGGTCGCAAATTGCCTCGCGCAGTCAGAGGCTCTGATGCGGGGGCGGTCGCTGAATGAAGCGCGCGACAAGATGGTCAAAGCGGGCTTTACGGGCTCGGAACTTGAGCGTCAGGCGCGTCACCGTGTCTTTGCGGGCAACAGGCCCTCGGTTACCTTGGTGTATCCCAAACTTGATCCGTTTTTGTTGGGGCAGATTATTGCGCTCTATGAACACCGGGTGTTCGTGGAGGGCGTTATCCTTGGCATCAACTCCTACGACCAATGGGGCGTCGAATTGGGCAAAGAGCTTGCCACGTCGCTACAACCGATTGTGGATGGGGAAGCACCTGCAGATGGCAAAGACAGCTCAACCGCTCAGTTGGTGGGGTATGTAATAGCAAACAGAGGGTAAATCGCGCGCGTTACGTCTCTTTTTGTGCGCCATCAACCTCGATAAATCGCTGTTTCAGGTCGTCAGGAATTGCATAACGCCCACTTCCGTCCGGGTGCAATAAGACGAGAACACATTGGAATGTCGCGCGGATCGTGCCGCCCGACCAAAGTTCCTGATACATCGAAAAGGACGTGTTGCGAAAAGCGGTGCAGCCACAGGTCACAACATAATCTTCATCCAGCAACATTTCCTGACGGTAGTGAATAGTGCCTGATCGGATCACAATACGCGGCCCCTCAACGCCTCCAAAGCTGCGGCTGAGGCCCCAAATCTGTGTGTACTTGACGCGAACACGTTCAAACCACTGCATATAGACGGCGTTATTCACATGTTGCAGAACATCCAGTTCAGAAAACCGCACCTGATCGGCCATGGCCAAAGGGGCAGGCGGCGTGATGCCCAACTGAGCCTGCATGTCCGCAGGCAAGGGTGTGTGGTAAGCGAGTGTCATGCCGCGCATTTAGCGTGACGCGCAGGGATTGCCAAGGGTTGCGTCAGCACCAAGGGTATCGGGCAAAAGGCTGACATAAATACGGTTACGCATCATGCCAGTTGCCTTGGATATCAAGCGACTGCTGTGCGCTCATTTCTTTCCGAAATGACACCACACGAGTAAACGCCCGTTTTCAGTGAACTGTTATCTTCAGCACATAAATACGCGTTGAGAAAAGATGGAGCGGGTAACGAGAATCGAACTCGTAACTAAAGCTTGGGAAGCTGCCGTGATACCTTTTCACCATACCCGCCTTGCGCTGCTGTTAGCGAACCTGTGCAATACCGTCAAGCAATCCGCACCTGTTTGCCTCATTGGTCTGTTTTCCTGCGCGTCAGGTCGCGTCAGGCGCGCCGACGTCTGCGCCGCCCCCCACCGCTACCGTCCTCGGCACCGCCGCCCGTGTTAAACGTGGCGTCCGGCAAGGAAACTATGGAATTCAAAATGGGGAAGGGCTCAACCGAATTTGGAATGGCGGAGGCATTCACGAAATGTTCCTGAAAACGAGGTTCAATCGCGGTTTCGATCTTGTGGATGGCCCCGACCGTCGCTTCGATTTCCGCGCGCGCGGCTGTGTTGAGCAGCGCGATGCGCGCCCCTGTGCCTGCCGCATTTCCGGCGGATGTCACCTTGTCGAGCGGTGCATCCGGGATCATCCCCAACACCATCGCGTGTTTGGACGATATATGTGCCCCGAAAGCGCCCGCCAGAACCACGCGGTCAACCTTGTCGACGCCAAATTTATCCATCAGCAAACGCGCGCCGGAATAGAGCGCCGCTTTTGCCATCTGAATTTCGCGAATGTCGCGGTTCGTCACGGTAATACGGGGGCCGCCTTCTGCTTTGCCATCAAAGACGAGGTATGAATAGGTGCGCCCATCCAGAAAGCAACGTTCCGTGCCGGTCTGTTCTGGGGAACCGATCAGGCCGGGTGCATCGACGATGCCATTCATGCGCATTTCTGCGACCATCTCAATAATGCCGGAACCGCATATCCCGGTGATGCCGGAGGGCCCGACCTCTTTGCTGAAATCGGGATCATCTGACCACAGGTCAGAGCCGATGACCTTGAACCTCGGGTCTTTTGTTATTGGGTTTATTTCCACACGCTCAATGGCGCCGGGGGCGGCGCGCTGTCCGGAACTGATTTGCGCGCCCTCAAACGCGGGCCCGGTGGGCGAGGAACAGGCGAGCACCTTTTCCTTGTTGCCCAGCAGGATTTCCGCGTTGGTGCCCACGTCGACCACCAAAACCAGATCGTCGGATTTATCCGGGGCCTCGGACAGGGCCACGGCGGCGGCATCGGCCCCGACATGTCCTGCGATACATGGCAACAGATAGACCCGCGCGGAGGGGTGGATGTTCAGATCAAGATCATCGGCGCGCAGGCGCAACGCGTTATTGGTGGTCAGCGCAAAGGGGGCCTGCCCAAGCTCAAAGGGATCAATCCCGAGAAAAAGGTGGTGCATCACCGGGTTGCAGACAAAGACCGCATCCACGATCAGCGCCTTGTCGATCTGTGCCTCAGCGGCGATCTGGGTAAAGAGCGCGCGCATGCCTTCGCGCACCGCTTCGGTCATCTCATCCGCGCCACCGGCATTCATCATCGAATAGCTGACCCGGCTCATCAGGTCTTCGCCAAAGCGGATCTGGGGGTTCATCACCCCGGAAGAGGCGAGCACCTCGCCCGTTTGCAAATCACACAGATGCGCCGCAATTGTGGTTGAGCCGAGATCGACCGCCAGACCATAGACGGTGCCGTCGTAGTAGCCGGGCCAGATGTTCATGATGCGCGGCGGGTTTTCGGCATCGCCGAGATGCACAGCCACCGTAACTTTCCAGTCGCCCTTGCGCAGGATCGGCTGCATGCTTTGCAGGATATGCAGGTCCGCTGCGACGTTCTCCAGCTCCCATTGATCCCTTAACGCGTCACGCAGACGTTCCAGATCACCGGAGGGGTCGTGCATGTCCGGTTCGGCCACTTCGACGTAATAAAGCTTGGTCGATGGATCGAGGATAATGTCCCGCGCTTCAGCGCGTTTGCGCACGACCTGTTTATGCACCTGGCTTTCGGGCGGCACGTCGATCACCACATCGCCCTGCACCGTCGCTTGGCACCCCAGTCTGCGCCCGTCGATCAGGCCGCGTTTGTCTTTGTAGCGTTGTTCGACCTTGTTCCATTCGGACAGCGCGCCCTCACGTACGGTGACGCCATGTTTGGAAAATTCGCCGTAGCTTGGGGTGATCTGACATTTGGAACAGATGCCGCGCCCGCCACAGACCGAATCCAGATCAACGCCCAATTGGCGGGCAGCGGTCAGGATCGGTGTGCCGACCTCAAAATGGCCGCGTTTACCTGAGGGCGTGAATACGACGAGAGGATCATTGCGCATGGACATGTATCGCCTGTTGAATTGATTTGCCCCACCATAGGCCACAGCGCTGTCCAAGACAGCCGATCCGCGTCATTTGATGCGTCAGCCGCGGCATTCCTCTTTCGATTTTATCATAAACGTCATGAGGTTTTCGGGGATCAGCCGTCTAGGGCACAAGCGTTGGCGACTGTCCCCGCGCGTGAAAGATGAAACCAATCGTATTCAGCAGAAGCTGAGCCGCCAGAATGGAGGTGCAGCCGGTGGGGTCATAATCCGGTGCTACCTCCACCAGATCAAGGCCGATGATCGGGTTGCGCCCCGCCACGCCCTGCAACAGCTCAAGCACTTCATAATATAGAAATCCGCCATGGCTGGGCGTGCCCGTCCCCGGCGCGATGGAGGGGCAGAATGCATCAATATCAATCGTGATGTAGACAGGCACCCCGGCGGGCACGCTATCAAGCAGCTTTTCAAGCCCCATCTTGCGCGCCTGACGCACCGATATGATCTGCGAGCCCATGGCGCGGGCATCTGCGTATCCTTCGCGTGCGGTCGAGCTGACATTGCGAATGCCAACTTGCGTTAACCCGCTGACATAGCTCTGTTCGGCGGCACGGCGCATCGGATTGCCATGCCCGTGGCGCACCCCGTGGCGCTCATCGACAAAATCCAGATGCGCATCAATCTGCAGGATATGAAATGCCCCGCAGCTGTATTCCGGCCCGTTATAGGCCCGAATGCAGGGGATGTTGATGGAATGATCCCCGCCGATCACCACAGGCAGCGCGCCTGCGCGCAGGGCGGCCCGCACGCCGGTTTCGATGTTTTCATGGCTTTTTTCGGTTGCGGTATGCACGATATCCGCATCGCCCATATCGACGATCCTGATATCGGCAGGCAGATAGGTCGCATCATCCTCGTGATCATAAGCGCCTGCGTGACCAAAGCTGAACAGAGTGGACGCCTCACGCACACCGCGCGGGCCAAACCGTGCCCCGGCCCGCCATTGGGTGCCGCCATCAAAGGGCGCACCAAAGACGGCAACATCAGCGTCCAGTGTATCCCAGTCGGCCACGTAGGGGCGCTTGCCAAATGTTGAGATGCCCACAAAAGGTAAATCCAGCCTGCCGCTCGCGTAACTATGATCTGTCATGGTGTCCGTCCTATTGTCTTCAGGGCTAGCATTGCCCTGCGCTGGACCGCTTGGCAATCATCACACAGTGCCGCATGGACAATTTTGCCCCTTTTAATTTCGCGGGACCCATGAAATAGGAAACTGCCAAATGAACTGCTCCGATTGCGAGGTATGCCATGGAGATTCGTGAGGCTCTGACCTTTGATGATGTGTTGCTGGTGCCCGGTGCGTCTTCTGTGCTGCCATCGACTGCAGACACCCGGACGCGCGTCACGCGCACGATTGCGATGAACATCCCGCTGCTCAGCTCCGCCATGGATACGGTGACCGAGGCGCGCATGGCGATAGCGATGGCGCAGGCGGGCGGAATTGGTGTTGTCCACCGCAACCTGACCATCGAGGAGCAGGCGCAGGAAGTGCGGCGCGTCAAAAGGTTCGAGAGCGGGATTGTCTATAACCCGATCACTCTGCGCCCCGAGCAAACGCTTGCCGATGCCAAGGCCCTGCAGGATAGATACCGGGTCACCGGTTTTCCCGTGGTCGATGAGAAGGGGCGCGTTTTGGGCATTGTCACAAATCGCGACATGCGGTTTGCCAGTGATGACCGCACGCCCGTGTCCGTGATGATGTCGGGCGAAAACCTCGCCATCCTGCAGGAACCCGCCGACCGGGATGAGGCGATCAGCCTGATGAAAGCGCGGCGCATTGAAAAACTGCTGGTGACCGATGGGAATGGCAAGCTGACGGGGTTGCTTACCCTGAAAGATACCGAACAGGCGGTGCTCAATCCCACGGCCTGCAAGGATGAACTTGGCCGCTTGCGTGTCGCGGCGGCCACCACGGTGGGGGATGCAGGGTTTGAACGCTCTGCGGCGCTGGTTGATGCGGGTGCGGATATGATCGTGATCGACACCGCGCATGGTCATTCTGAGGGTGTCGCTGCCGCGGTCCGGCGCGCCAAAAGCCTCAGCAACGAAGTACAGATCGTAGCGGGCAATGTCGCCACAGGCGAGGCAACCCGCGCGCTGATCGATGCGGGTGCCGATGCGGTCAAAGTTGGCATCGGTCCGGGGTCTATCTGCACCACGCGCATGGTCGCGGGTGTCGGTGTGCCACAGCTTACGGCCATCGTTGACTGCGCGGCTGCGGCGGGTGACGTCCCGGTCATCGCGGACGGGGGGATCAAGTTTTCGGGCGATTTCGCCAAGGCGATTGCGGCAGGGGCTTCCTGCGCCATGGTCGGCAGCATGATCGCGGGCACCGACGAAAGCCCCGGTGAGGTGATCCTCTATCAGGGGCGCAGCTTCAAAAGCTATCGCGGGATGGGCAGCCTTGGCGCCATGGCCAGCGGGTCAGCGGACCGGTATTTCCAGAAAGACGCCGCAAGCGACAAACTCGTACCCGAAGGGATCGAGGGGCAGGTGGCTTACAAAGGGTCAGCGGGTGCCGTCATCCACCAACTCGTGGGTGGGTTGCGCGCTGCGATGGGCTACACTGGCTGTGCAACCGTGGATGAAATGCGCACCAACTGCAAATTCGTCAAGATTACAGGTGCGGGGCTGAAGGAAAGCCATGTGCATGACGTTCAGATCACACGTGAAAGTCCGAATTATCGGGTCGGATGACCAAATACTGCCCGTCCGCCTGACCTGAAAGAGAGACCGCCATGACACCCGCCGCGCGCATCGCTGCCGCCATCGAGATATTGGATGCTGTATCGCAAGGGCGCGCAGCTGAGCAGGCGTTAACGCGATGGGCGCGACAAAGCCGTTTTGCCGGGTCCAAGGATCGCGCGGCGGTGCGGGACCATGTCTTTGACGTGCTGCGCCTCAAGGATACGGTTGCGGCCCTTGGGGGCGGTGTGTCGGGCCGGGCGTTGATGCTTGGACTGCTGCGGTACAACGGCCTTGACCCTTCTGAGTTTTTCAACGCGCAGGGCTATGCCCCGGACCCGTTGTCCGATGAGGAACAAAGCCGGGGGACAGATCGGGATACAGCATGCGCGCTGTGGAACCTGCCAGAGTGGCTTGTGCCTGAGTTTGAGCGCAGTTTAGGGGCAGAGGCTGGCGCCGTGGCCGCGGCATTGACGCACCGCGGACCTGTGAGCTTGCGGGTCAACTTGAAAGAGGCGGATGTAGCAACCGCGATGCAAAACCTTCAAAGTGACGGCGTGGTGACAACTGCGAACCCTGTTGCGCAAACCGCTTTGACGGTGATTGAGGGCGCGAGACGGGTGAGGAACACGACGGCCTATCTGACGGGTCAGGTTGAATTGCAGGACGCCGCCTCGCAAGCCGTGATCGACGCATTGCCACAAGCGCTGACGTGTCTGGATTACTGCGCGGGCGGGGGCGGCAAGGCGCTGGCCATGGCGGCGCAACCCAACCGTCGGGTTTACGCACATGACAGTGATCCTGCCCGCATGCGGGATCTTTCCCCCCGCGCCGAGCGCGCGGGTGTCGGGATACAGGAACTTTCGACAGACCAATTGCGCACCCATATGCCGTTCGATCTGGTGCTGTGTGATGCGCCATGCTCGGGCAGTGGCGCATGGCGGCGCAGTCCTGAGGCAAAGTGGAGTTTTACCGCAGCGCGCCTTGAAGAACTTCAGGCGATCCAGCAGGACATTCTGCAACAGGCGGCGGTGCTTTTGAGCGAGAATGGCTGGCTCATTTATGCCACATGTTCAGTGCTCAAAGCTGAAAACGAAGATCAGGTAGAGACGTTTCTATCTAGGAACCCAGACTGGCAGTGCCGCTACCAAAGACGCTGGCCGCTATCGGAAAACTGTGATGGGTTCTACACGGCACACTTGACGCGCGGATAATTGCTGCAATACTCAACCTTAACGAGCACACCTGATCGTGGTTAAGTCGGGATTAACTCCTAGGGCGCTTTGATGACGGTGCGATTCGATCTAGGAGCGAGCGATTGTCCACAGGTGCCATACTTCCATCAAAACTGACCCAATTTGCGCTTGGTGCACAAAACAGATTTGGCGGCATAATGGTCGTCGCGGGCGTGCTTGCTGTTGTGGGCCTCGCAGCGCCACATGAGATTTTGCAGAAATCGTTTTATGCTGCCGCTGCCGCATTGGCTGTTTTGTGCATGATGCTGTTTGGGTTGGTGGGCGTTCATGTGAAACGTCAAAAAGCCACCCTGGCCACGCTATCCGATTTCATTGACAAGGATGCCGTCCCCAGTTTTCTGGCGCAGGCCGATGGGGCGATCCTGTCAAGCAATCAGGCCGCACGCACCCGGTTTCAGGCACAGGCAAGTGACACGCTTGCCGGTGCACTTGATAGAACGGTTGCGGATCCGGCGGGCATCCTGTTTCGCCTTCAGGCACGCGCAGACACCGAGGGATTTGCGCAAGAGGAGCTTGTGACCCGCAAGGGTCATATTCGTGTCGGCGTCAATAAACCCGGTTCAGATACCTATGTCTGGCGTGTTGAGGACGTTGTGGTGGCCGCAACCCAGCACGACGGACCGGTCCTGCCAATGATCCTCGTCGGTCGCAATAATGCGATTTTATATATGAATGATCCTGCGCGTGACCTCGTTGGGGGGCGTGTAACATCGCTGGATCGGTTGTTCAGAACGATGCCTGTGCAGTCCGGCGCCGTATGCGATATTCAGGGCGTCGAAGGTGTGACACAGGTACTTGTGTCCGAGTTGGCTGCCGGGGTAGGGCGCAAGGCGTTGTACTTGCTGCCACCGGGTCCACCGTCGGTGCGAGATGATGAATGGAACGTATTTGAAAACCTACCCGTTCCCCTGCTCAAGGTGGGGGCAGATGGGCAGGTTCAGGCATTTAACCTCATGGCGTCCAATCTGATTGGTGTTGCGTTGGAACGCGACGTCCATTTGTCAGACCTCATGGAGGGGCTTGGCCGTTCGATCACGGACTGGTTGACCGAAACCCTTGCCGGGCGCGCAACACAGCACACGGAGTTTCTCCGCCTCAAGCGCATCGACAAAGAGGTATTTGTTCAGGTGACCCTGAACAGGATTTCTGAAAGCGGCGATCCAACACTTATTGCGGTGCTCAGCGACGCAACCGAGCTGAAATCTCTCGAGGCGCAATTCGTACAAAGCCAGAAAATGCAGGCAATAGGCCAATTGGCAGGCGGTGTTGCGCATGATTTCAACAACCTTCTCACCGCCATTTCAGGTCATTGTGATCTGTTGCTGCTGCGCCATGATCAAGGCGACCCTGATTTTAGCGATTTGGTTCAGATCAATCAGAATGCGAACCGGGCTGCGGCTTTGGTTGGCCAACTTCTGGCCTTCTCGCGCAAACAGACCCTGCGTCCGGAAACGCTTGATATGCGCGATACGCTCGCTGATCTGACCCATTTGCTCAACCGGTTGGTGGGCGAAAAGGTGACGCTGACCCTCACGCATGATCCGGTTCTGCTGCCCATCCGCGCCGATAAGCGCCAACTGGAGCAGGTTTTGATGAACCTCGTTGTGAATGCACGCGACGCGATGCCCAATGGCGGCGAAATCCGCATTGAAACCCAGTGCATCAGACTTAAAGCACCGCTCAACCGCGACCGCGTCACTGTACCGGTGGGTGAATATGTCACCGTGCACGTGTCCGATGACGGTATTGGTATCCCGTCAGACAAGCTGCAAAAGGTGTTCGAGCCATTTTTCACGACGAAACGCACGGGGGAGGGCACCGGCCTCGGCCTTTCAACGGCTTACGGGATCGTCAAACAAACGGGCGCTTATATTTTTGTGGACAGTACCGTCGGCGTTGGGACGCGCTTTACCCTCTACTTCCCGGTGCTGGAACATAGAAAATCAGAGCCCGTTGCCAAACGAATAGAAACAAAAAAACCGACCGGTAAGCACGGTGATGGTGTGATCCTGCTGGTCGAGGACGAAGCACCGGTCCGGGCGTTTGCCAGTCGCGCGCTGCGCTTGCGGGGCTACACGGTCCTGGAGGCAGATTCTGCCGAAGCCGCCCTTAAGACGCTCGAGGATGAAACGCTGAACGTAGACGTTTTCGTGACAGATGTGGTCATGCCCGGTATGGATGGCCCTAGCTGGGTGCGCGAGGCACTGAAGGACAGACCGGATGTGCGTGTGGTATTTGTCTCGGGCTATGCCGAGGACAGCTTTGGCGAGGCGCAGATGAAGATACCCAACTCCGTCTTTCTGCCAAAACCATTTTCTCTCAATGACTTAACGGACACTGTTCACGAGCAGTTGCACTGATTTATTTCAAAATTACGCCCCGTACGTGTAAGGGTCACACATATTTGAAGAAATCAATTCGTGCCTTGGAAAGTTCCTCAATCACTCTTTAACCAGTTTCGGGGAAGAGTAGTTTCAGAAAATTTAAATTGAAATGTTCTCACTTTGGTCCCATAAGGAACGTAATGAGAACAAACGCACGGTGCACGTCAGCAGCGATTGCTGCAGCGGGCAAACTGTGACAGTAAGAGGAAATGAAATGGCAACGGCAGATCTACTCAGCATGAATAGCAAAAAATCCGCAGACAAACAAAAGGCGCTTGATTCCGCGCTGGCTCAGATTGAGCGCCAGTTCGGCAAGGGCTCGATCATGAAATTGGGCACCGCGGGGGCCGTGCAGGACATCACGGCCAGCTCCACGGGCTCGTTGGGTCTTGATATCGCCTTGGGAATCGGCGGTCTTCCGATGGGTAGAATCATCGAGATCTATGGACCCGAAAGTTCTGGTAAAACCACGCTGACCCTGCACTGTGTGGCAGAACAGCAAAAAGCGGGTGGCGTATGCGCCTTCGTGGACGCCGAACATGCGCTGGACCCGGCATATGCGAAAAAGCTTGGTATCGATCTGGACGAGTTGTTGATCAGCCAACCTGATACCGGGGAACAAGCGCTGGAGATCACTGATACGCTTGTGCGTTCCGGTGCCGTGAACATGGTGATTGTGGATTCGGTTGCCGCTCTGACGCCGAAGTCCGAGCTTGAAGGCGACATGGGCGACAGTTCCGTTGGTGTGCAGGCCCGCCTGATGAGCCAGGCGATGCGCAAGCTGACAGGATCGATCAGCCGCAGCAACTGCATGGTGATCTTCATCAACCAGATCCGGATGAAGATCGGCGTCATGTTCGGCTCGCCCGAGACGACAACGGGTGGTAACGCGCTTAAGTTCTACTCCTCCGTTCGGTTGGATATCCGGCGTATTGGCGCACTGAAAGACCGCGACGAAGTCGTTGGCAACCACACGCGGGTCAAGGTTGTCAAAAACAAGGTTGCCGCACCCTTCAAGCAAGTCGAATTTGATATCATGTACGGCGAAGGCATCTCAAAGATGGGCGAATTGCTGGATCTTGGGGTTGCCGCAGGTGTGGTGGATAAATCCGGGTCGTGGTTCAGCTATGGCGATGAGCGTATCGGGCAGGGGCGCGAAAACGCCAAAGGTTTCCTGCGTGAGAACGTCCAGATGGCGCTTGAGATCGAGGATAAGATCCGCGCGGCACATGGGCTTGATTTCGACATGCCGGCACATGAGAAAAAAGCAGACGACGACATACTTGAGGCCTGAAACGGCGTCAGGGTTCAGTTGATTGTTAAAGAGCGCGCCAAACGGTCGCGCTCTTTTCCATTTAAGCGCAAGCTGCTTGTGGACAGCCACGACCGACAGGGGTATTTGATCCTGAACTGAAATATCTCGCCCGAAGGCCCGCATCATGCAAACGCTGAACGATATTCGCTCAACCTTTTTGTCTTACTTTGAGAAACAGGGACATTCGGTCGTGGCCTCCAGCCCGCTTGTGCCGCGCAACGATCCGACGCTGATGTTTGCAAACTCTGGGATGGTGCAGTTCAAAAACCTGTTCACCGGGGTTGAAACCCGTGCCTACAAGCGCGCCACCACGGCGCAGAAATGCGTGCGCGCGGGTGGCAAGCACAACGACCTGGATAACGTCGGATACACGGCAAGGCACCACACGTTTTTCGAAATGCTGGGTAATTTCAGCTTTGGCGATTATTTCAAGGAAGACGCAATTCCTTTCGCCTGGAACCTCGTAACCCGTGATCTGGGCATCGACAAATCGCGTCTCTACGTCACGGTCTATCACACGGACGAGGAGGCCGCCGCGATCTGGAAGAAGGTCGGCGTGCCCGAAGACCGGATCATCCCGATCGCCACGAATGACAATTTCTGGATGATGGGACCGACGGGCCCTTGCGGTCCATGCACCGAGATTTTCTACGACCACGGGGATCACATCTGGGGTGGGCCCCCCGGATCGCCAGAAGAGGACGGCGACCGGTTCGTTGAAATCTGGAACCTCGTCTTCATGCAATATGAGCAATTTGAAGACGGAACACGCCGTGATCTGACCGCGCAGTCCATCGACACCGGTATGGGCATCGAGCGGGTTGCGGCCTTGTTGCAGGGCACCAACGACAACTATGCCACCGACCTGATGCGCAGCCTGATCGAGGCGTCGGCCGATGCCAGCAACACTGACCCCGATGGGCCATGCAAAACGCACCACCGCGTGATCGCAGATCATTTGCGGTCTACGTCGTTTCTGATGGCGGATGGGGTGATGCCATCCAATGACGGGCGCGGTTATGTTCTGCGCCGGATCATGCGGCGCGCCATGCGCCACGCACATCTATTGGGCGCAAAAGATCCACTGATGCACCAGCTGGTGCCTGCATTGGTGCAGCAAATGGGAGCTGCCTATCCTGAATTGGGTCAGGCGCAAAGCATGATCACGCAGACGCTCTTACAGGAAGAAACCCGCTTTAAACAAACGCTTGAGCGCGGTTTGAAGCTGTTGGATGACGAATTGAACGCGCTGCCCGATGGCGATGATCTGCCCGGCGCTGCGGCCTTCAAGCTATATGACACCTATGGTTTCCCGCTTGATCTGACGCAGGATGCGCTGCGCGAAAAGGGGCGCGGCGTTGATACTGACGGGTTTGATGCTGCGATGGCCGCGCAGAAAGCCAAGGCGCGCGCCGCCTGGTCGGGCACCGGCGAGGCCGCGGATGCGACGGTCTGGTTTGACGTGGCGGACGCTGAAGGAACAACCGACTTTCTTGGTTATGACACCGAAGTGGCCGAAGGGCAGATTGTGGCGCTTGTTCAGGACGGCGCGGCGACGGATACGGCCACAACCGGAGAGACCGTTCAAATAGCGCTGAACCAGACGCCTTTCTATGCAGAAAGCGGCGGGCAGGTCGGCGATTCAGGCGTGATCAAAACGGCTAAAGGAACCGCAACTGTTACGGATTGCCGCAAAACTGCGGATGTTTTCGTGCATACGGCCAAGGTCACCGAAGGGGTCATTTCCGTGGGTGAGGCGGCGCAATTGGCGGTTGATCCAGCCCGCCGCACGGCGATCCGCGCTAATCACTCGGCGACGCATTTGTTGCATGAGGCCCTGCGCGAGGCATTGGGTGATCATGTGGCGCAGCGCGGGTCCTTGAACGCAGAAGATCGGTTGCGCTTTGATTTCAGCCACACGCAGGCCTTGAGCAGTGAGGAACTGGCACGGGTTGAAGCAGACGTGAACACCTACATACGCCAAAACGCACCGGTTGAGACCCGCATCATGACGCCGGATGCCGCGCGGGAACTGGGTGCGCAGGCCCTGTTCGGTGAGAAATATGGCGATGAGGTTCGCGTGGTGTCCATGGGCCGCAAGGAAGGGTCTGCGAAGGGTTTGAACGGGGACACCTATTCGCTGGAACTCTGTGGCGGAACGCATGTGCGCCAGACCGGCGACATCGGCGCTTTTGTGGCGCTCGGGGATAGTGCCAGCAGCGCCGGTGTGCGCCGGATCGAAGCCCTGACGGGCGCTGCGGCGCTGGCGCATCTGCGTGCGCAGGATCAGCGTTTGGCCGAGGTCGCGTCGGATCTAAAGGCGCAGGCTGCTGATGTGCCAGAGCGTGTGCGCAGCCTTTTGGACGAACGGCGCGCCCTGTCCAACGAAGTTGCACAGCTGCGCCGAGAACTGGCGATGAGTGGCGGTAGCGGAAGTGCCGCGCCGGACGTCAAAGACGTGGCAGGGACGCCCCTCTTGGCGCAGGTGCTTTCAGGCGTGACGGGCAAGGATCTGCCCGGGCTCGTGGATCAGATGAAAGAACAAATGGGATCGGGCGTCGTTTTACTGATCGCCGATGCGGATGGTAAAGCAGCCGTTGCCGCAGGGGTTACCAAAGACCTTACGGAGAAAGTATCCGCCGTTGATCTCGTCAAGGCCGCCGTGTCAGCCCTTGGCGGCAAAGGCGGCGGTGGACGGCCCGACATGGCGCAGGGGGGGGCAAAAGATGCCTCCAACGCGGATGCCGCGATCGCTGCCGTGGAAACAGTTTTGAAAGGATAAATCGATGGGCGCGCTTTGGATTGCACATGTGAAGGTGACGGATGAGGACGCCTATGGAAAATACGCAGCCCTTGCCACAGAGGCCATCGCTGCGCATGGCGGGTATTTTATCGCCCGCGGTGGTCGGTTTGTGCAACTGGAAGGTCAGGCGCGCCCCCGCAATGTGGTTGCGCGGTTTCCCGATGTGGAATCGGCCGAAAAATGTTATAATTCAGAGGTCTATCAGCGGGCGTTAAGCCACGCGCGCGATGCATCTGAACGGGATCTGATGATCATCGAAACCACCGAATAGCGCCCGACAGACCGCCGGGCGCAAAAGGTGATTTAACCAGCACGCGCCATGCGCTTGCGTTCGTGCGGGTCCAGATAACGCTTACGTAACCGAATGGCCGTCGGGGTCACCTCGACCAGCTCATCGTCGTCGATATAGGCAATTGCCTCTTCCAGACTGAGTGTGATCGGCGTCGTCAATCGAACGGCCTCATCCGTGCCGGAAGCGCGCACGTTGGTCAGTTTCTTTCCCTTCAGCGGGTTCACTTCGAGGTCGTTTTCACGGCTGTGTTCCCCGATGATCATCCCGGTATAGACGTTGGCCTGCGCGCCGATCATCATCCTGCCGCGCTCCTCAAGGTTCCACAGGGCATACGCCACCGACGTTCCGTTTTCCATAGAAATCAGGACACCCGCGCGGCGACCCGGAATCGGTCCCTTATGGGGCGACCAGCCGTGAAAGACGCGGTTCAGAACACCGGTGCCGCGCGTGTCGGTCAGGAATTCACCATGATAGCCGATCAGCCCACGCGACGGCACATGCGCCACGATGCGCGTCTTGCCCGCGCCAGCCGGTTTCATTTCGACAAGCTCACCACGGCGCGCACCAGTAATTTTTTCGATCACAGCACCGGAATATTCATCATCGACGTCGATGGTCGCTTCCTCGATGGGCTCATGGCGCACGCCATCTATGTCGCGGAACAGCACCTGCGGGCGTGAAATCGACAATTCGAACCCCTCACGGCGCATGTTTTCGATCAGAACACCCATTTGCAATTCGCCGCGCCCTGCAACTTCGAACGCCTCTCCGCCGGGCGTGTCCGAAATCTTGATCGCCACGTTGCTTTCAGCTTCTTTCATCAGCCGTTCACGGATGACGCGCGACTGGACCTTTTTGCCATCGCGGCCAGCAAGCGGGCTGTCATTGATGCCGAAGGTGACGGTGATGGTCGGCGGGTCGATGGGCTGCGACGGCAGGGCCTCAGTGACCTGCGGGGCGACGATACTGTCGGCGACGGTTGCCTTGGACATGCCTGCGAGGCTGACGATATCGCCCGCTTCAGCCAGATCAATCGGTTGCTGGTTCAGCCCGCGAAAGGCGAGCACTTTGGTCACACGAAAGGATTCGATCTGCGAGCCATCCCGGCTCAGCGCCTTGACGGTTTCGCCCGCTTTCACGGTCCCGGCCTCAACCCGGCCTGTCAGAATGCGGCCGATGAACGGGTCAGCGCCCAGTGTTGTTGCCAGCATCTGGAACGGTTCGTCGCGCTGTGCCAGCTGCGCCGGGGCAGGGACGTGTTCGACGATCAAATCAAACAGCGCTGAAAGGTCCTTGCGCGGACCATCCAACTCGACATCTGCCCAGCCAGAACGCCCTGAGGCATACATGGCCGGGAAATCCAGCTGGTCATCATCCGCACCAAGGTTGGCAAAGAGGTCAAAACACTCATCCAGCGCGCGGTCAGGTTCGGCGTCTGGTTTGTCGACCTTGTTCAGCACAACAATCGGGCGCAGGCCAAGGGCCAGCGCTTTGGAGGTGACGAATTTCGTCTGCGGCATCGGCCCTTCGGCGGCGTCGACCAGCAGCACCACACCGTCGACCATCGACAGGATACGCTCAACCTCACCGCCGAAATCCGCGTGGCCGGGGGTGTCGACGATATTGACGCGCGTGCCTTTCCATTCCACCGATGTCGCTTTGGCCAGAATGGTGATACCGCGTTCGCGCTCCAGATCATTGCTGTCCATCGCCCGTTCTGTGGTCGCCTGGTTTTCTCGGTACGTGCCCGATTGCTTGAGCAATTCATCCACCAATGTGGTTTTGCCGTGGTCGACGTGAGCAATAATTGCGATGTTTCGCAGGTCCATGAGAGTGCCTCGATTTAACTGAATATGCGCGCCGCTCGGCGCAGCTTTTGGGGCCGCATACCGCGCAGCCTGCCAGAAAGCCAGCGATAATCGCCCCGGAACCGCGCAGAGTTAATGCTGCGTGGTATTTGACAACAGGTGAATGACGAGAATTCCCGACAGAATAAGCCCCAATCCGATGATCGCTGGCAGGTCGAGTCGTTGACCGAAAACCACAAAGCCAATGCAGGCGATAAAGACGATGCCCAAGCCCGACCAGATCGCATAGACGACGCCAACGGGCATGAATTTGAGGGTCAGGCCCAGCAGGAAGAAGGCCAGCCCATAGGCGATCACAACGACGATGGTGGGACCTGTGCGGGTGAACTGCTGACTGGCCTGAAGGGCCGTGGTGCCGATCGTTTCAAACAGAACGGCGAGAATCAGATAGAGGTAATGCATCGGCATGAGAGCGGCCCTTCTGGCGTTAGACCGGCAGACAGTGCGTGTCTTTGATCTGCTCCATCACGAAGCTGGCAGACACGTCAGACAAGGCCACACGCCGGATAAGTGATTGGTACAATCGGTCGTAATCCGCCATATCCGCCACGCGCGCACGGATCAAGTAATCAAGCTCTCCGGTCATGCGATACACACCCAAAACCTCGGGCATATCGCGCGTTGCGGCGCGAAATTCATGCACCCAGGCTTCGGAATGGGTGCTGGTGCGGATCAACATGAAAACCGTGAGGCCAAGGCCCAGTTTATCCGGATCAAGCAATGCGACACGATCCGTGATGACCCCCGCGCTTTCCAGCGCCTTGATCCGCCGCCAGCACGCGTTGCGGCTGAGGTTCACAGAATCGCTGATCGCTTCCAGCGACAGGCTTGCATCGCGTTGAAGAAGGTGAAGCAAGCGGCGATCTATGTCATCAAATGTCACAACTATTCCCAATATCTTGTGAATATTTCCCGCACTACGTACCAATAACGCAGATAAATGGGAAGTTGGTTGCACGGCATCACGGTATAAATGCCTGACAGTCAACGGAGGTCATCATGTTCCAACGTATTTTTCTTGCTCATCCCGCCGCAGTCGATGAGACGTTTTTGCAGCATATGGCCTTTGCGCTTCGCTTTGCCGGGCTTTTACTTGCGGCAGGGGGCGCAGCGTTGGTGCATGCCTTTATTCCCTGCCTGTTTGAAAAAACGGCATCGACGATCATCAGGAACCTTTACGAACGTACGCATAACCGGGGTCAGTAGCAGCGACCTGTGACGCTGAAGCTGCTCAACACGCCAGCGCCTTGTTCAGGTTCGTTTCTACTTTCTCCAGAAACCCTTGTGTTGTCAGCCAGCGTTGATCTGGCCCCACCAGCAGCGCGAGGTCTTTGGTCATAAACCCGCTTTCGACTGTATCCACGACCACTTTTTCCAGCGTTTCGGCGAAATTGAGCAAAGCGTCATTGTCGTCAAGCTTGGCGCGGTGCTTTAACCCGCCTGTCCATGCGTAGATCGAGGCAATTGAATTGGTCGAGGTCGCTTCGCCTTTCTGGTGCTGGCGATAATGGCGGGTGACGGTGCCATGCGCGGCTTCGGATTCGACGACCTGTCCGTCCGGTGTCATCAGCACTGACGCCATCAGCCCCAGTGATCCAAAGCCCTGCGCGACCGTGTCTGACTGCACATCGCCATCATAATTCTTGCAAGCCCAGACATACCCACCCGACCACTTCATGGCAGAGGCGACCATGTCATCAATCAGACGGTGTTCGTACCAGATGCCAGCAGCTTCGAATTTTTCCTTGAACTCTTCTTCGAAAACCTGCGCAAAGAGTTCGAGGAACCGTCCGTCATATTGTTTCAGAATGGTGTTTTTCGTGGACAGATACACGGGCCAGCCCAGATTGAGACCATAGTTGAGGGACGCGCGCGCAAAGTCGATGATGGATTTGTCGAGGTTGTACATCGCCATCACGACACCGCTGTCGGGCGCGTCAAAGACCTCACGCTCAATCTCCGTGCCGTCTTCTCCGACAAATTTGAGGGTCAGCTTACCCTTGCCGGGAAACTTGAAATCTGTCGCGCGGTATTGATCGCCATAGGCGTGTCGCCCCACAACGATGGGTTTCGTCCAGCCCGGCACGAGGCGCGGCACGTTCCGGCAAATGATCGGCTGGCGAAAGATCACCCCGCCCAGAATGTTGCGGATCGTGCCATTGGGCGAGCGCCACATCTGTTTCAGGCCGAACTCTTCGACGCGAGCTTCATCTGGCGTGATCGTCGCGCATTTGACCCCGACACCGTGTTCCTTGATCGCATGGGCTGCATCCACGGTGATCTGATCATCCGTGGCATCGCGGGATTCCATGCCCAGATCATAGTATTTCAGATCAACGTCCAGATAAGGCAGGATCAGCTTTTGCTTGATGAAATCCCATATAATGCGGGTCATTTCATCCCCATCGAGTTCCACAACGGGGTTTTGCACTTTGATCTTTGTCACCGGAATCTCCTGCTTCTTAGCTGGGTGTCACGGTGGCCATAGCGCAATTCATGGGGGCTGCATAGATTTAAGTATACAAATGTATACCGAAAAAGCGTCAAAGTTTATTTCTTGGACATCTTTTGGAAAAATGCTTCCAGTTTCGGAAACAACCACTGCCAAAGACGCGGTGCGCCTTTTTGAACAGGTGTGCCCACACGCTGTGAAAGCTGATCGATGGTGACGCCATATTCAAGCCATGAACCGCCGCCGTTTGCCATGTTGGAAATAGGCGGCTGTACCCGGTCGATGGATTTGGCAAAAACTGCATCCGGGGTTTCGGCCGCTTCGAATTCATCCCAGATTTCGCGGAACGCCTTTGCCTGATCTTCTGGCAACAGGCCGAACAGGCGATCCGCCGCGATTTGTTCCTGCGCCTCTTGTGCGGCAGCATCCACAGTCCCGTGGATCGGGTTGTCGCCCGCGTCGATTTCTACGATGTCATGCAGCAGCAGCATCTTGAGCACCCGGTCGATGCGCACGTCCGGACCCGCCTGATCCGCCAGCACGAAGGCATAGAGCATCACGTGCCACGAGTGTTCGGCGGAGTTTTCATAGCGGGAATTGTCATGCAGCCGTGAGGCGCGCATGACCGATTTCAACTGGTCCGCCTCGCTCAGAAAGGCGATCTGTGCTGCCAGCCGATCACTCATCCTTCGGGGCCGGCAAGCTGCGCGCGAGGTCTTCTTTGATCTTGCCCAGAACCTCGCGGGCACGCTGTTCGGCCCGTCTGACCCGCACAGCAGTCAGATAGGCCTCTTCCATGGTTTGCGAAGAGCCGCCAATGGTGTCTGCAACCCGCTGCACGAAAGCATCATCGCCCGTGGCGTTTATGATTTTTAGGCTTTCAAGCGCCAGTTCATCGGCGACATCTTCCACGATACCCATGGCCTACCGTGACGTTTCGGTCAGCCGACGTTTGACGTAATCCGTTGTTGTGTCGATCAGCGTTTCAAGATGCGGCTCTTCAAAGAAATGCCCGGCACCCTCGACCTGCTCATGGGTGATTGTGATGCCTTTTTGCTCGTGCAGCTTGCTGACGAGGGCTTCGGTATCGCTGGGTGGGGCCACGCGGTCTGCCGTGCCGTTGATCACAAGGCCAGAGGACGGGCAGGGGGCAAGAAACGAAAAGTCATACATGTTTGCAGGGGGTGCCACGGAAATAAATCCGGTGATCTCGGGGCGACGCATGAGCAATTGCATCCCGATCCAAGCGCCAAAGGAAAACCCGGCAACCCAGCAGTGTTTGGAATTGTTGTTCATCGACTGCAGATAATCCAGCGCGGAGGCGGCGTCGGATAATTCACCGATCCCCTGATCATATTCGCCCTGACTGCGGCCGACACCGCGGAAATTGAACCGCAGGACGGTGAATCCCATGTTATAAAATGCGTAATGCATGCGGTGCACAATGATATGGTTCATCGTGCCGCCAAATTGAGGGTGCGGGTGCAGGACAATCGCAATCGGCGCATCGCGCTCTTTTTGGGGGTGGTAACGACCTTCTAGCCGACCCTCGGGGCCGGGGAAAATGACCTCAGGCATGAGTGTCCCTGTGTATTGTGTCGCCAGCCCCACCTGAATTCTTGACGAGTTCGCATGGGGACCTTAGAACGGTTCTAATTAGATCGCAGATGACAAGACCTGCTGCGGACTATGGCCTTAAGGTTTAACGCGTCCCACGTCAATCAATTGACCGCGACGCGCATATCGGGGAATTGCGATGAAGCTATCGACAAAAGGGCGGTATGCGATGGTGGCACTTGCAGATATTGCAATGCAGCCGGGTGATAAACTGGTGTCGCTTGGCGATATCGCAACGCGTCAGGCAATTTCACTGGCTTATCTGGAACAGTTATTTGTCAAACTGCGCCGCGCAGACCTCGTTACTTCCGTGCGTGGGCCGGGGGGGGGATACCGTTTAAAAAGATCCCCGTCTGACATTCGGGTTGTGGAAATTCTCAGCGCTGTCGATGAGACCGTTGACGCGATGCACAAGGGGGCAGGCGCTTCTGGCGGCGCGTCGGGCAGTCAGGCGCAGTCCTTGACCAACCGCTTGTGGGAGAGCCTGAGTGCACATGTTTACGTGTTCCTGCATCAAACGCGGTTGTCGGATGTGATTGCCAACGAACTCGCGCCCTGTCCGGCTGTGCCCAACCTGTTTGACATCGTAGACGAGCCATCAGAGCACGCGTGACGCACGCGCAACGATTTTAGAAAGCCGACATGTGAGACGTATCTACCTCGATCACAATGCGACATCACCGCTGCGCCCCGAGGCGCGGGAGGCGATGCTTGCTGCAATGGATGTGGTGGGCAATCCATCCTCTGTGCATGCCGAAGGGCGCGCGGCAAAAGGCATGATGGAGCGCGCGCGTCGCGATATCGCCGAGGCATTGTGCGCCCAGGATGCAGAAATCATATTCACCTCTGGCGCCACCGAAGCCGCGGCACTTGCATGTGCCGGGCGCGATTTGAAAGCCAGCGATATCGAGCATGACGCGGTGCGCGCGTGGTGTGCGCCGCAGTTACAAGTGGACCCGCAGGGCGGCGTCTCGATTCATGATCCGGCGCATTCGGCCTTACAACGGGCCAATTCGGAAACCGGCATTTTGCAGAACTTACCCGAAGGCCTCGCCGTGAGCGACATGACACAGGCCTTTGGAAAGGTGCCGCTAGATTTCAATGCAAGCGGGGCACGCATGGCGCTGATCTCCGCCCATAAGCTCGGGGGTCCCAAGGGCGTCGGTGCTTTAGTGCTGCGCCGTGGTCAGGACATACCCGTGCAGATCAAGGGCGGCGGGCAGGAAATGGGCCGCCGGTCGGGCACTGAAAACCTGATTGGAATCGCTGGTTTTGCGGCCGCGGCGCGCGCGGCAAAGCGCGATCTGGACGCCGGGCGTTGGGAAGAAATCAAAGAACTTAGAAAGATTCTAGAAAACGCCCTTGCAGCCGAGACAAAGACAACTATTTTTATCGGGAAAGACGTTAACCGTCTGCCCAACACGTTGTGTTTTGCCACGCAGGGCTGGAAAGGCGAGGCTCAGGTGATCCAGATGGATCTCGCCGGGTTCGCCATCAGCGCAGGTTCCGCCTGCTCCAGCGGCAAGGTCAAAGCCAGCAGTGTTCTGCGCGCGATGGGACTGGATGAAGCAACCGCAAGCTGCGCCATTCGCGTGTCTTTGGGTTTGGAAACGACGAAAAATGAGGTCCTGCAGTTTGCGCAGACCTGGCTTGAAAAAGAAAAGAAATTTCGCGCCCGCGCGGCGTGAGCACTGGAGGATACGATGACAGCATTAGACCAGCCGATCACCGACGATACTCAGGTCAAAGAAGGCGTTGATCAGGACACGGTTGACGCCGTGCGTGAAGTGGGCGGCAAGTATAAACACGGCTGGTCCACAGACATCGAAATGGAATATGCGCCCAAGGGCCTGAGCCCGGACATCGTGCGTCTGATCTCTGAAAAGAACGAAGAACCTGAATGGATGCTGGAATGGCGTCTGGCCGCCTATGACCGCTGGCTGCAAAAGACAGAACCCAAATGGGCCATGGTCGATTACCCTGAAATCGATTTTCAGGATCAATATTACTATGCGCGTCCCAAGTCGATGGAGGTCAAGCCGAAGTCGTTGGATGAGGTCGACCCCAAGCTATTGGAAACTTACAAGAAACTCGGCATTCCGCTGAAGGAACAGATGATCCTCGCCGGTGTCGAAGGCGCCGAAGAACTGGGCGATGAGCCGCGCAAGGTTGCTGTGGATGCTGTGTTTGATTCTGTGTCCCTCGGAACGACGTTCCGCGACGAGTTGATGAAGGCGGGCGTGATCTTCTGCTCAATCTCCGAAGCGATCAAGGATCACCCAGAACTGGTGAAGAAGTATCTTGGCTCGGTCGTGCCGGTGTCTGACAACTACTATGCGACATTGAACTCGGCTGTGTTCTCGGACGGATCGTTTGTCTATGTGCCGCCGGGCGTGCGCTGCCCGATGGAACTTTCGACCTATTTCCGCATCAATGCCGAAAACACCGGTCAGTTTGAGCGCACGTTGATCATCGCGGATAAGGGCTCTTACGTGTCCTACCTTGAAGGTTGCACTGCGCCGCAACGTGACATCGCACAACTGCACGCCGCCGTGGTTGAGATCATCATCGAAGAAGACGCCGAGGTGAAATACTCCACCGTGCAAAACTGGTATCCCGGTGATGAAAATGGCGTGGGCGGCATCTATAACTTCGTGACCAAACGTGCCGATTGCCGGGGCGACCGGGCCAAGGTGATGTGGACGCAGGTTGAGACCGGATCCGCCGTGACGTGGAAATACCCGTCCTGCATTCTGCGCGGGGATGATTCACAGGGTGAATTCTACTCCATCGCCATCGCCAACAACATGCAGCAGGCCGACACCGGCACCAAGATGATCCATCTGGGCAAACGCACCAAGTCGCGGATCGTGTCCAAAGGTATTTCGGCGGGCAAGGCGCAGAACACATATCGTGGACTGGTATCGATGCACCCCAAAGCCAAGGAATCGCGCAACTATACCCAATGTGACAGCCTGCTGATTGGCGGGAACTGTGGCGCACATACGGTGCCCTACATCGAGGTCAAGAATAACTCGTCACGGGTGGAGCACGAGGCGACGACCTCCAAAGTGGATGACGACCAGCTGTTCTACTGCCGCTCGCGCGGTATGGACGAAGAAGAGGCCGTGGCGCTGGTGGTGAACGGGTTCTGCAAGGACGTGTTGCAGGCCCTGCCCATGGAATTCGCCATGGAAGCGCAGCAACTGGTGGCGATTTCGCTCGAAGGCTCGGTGGGCTAGTTCAAAAAATGGCTGGGAACGAAATTGATACGCATGCAACGTTGAATGATCTGCGAACGCCGCGCGCAAACGATGGAGGTCGGGAGGCGCTACTCGTAGGCTTTTTGTCTGCTGTCGGACTCATGGTTTTTTTCGGCGCAAACGACGTTTCGTCGATGCCGCTTTTTGCGAAAACTGTCGTTTGCTTGTTTCTGCCATTGGTGCTCGCCTTCACAACGATGACGTTTGTCGCCTCGGTTCAGAGCGCCCGGCGAGCGAAGCGTGCTGAAGCAGCGAGGCAAAATGACACCGCTCGAAAGGAAAAGCAGATTGCTGAAGCGAAGGCGCGAGGCGACTTCGACAGGTGGAACAAAGACGAATGATCCTCACAACTACCAACACTGTCGAAGGTCACACGATCACCGCCTATAAGGGCATCGTTGTCGGCGAGGCGATCATGGGCGCGAATATCGTGCGGGATTTTTTTGCCTCGGTCACGGATGTGATTGGTGGACGCTCCGGTGCTTATGAGAGCAAGCTGCAAGATGCTCGGACCGAGGCTATGGCCGAAATCGAAGAACGCGCCGCGGCACTTGGGGCCAATGCCGTCGTGGGCATTGATCTCGACTATGAGGTAATCGGGGACAGCATGCTGATGGTCTCTGTATCGGGCACGGCCGTGACCATAACGTAACCGACTTAAAGAACGCGCCGCAAGGCACTGAAATAAAACGCCTCTGTGCGATTAGATATAAGGGAAGAAAAATGCTGAGCATCAAAAACCTGCAGGTCAAACTGGAAGAAGAAGACAAGGAAATCCTCAAAGGCGTCGATCTTGAGATTGAAGCAGGCAAAGTGCATGCCATCATGGGTCCCAACGGGTCGGGCAAATCCACCTTGTCCTATGTGCTCTCGGGCAAGGACGGCTATGAGGTCACCGCCGGATCCGCAGAGCTGGAGGGCGAAGACGTCCTCGACATGGACCCCGAAGAGCGCGCGGCAGCTGGCCTGTTTCTGGCATTCCAATACCCCGTGGAAATCCCCGGTGTCGGCAACATGACGTTCCTGCGCACAGCGGTAAACGCACAACGCAAGGCGCGCGGCGAGGAGGAAATGTCAGCCGCTGAATTCCTCAAGGTGGTGCGCGCGCGTGCCAAGGAATTGAAGATCGACGCGGATATGCTCAAGCGGCCTGTCAATGTCGGCTTTTCGGGCGGTGAGAAAAAGCGCAACGAAATCCTGCAGATGGCGATGTTGGAGCCCAAGATGTGCATCTTGGACGAAACCGATTCCGGTCTGGACGTGGATGCGATGAAACTTGTGGCTGAAGGCGTGAACGCGCTGCGCAACGAGGGGCGCGGCTTCCTCGTGATCACGCACTACCAGCGGCTGCTGGACCATATCAAACCGGACTATGTGCACATCATGTCCGACGGACGTATCGTAAAAAGCGGTGGCCCTGAACTGGCGCTTGAAGTCGAACATAACGGCTATGCCGACATTCTGGCAGAGGTGGCGTAATGGCCGACGCAGCACTGAAAACCAGCACAACAGAGGCACGGCTTGCGTCTCTCGACATGCCGACGGGTGGATGGTCGCAGACGGCGCGCAAAGATGCGCTGTCGCGGGTCATTGCGATGGGGCTTCCGGAACGCAAGGACGAATACTGGCGTTACACGCGACCGGATTCGTTGACGCAGCCCGGCGCGATCCCTGCAGCCTTGTTTCACAATGACGAGAGCCCGTTATTTGGCGAGGTCGAGCGCATAAAGATCGTCTTCGTGGATGGAGTATTTGATGCGGATGCATCTGATGATCTGACACTTGAGGGCCTCACGATCGAGCGGCTTGCGGAAGCAAACACCGATATTCACTGGGCGCGTGACCTTTACGGCGTGCTCGAAACGAATGGTCAGACACCTGTGCACAGACCGTTGGCGGCGCTGAACACGGCGTTTGCAACGGACGGCGTGCTGATCCACGTCACAGGCAAGGTTTCAAAGCCGATCAACCTGCAATACCACCACCGGTCAGAAACCTCTGATGCCATTCTGCACCATGTGATCCGGGTGGACACCGGTGCGGAAGTCACGATCCTTGAAAGTGGTCCGGCGGCGGCGCGTTTTAATAAAGTGATGGAAGTCGACGTTGCCGATCAGGGCGTCTTTCACCATGTGCGGGCGCAAGGGCGGGATCATGAGCGCCGGGCGGCGACCCATATCTTCACGCGCCTTGGACAGGAAAGCGTGTTCAAATCTTTCACGCTCACTGCCAACGGGGTCATGACACGGAACGAATGTATCATTGAACTTAAGGGCGATGATGCGGTGGCCCATGTGGCGGGCGCTTGCGTTGGGGATGGTGATTTTCACCACGATGACACCGTATTCATCACCCATGACGCTGTGAACTGCGAGAGCCGTCAGGTCTTCAAGAAGGTGCTGCGCAACGGCGCGACGGGTGTGTTTCAGGGCAAGATTCTGGTCAAACAGGGTGCGCAGAAAACGGATGGCTATCAGATCAGTCAGTCGCTGCTGCTGGATGAGGACAGCCAGTTCCTCGCCAAGCCGGAGCTTGAGATATACGCCGATGATGTCGCCTGTTCGCACGGGTCTACATCCGGTGCGATTGATGAAACGGCGTTGTTTTATCTGCGCTCGCGCGGGATCCCTCATGGGCCAGCGACCGACCTTCTGACACTCGCGTTTCTTGCCGAAGCGGTGGATGAGATCGAAGATGAAACACTGCGTGCTGAGATCGTTGATCGTCTCGCAGGCTGGCTGGAGCGTCATCGTAAGTAATGGCGGTTACCCGCAATATCTCCGCTACCTATCGGGGGCCCGGTCGTGTTGTGACTGGGCTTTTGGCGCTTGGCCAACGCGAAGACCGGGCGTTGGCCTATCTCATGTCCGGGTGCATTATCGTTTTCATTGCCCAAATGCCGCGCCTTGCTCGTGAAGCGCACCTGAGCGGTGAAGACCTCAACATGCTGATGGGCGCGACCCTGATGGCCTGGGTGCTGATCGCGCCATTGGTTCTTTATTGTCTGGCGGCGGTGACGCATCTTGTGGCAAAACTGTTCAGAGGGCAGGGCACCCATTACGGGGCACGGCTGGCGCTCTTTTGGGCATTGCTTGCTTCATCGCCTCTGATGCTTCTGAATGGGCTGGTCGCAGGGTTTGTAGGCCCGGGAATTGAATTACAGGCTGTCGGCTTTTTGTGGTTTGCGTTCTTTTGCTGGTTCTGGTTAGGCGGGTTGATTGCAGCGGAGCGTGGACAAGAATGATGACCAAACCTATGAGTTTCCCTGATCTGGCTTTGCTGACAGTGCGGGACCCTAAAGCTGCCGCGCAAATCGTGCTGGCGTGGAATGTGCCGCGCGAAGCCTTATGGACGGCGATCGCGCTGATCAGTGTCATTGTGACCATCCTGTCGACGCTGTCGAATATGATCATCCCCGTGCCGCCGCCCCTGAACGGCATTGTCGGCAATCCGTTCATGTATTGCGCGATTGCTGCGGGCGGGTTTATCGCCACCGTCTATGCCATTTATTGGACGGGTCGCATGCTGGGCGGCGAGGGCCGCGTCGAGGATTTGATGATCCTTTTGCTGTGGCTGCAGGCCTTGCGTGCGGTCGCGCAGGTGGCCGTTCTGATCGGGTTGATCCTGGCGCCTGTATTGGCGAGTTTTCTGGTTCTGTTCATCGGTGTTGCGACGCTGTGGGTGTTTGTTCATTTCATAAATGCAGCCTTGCGGCTCAATTCACTGATGCGCGCGGTTGCTGTGTTGTTTCTTGGGGCAGTTGCCTTGATGGCTGTCCTGACCTTTTTGCTATCCATGATCGGTGTATCCGCCGTTGGAGTACCTATGAATGTATGATGTGACTGAAATTCGCAAAGATTTCCCGATCCTTGGTCGTGAAGTCAATGGCAAGCCGCTGGTCTATCTGGACAATGGGGCATCGGCCCAGAAACCACAGGTGGTGATTGATGCCATCAGCAACACATATGCGAATGAATATGCGAATGTGCATCGCGGGCTGCATTATTTGTCCAATCTGGCCACGGACAATTATGAAAGCGTGCGCGGTGTAATTGCCAGATTCCTCAATGCGAAATCAGAAGATGAAATCATCCTGAACTCGGGCACGACCGAAGGCATCAATATGGTTGCCTATGGCTGGGCCATGCCGCGTCTGCAGGCAGGTGATGAGATCGTCCTGTCGGTGATGGAACATCACGCCAATATCGTTCCCTGGCATTTTTTGCGCGAACGGCAGGGCGTAGTTTTGAAATGGGTCGATGTGGACAGCACCGGCGCATTGGACCCCCAAGCCGTGATTGATGCCATAGGATCAAAGACAAAATTGATCGCAATATCACATCTTTCCAATGTATTAGGAACTAAAGTTGATGTAAAAACCATCACGGCTGAGGCGCATGCCCGCGGCGTTCCTGTGTTGGTGGATGGATCGCAGGCGGCGGTGCACCAACCGGTGGATCTGCAGGATCTTGATTGTGATTTTTATGCGATCACGGGCCATAAACTCTACGGGCCATCGGGGTCCGGCGCCATTTTTGTGAAATCGGAGCGGATGAAGGAAATGCGCCCCTTCATCGGTGGTGGTGATATGATCAAAGAGGTCAGCAAGGAGGCGGTGATTTACAACGACCCGCCCCTGATGTTTGAGGCTGGCACGCCCGGTATCGTTCAGACAATCGGTTTTGGCGTCGCGCTGGAATACATGATGAACCTCGGCATGGATAATATCGCAGCCTACGAGGATACCTTGCGAGATTACACCGTCGAACGGCTCGCCGGGTTAAACTGGTTGCAGGTGCAGGGAACGACCCCGGACAAAGCGGCGATCTTCAGCTTCACCCTGGAAGGGGCCGCGCATGCGCATGACGTCTCAACCATTCTGGACAAAAAAGGCGTCGCCGTGCGGGCAGGGCAACACTGCGTTGGTCCGCTGATGCAGCACATGGGCCTTTCTGCGACTTGTCGGGCATCCTTCGGGCTGTACAATACCAAGCAGGAGGTGGACGTTTTCGTTGATGCGTTGGAATTGGCGCATGATCTGTTCGCTTGATCTGCACGCGGTGATTTTGCAATTGCAGGACTGATGAGCGCGGTTTATACGAGCGTTGCATGCAGCTTGACTTGATCATGTGCGGCGCTGCCCGACGAAGGCGGTGCGAAGGAAGCTAGACAGGCTGCAAAGAGACACAAAAAGGACTTGCGCAGATAAACCCGCAAAGATACCCGCACAGTAATGTGCAAAATGCGGTCCCATAGCTCAGCTGGATAGAGTGCACGCCTCCGAAGCGTGAGGTCGCAGGTTCGAATCCTGCTGGGACCGCCATATTTCTCGTCTCTGTTTAAAGCAGGCACAAGACGGTGATTTTTGTTACCCCATCTGTAAAAATTTTGCGCCGATGCATCCCGAAAACACATCACGTCATTGATAAGCGGCCGGATCCATTCTGCCCTGATCACGTCTCAAGGGCAGCTTTGTCGTACGATTAGAACACCGACCAGTTGGTCGCTCTTGAGAGCATTTCCGCGGCGCGCGTGCCAGCGTAGGAATTGCCGTAATGGTTCAGGCCCGGCGACCAGATGGCGACGGACGCCACATTGGGCGCTATGATCAAGAGACCTCCGCCGACCCCACTTTTCCCCGGCAGTCCGACCCGGAAGGCAAAATCACCGGAGCCGTTGTAATGCCCACAGGTCATCATCAATGCATTCACCCGCCTGACATGTTTTTGCGATATTACTTTCGGAGCGCCGTCAAGGCCTGCTAACGAGCGACCGGCCATCGCCAATTGCTCCGTTGTCATCTCAATCGCGCATTGATGAAAATAGGTTCCGAGGGTCAGGTCAGGCTCATTCGATAGGTTCTCATGGGACTTCAGATAATAGGCAAGCGCTTTGTTACGTGAACCTGTTTTCTGCTCGGACGCAGCTACGGCGTCATTTATGTAAATGCTGTCAGAGCCCGACATTTGTCTGACAAGCCCAAGTATTTCGGCCAGCGCCAGTTTGGGTTGCCTTCCGCAAAGCAGCGCATCTGTCGTGACGATAGCACCTGCATTGATGAAAGGGTTTCGGGGACGGCCATTTTCCCTTTCCAGCAGGACCACGGAATCGAAAGAAGTGCCTGACGGTTCCCGTCCAACGCGGCTCCATAGTTGATTACCAACCCGTCCAAGTGCTGCGACAAGGGCAAAGACTTTTGAAATGCTCTGAATAGAGAAAGGTTTGGTCGGAGATCCGGCGCTGATCACTTTGCCGTCGGCCAAACAGACGCTGATTGCAAATTGCTGAGGATCAACTGCGGCAAGCTCCGGGATATACTGAGCCGGTTCTCCCCAGTCGTTTTGTTGAAATACGTCTGCCGCAATGGACTTGATGATTTCTTCCAACATTGCCTCCCATCGTGAAAACACTGCTGCAGATCTGTAGAAAAGTGGACTACCCAGCCGGAATTCACTTCCTTTATAGCGGTATGGAGGCACAATCCCAGCGTTTACCATTGCAGCTATCGCTTCGACCGTTTTCCGCTCTGGTGCGCTCTGACAGTCTAACCCGCGCCGCTCTCAACCGCGCTTTTTAATGAGAGTAGGTCCGGAGTGTTTTACTCTGGTGAAACGCAAAAAGCGGCTTGGATGCCGCGAAATCCAGCTCTTTTAAAAAGCCGTTTTTGTTGTGATTGGTGAAACCAGATTATCCAGACAATTTTTGCGGTGAGGTTTCCCGCTTTTCCATCCACGTAATAAAGTCAGGCAAGTGCATCGGGCGGCCGAACAGATATCCTTGCAGTGCGTCCGCGCCAGCGGCTACCAATGCAGCAGCTTCGGCCTCAGTTTCGACGCCTTCGACGGTGACTTCAGTGCCGACACTGTGAGCCATATCGATCATGCCTTTAACCAGATTTCCGCGCTCGCGGTTCTGGTCTATGCCGGGGACAAATACACGGTCGATTTTCAACCTGTCCGGTCGAAGCTCCAGAACACCGGCGATGCTGGCGTTCCCTGTGCCAAAATCGTCAACCTCAACATTCACACCGTGGCTTTTTAACTCCCAGATGCGATCCTGCACGTCTTCGCTGCCGTCTTCGATGAAGGCGGTCTCCAATATCTCGATGGTGAGCGTTCCGGGGAATGGAAGATGTTCCTTGATATCGGCGAGGAGCGCAGGGTCCGCCAATCGCTGGACCGATACATTTATCGAAATACCCGGCATATCAATACCAGCCGCTGTCATATCCGCCCATGCATCCATTGCCAGCGTGAATATCCTTGCATCGAGCCGTGCGGTAAGGCCGAGCTCTTCGGCCAAGGGCAGGAATACGTCCGGCGACAAACGACCACGCTTCGGATGCTCCCAACGGGCCAGCACTTCACATCCGAGCACGTCGCGCGATTGAGCGCAGACTTGCGGTTGAAGTTGTATTGATATTTCAGCACGCTCAAAGGCCAGTTTGAAATCATTGAGCATTTCCAGACGTTCATCTTGCAATGCGCCCATTGTCGATGCATAGGCGACGGCGCGATTGCGCCCGTGCGCCTTGGCTTCATATAGCGCAAGATCAGCGCGTCTTCGTGTTTCCACTCCCTGTTCGTCCCGGTTCGCGATCGCGAAACCAATCGAAGCGCCGGTCTTCAGCTGGGTAGGGCCGAAGTTTGTCGGCACGCAGAGCGCATCGACGAGATCATCGCAATAGTGCTGGGCCTGTCCCTCATCCCCGTCAAAATCGACGAGCGCAATGAATTCATCACCGCCGATCCGGAAGGCAAAATCCTGACCACGCCGCAATCTGGCGCGCAATCGATCTGCGATGGTGACCAGCACCCGGTCACCGGCTTCATGACCGAAGCTGTCGTTCACATCCTTGAAACGGTCAAGGTCAATCGCAACATAAAGAATGCCGCCGATTTGCAGTGCATTGCTTGAATTTGAAACTTCCTCCAACAACACTCTGTTCCCCAAACCTGTCAGTGCGTCATGACGTGCGGCCCAAGCGCTTTCTTCCTGAACCTTACGAAGTGCGGAAAATGAGTTTTCGGCAAGAACTCGCATCTCGCGTTCTTCGTTCAGCCGTTGGAGCTGGGTGCTGATTTCGCCTTCGATTTTATCGAGAACCCCGTTAAAACTGATGGCTAAAGCACTGTTTTCATTGGACCGTTCGATCATCAACCGTGTGCCGATTTCGCCTTTCCTGTGATGGCTTCTGATTTGTTGAATGACCTCTGAGAGGGCGTTGTGCTCGTGGTTTTCGGCAAGGTTCAGGCCGCGAACTTCGTCCCGTTTGGCGGCGCGAAACAAACCGATGTTTTTAAGCACAAGCGCAACCGGAATGAGCGTGCCGGTGACCCATAAGCCAACGGAAGCAATGCCCCAGACCTGAATGCCGAGTTGCTCAAAGCGAGAGGTGGCAGGCAGGACAGTCATGTCCCCGAACAAGGCGACCGCCATCGTTCCCCAAATACCCGCAGCCAGATGCACCGGGACCGCAGCAACCACATCGTCGATCTTAAATGCCTCAAGAACCTCAAACGCCATGACCATCACGACGCTGCCGATTGCGCCGACCAGAAATGCATCTGTGGCGTCATAGACATCAATGCCTGCTGTCCCGGCGACCAGCCCCGCCAGAATACCGTTAATGATGATGTCCACGCGCGGATATCTGTATATCAGGAGCGAGATGACGATTGCGGCAACACCGCCGCCAGCTGCGCCAATCGTGGTTCTGGCGATAATCGGCCCGACAGCCTCACCAAAGAACAGGGCGCTGCCGCCATTGAATGCGCCCCATCCAATCCACAAAAAGACGGCACCAAGGGCTTTCATTGCAGTTGAGCTGCCCTCAAAGCGTCGGCGCACATGCGTAAAACGGCCCAGCCGGGGGCCGACGATGCAGATTGCGACGAGTGCCGCCCAACCGCCGACGCTGTGGACGACCGTTCCGCCGGCAAAGTCGTGAAAACCGGTCTGTTGCAACCAGCCCTGCGTTTCAGAAAGGATTGCGCCACTCCAGACCCAGTGGCCAACAACCGGATAGACCAAAGCGCCTAGAAAGAGAGAGTAAATAACATAGCCGACATAGCGTTCCCGTTCCGCAACAGCGCCGGAAACAATGGTTGCCGCCGTTGCCGCAAAGGCAAGTTGGAAAAAGAACAGTGCCGCGGTTTCACCCGATGAATTGTCAAGTGGAAGAAAAAAACCCGTGGTACCAAACAGACCTCCGGCACTGGCGCCAAACATGATGCCAAAGCCAACCAGCCAATAAACCGTCGCAACACAGCAAATGTCACTGATGTTCTTTAGTGCAACGTTCCCTGCGTTTTTGGCGCGAACTGTACCAGCCTCAAGGCAAAGAAATCCACATTGAAGATCGAGAACGATGAGGGCGCACAGGATTATCCACAGCTCACTGATATCAGACATTGCACGTTTGCTGCATATGATTGCTGCCTCCTGGCCCAAGTCGGTTATTTACATTGATTCCTCTTAATATTTTTTGAAGGAGCGGCGACAGGGACGCGCCCGGGCGTGCTCTTTTCCGGCCTCGAAGATACACGGCGTCGCAAGAGCGAGACCCCGGCCAGATGTCGGATATACCGATGATTCAATGACGCCGAGTTTGCGAAAATATGCATTTTGGCCGCTCAATAGGGGGGGGTCCCACCGTCTCAAAAACGTCGACATGCCCGGTGGCCTTATCCGGGTGCGCGCCACGCCGCCCAGTCTTCGGGAGTGTCGAGATCCAACCGTGCGCGAATGCCGGGAAGGCGGATGAATGCTGTCTGGTCCAGATGACGCGCAACAACCGTCGCGCCACCGGTATCACCGGTAATAGATGCCAGTTCCGCAAACAACGATCTGGAAAAGACAATCGGGTGGCCGGGGGCGCCATCGGATGTCGTTCCACGCCAGATGAGAGCATCGCTGGCGCTTGTTACACGACCCAGCACAGTGATCAGGTCGTCTGTCGTCAGTTCCGGTAAATCCGCCAGCAACACCATCACCGCATCAGCGTTTTCAGAGACCTGTGCAAGCCCGCGCCGCAGGCTCACGCTCATCCCGAGCGCGGCATCGGGAACCGCGATGCGTGTCACATTGAGCTCCGCCAAAACCTCCCAACGCGGGTTTGGCTTCGGGGGAAGCGTCACGATAACAGGTCCAAGCGTTGCGTCTACTGCCCGCGCGGCTTGTCGCCGCAACAGTGGGACGCCGTCAATATCCTCCAGTAATTTATCGCGTCCCCGCATCCGGCTGGATGCGCCGGCGGCGAGAAGGATGATGGGCACAGAGGATGAGGCTTTGGAATTCATCCGTTCAGTATAAACCACTTAACCACACTGTTACAGATTGCAGGATTGGACGCATAAATGGCTGGTGTGGCCAGCGAAAACGCAAGAACAGTAAGGTTGAATTCGTGTTAAACGGGCAGGACAGAAGCGTGCACGCGGTTTCAGGTCATTTGAGCATCCCGCCTGATACCTGAGAATTTACAACCCAGTGGGGAATGACATGTTGATATTTCCATGTATAGTAAGGTGAACCGCGTCATTGAGTTTATTGATTTCAGGCTTTTATTTTGACATCCAGCGCCGCACGTAAACCCCACATGCCGCTCGTCTCACAGTGGGAGACGACGCCCGACCGCGTGTTACTCTTGGTGTGCCCGTGCCGCAGTGGATCAACGATACTGTTGCGCGCCTTCGGCCATGCTGGGGTGCCTGCATATTTTCAACCGATCAAGAATGCGCGCCGCTGGCGCTACGAGGGGCAGGAGCATCCGTGGTATCCGCCAGCCAATATTGAGGATCGTGCGATCTTCATGAAGGAGACTTTCGGACCGTTCCACTTTGAAGAGACAACCTATGACCCTTTGGCCGAATTGCTGGCCTCGAATTTGCCTGCGGATCGTATCGCGTTGGTTGTGCTGTTGCGCGATCCGGCGGCAGTATGGGCATCCTGGCGCTATTATTGGGAGGGGCGCACATCGCCCGAGGTCTTCGCACAATCCTGGGCCGCGTGTCAGCGCTGCGTCGGGACGGCATCAACAGCCGGAGTTCCGTCATATGCCATGTTTTATGAAGACCTATGCCAGAGCCCCCAAGCGGAACTTGCGGCGCTCTTTGCAGTGATGGGGCGAGAATTCCCGCTGGACGCCTTGGAAGGTTGGGATAGAAAACCCGGCTTCGGGGCGGAGGGATCCGGGGTCGTTCTGCCGAATGAGCCCGAGGCCTTTCTCACGCCGCAAGCGCATGAACCTGTGATCAGGGCCACAGGTATTTCCCCAATGAAACCTGCGGGTGTCATCTCTGTGCAGGAAAATGAAACACTCATGAACTTGGGCGTTTTTGACCGCTACCGTGCTTTGTCCACGTCCCTGCCGGGCACTGCGAAATGCATGAAACAGCCTGTTGAGGATTTGAGCCATGACTAGGCGGATGAATTTGCGTTTTTCTCCGGCTTGCGTTGACCTGTTCGCAAAAGGGGCGACATCATGAGTGATAAGACCCAACCATCCGTGCGCCACACGGGCCCGCCACCGATTGTGGAGGTTTTGGGGTGGTGTCTTTGCCTCGTGGTCCCCTTTGGCGTCTTTTTTGCGCTGCGCAATGCGGGAATGGCCTCAAACTCAGCGGTATTTCTGGCTATTATTTCGCTGCCGCTGGTCATGTGGCCTTTCAGCCTTCTGCCGGATTTCGTGCCCGGACTTTTGGCGGTGGTCATGATCCTTCTGGTCGGTGCCGCGCCGCCGGAAATCGTCTTGAGCGGATTTTCCTCTTTTGGGTATTTGCTCATCATTGCAATTCTGGGGTTGGGGGCGTTGATCCGCACATCCGGGCTGGTCAATCGCTGTGCTGCGTTGATGATCAACCGCCTTCCGGGGAATGTGCTGGCATATAGCGGCACGTTGTTTTTTGGGGGTCTGCTGCTCACCCCATTTCTGCCGTCACCTGCTGGCCGCCTCGCCGTCGTCGCGCCTTTGGTCGCGCAATTGGAAGAGCGGATCGGCCCGCAGATCGGGACCAAGGGCCGTACATTGATCTTTATGGGGGGGCTGGATGGCGTGACGCTTTTGACTGCGGCCTTTCTGACGGCCGCCCCGGTCAACCTGATCGTCTATTCGATGTTGCCCCAACAGGAACGCGTCGCCTTTCAATTCGTTGATTGGGTTACGGCGGCCTCAGTTGCGATTGCCGTGATGATTGCCGGCTATATCGTGATTGCACTCCTCACGTCATTTGACGCCACCAGAATTAAAAAAACAGATACCAAGGACCTTGGCAGTGCGACCAAAGCCTTGTCACGCAAGGAGTTCGAAGCCCTCGCGGAGGGCAAAACCCCGGCCGGGCAGGGCGCTGAGGTTGTTACCCCATCCGAAAAACTGTCGCAGCGCGAATGGGGTGCGATTGGCGGTATTGTCTTGCTGGGTGTCGGCGTTCTGACCACGCCGATGCACCTGATACCGGCGCCGGTTTTGGCTTTTCTGATCCTGTCATTGCTGTTTTGTGTTCAGATCATGAATAAATCCGACTTTGTGTCCGAAATTGATTGGTCGTTCATCTTTTTGCTGGGCGCGCTTGTGGGCTTTACGAATACCGCGGCACATCTCGGTCTGACCGACCTGCTTGTCACCGAAATTTCGTGGCTGGGGGATATTCTGCGGCAGGATTTTGCCACCTTCATTCTCATTCTGGCGGGGGTGATCGTGACGGCGCGGATTATCATTCCGCAAACGGCGGTCACGCTTGTACTGGTGACCGCACTGTTGCCACTGGCCGAAGCCTCTGGCGTGTCCGCGTGGGTTGTCGGATTTTCCATTCTGATGCTGAATGATGCATTGATCTTTGATTTTCAGTCACCGATGCATGTGGCCTTCCGACATGCGACCGGCATTGGCAAAGATCCCGGTCGCACCATCTCTTTGACGCGCCTGACGATCCAGCGCATCGCCATTGTGGCATTGCGGGTTGGTGCTATTTTAGCATCCATTCCGTTCTGGAAAAGCCTCGGGATACTCTGAACCATGATACGTGTCCTTAGTATTATCGTGATCCTGACCCTGCTTGGGGGGGCGCTCACCTATCACGCTGGCAAACCGCGCGTGCTGGTGTTGCAAAGTTACGAGCCTGACTACGCCTGGACTGCTGGCGTCATCGAAGGTCTGGATAGAGTCACGCGCTCCTGGAGCGATGTGCATCTGAATGCGCATTACATGTACACCAAGAAGTTCTCAGACGCAGATTCCCTGCGCCGGGCTGGTGTGCAGGCTGGCAATGCCGTGGAGCGTTGGAAGCCCGATGTCGTCATTGCAATCGATAACCTCGCCCATGCATTGGTCATGCAGGACTACGCCAACCACCCGACGATCAAGATCGTCTATGCCGGGATCAACGGGCCTGTATCCGCGTTTGGCTATGACAGCGCCACGAATGTCACCGGTATTCGCGAAAACCGCGCCATGGGGCCGGTCCGTGATGCGATTGCAGCGCTGCGGCAGACGGGTGTCGCAAGCGCACCATGGGACGGTAGCCGGCCCATCCGCATCAGATATGTGATGGACAGGTCGGTCTCAGTGATCCGCGATCGGCCCAACGTCGATGGTTTCGACTGGTCGCCGCTGGTTTACACCGCCTCAGTTGCCGTGGACAACTATCCCGCGTGGCAGGAAGAAGTGCGCCGCTCCGAAGGCATGGCGGATATCATCATCGTCACAAATTATCGCCAATTGAAACGGTCTGACACGGAAGCAGGTTTTGTACCGGCACAAGAGGTCATGGCGTGGACCGAGGCCAACGCGGGCATCCCGGTGATCGGCATGAATGTATTCAACACAGAAGATGGCGCGACCTTTTCTGTCGGTGCATCGCCCATCGAACAGGGGCAAGTCGCCGCCGAGTTGGCGGGCCTGCTGATCAGTGGGCAGGCCGCAACAGAAATTCCGGCGCGTGACAATTTGCAGTTTCTTGTCTCGATGTCACAAGAGCGGCTCGCGCGCCATGGGTTGATGTTGCCGCAGGTCTATGAAGCCTTCGCCCGCGCGACGAACACATTCGAACGATAAGTGCCAAAACACTGCCGTGCCGTCTTTCTTTCGTCGCGCAGCGAAACATGCCCGTCGGCTAGGCCACTGAAATAGAACAGGGGATACGTGCGCGTCCGGGAAAGTACTATGACCGCGCATTCAGATCGAAATCACGCGTGTCCCACGAAGGGCAAATCAACGGAACAGGCGTGTGATACCGCGTTGCCCATTCTCGTGGTACGGAGAATTCGATCCAGTCCGCGCAATATGTCGCTCGGGAATGAACGCTCCACATCGCTGGCTTTGCCGCCTTGGCCTTGCAAAGCAGGGCATTTGGTTTTTAATGAACTGTCAGTTGAGCGGCCTTGATCTTCAACAACGGGCAGAGGCCAGCGGACAAAATAGACGCCGTGTCTCGACGAAGAAAGGTAGGCCGACAGCTTCATGGGCTTGTGCCTCACTTTGCGGCGCGCTTGTTGCCCGAAGTCTTAAGTCACTGGTTTAGATCAAGTTGGCGGAGCTACACGGAGAAGTTACGAACCAGTTTTTCGAAGTCTTAGACGACTGGAACCGTATTCTTGAGGCGCAGCAACCTCCTGATATTTAACAAAAGATATCACTCTCAGTTTAATTAATCCACCCCCTTTCAACACGTTAAGCCGCTTGGGTTCCGCCCAAGCGGTTTTCGTTTGTGCGCCAGACTTTGATGCGCACACCACAATCGAGAACCCACATACATGACAGATAAAAACAAAAACCCCGAGCGGCGCTTGTCCGTTCGGCTGACACCTGACGAATACGACACACTCAAAGATCAAGCCGGAGACGAACGCCTCAGCACCTTCGTGCGCAACCGACTTTTAAAAAGAACAGCAGCGCGCAGAAGTATCCCCAAGCCTCAGGCGAAGAACGTCGCAAAAACGCTCGCCTTGCTCGGCCGCAGTCAAGCTGTTGATATCCTTCGTAGCTTTGCCAGAGCCGCCGAAGTCGGCAGCTTTGTTCTAGATCCTGAGACGCATACTCAACTGCGTCTTGCCTTGCATGAATTGATCGAACTCAAACGCGCCTTGATGGCGGCACTGTTCACAAAGGAGTCCTGAACCATGATTTTGAAGGGCTCGCAACGCGGTGGTGCAAAGCAGCTCGCGATGCATCTGTTGCGCGCTGACGAGAATGAACATGTTGAACTCTATCAAATACGCGGATTTGTCTCTGACGATCTCGTCGGTGCGTTGAAAGAGGCACAAGCCATTGCGAAAGGCACACGCTGCAAACAGTTTTTGTTTTCCGTATCGCTCAACCCGCCGGAAAACGAGCGCGTCGATTTGGCGTTTTTCGAACGTGCCATCAACAAGATCGAAGCTGAAAATGGTCTAACAGGCCAGCCCCGCGTCATCGTTTTCCATGAAAAAAACGGAAGACGCCATGCGCATGCAGTCTGGTCGCGGATTGATGCTGAAACGATGACTGCCCGCAATCTCCCATATTTTAAATTGAAGCTGCGCAACGTCTCACGTCAGATATATTTCGAGCGTGGCTGGCAACTCCCCAAAGGTCTGGTCAACAGTAAGTCGCGAGATCCAAGGAATTTCACACTTGCGGAATGGCAGCAATGGAAACGCCACGACCTGAGTGCGAAAGACATTAAAGATATGGTCCAGGAATGTTGGGCAACATCTGATTCACCCAAGGCATTCTCAGCCGCCCTGCACGAACGCGGGTTTTTACTCGCGCGTGGCAATCGCCGTTCTCATGTTGTTGTCTCCCACCACGGCGAGGTCATTTCTCTCCCCCGATACCTCGGCCTTAAAACGCGCGAAGTGAAAGATCGACTTGGTGATCCAGAACCGCTTCCCGATGTAAGTGAGGCCGCGCAGCAATTAGCAGAAGAAATTCGTGCAGGCCTTTTGCGCAACATGCTCGAACTCAGCAAAGATGCCCAAAAACGCAAAGCTTTTTTGGCGGCGAAGATAAAACGAGTTGCTGAAGTTCATATTGCGGAGCGCGTTAAATTCGACCTCGCCGTGAACAAGCGTCAGGCACAGGAAACGAAGGAGCGGGGCGCACGCTTGAAGAAGGGATTGTCGGGAATTTGGCAATTTATCAAAGGAGATCGCAGCAGACTGCAGGAACAGAATGCCAAAGAAGCCGTGGAATGCTGGAACCGCGACCGCGCACAGCGCGACGATCTGATACATGCGCAGCTGCGAGAGCGCCGTGTTCTGCAGCGTGAACTGCGAAAGCATCGGCAGGCAGCGGTTGCTCAGCTTTTGCTACTGCGCGAAGACCGGCGCAGATTTAGGTCACCAGAACCTGAGGCCGCTAGGGACGGGAAAAAGTATGCGGAAATTGAGCACGCGTTTAACTCTATCAACGAACAGCATGATACGACAAAACCCACACGTCCCAAACTACGCAAACGTCGTGCCAGCAGCCGTCGCCAACCGAGGCCTAGTAGGTAGTGAGCTGGGCGGAAAGTGTGCATTCGCTGCATCTGTGATAATGCCGATCAACTAGAGCTAGAGCGGACATAAATCTCTGATCGTCCGCCGTCACCTGTGCATAGCCAAGCTGCACAGAATTCGACTATCTGAGAAAACCGCCTTGCAATGTTGAGTATCACCGCAATTGGTGTAAGCTTAAGATTCTATTGTTATTTTGGATATTCGCTTATGAAAATTTCGTCGTTTTACCTCAAAAACTACCGCAGACTGATTGATGTAGAGTTGGTGCTGGACGACCAAAAAGCGATACTGGTTGGGGCAAATAATAGCGGCAAAACCTCTGGTATTGGCGCACTATATACGTTTTTGATGCGGCCTGAAAATTTGCGGGTGCGGGATGTATCGAAGCAGCATTGGCAATCTATCTCATCAATCGGAGTGCAGCTTGGAGCGGACGAGATTAGTACTGAGCAACTGGAAATGCTAAGAACCCAACTGGCAAGTTTTTTACCTCGGCTGGATGTGACAATTTTTGCAGAAGCGAGCGAAGCCTATCGGGCCAGAGATATTCTCCCCCATCTTGACTGGCGGGGAGGATCACTTGGCGTCAGGATCGCTTATGAACCAGCGGACATCGCAAAGTTGGCGACAGACTACAGTAAGGCTAGAGAAGTGGTGGCAAAGCATGACGGCGTTTTGCTTTGGCCAAAGAGCCTTTTCGACTTTCTAGAGAAGGGTGGCAATTTCAACAAATATATAAAGCAGAAGCACTATATTCTTGGTCTCGATACGGCGAATGCAATAGACGTAGATGAAGATGGCGATCAAGCGGGAAAATCAGAACCCCCCCTTCAAACACTAACTTCCGGTGCGTTACGAAAACTGATCCGAGTGGATGTGATCTCCGAACAGAGAGGGCTTGGCACCGAGGATAGTGCTAATGACCAAGGGCCATATTCAGAAAAGCAACGGCTGCATAAACTGCTTCGCGAATACTACGACCGTTTTTTAAATCCTGATGAATTTCCAGAAGCGGGAGATATTGAGGTGCTCCAAAAACAACAAGAGATGGAAGAAGGCTTTACGAAGCGCCTTGCGAAACAGTTCAAAGCGCCATTAGAAGAACTAGTAGACATGGGATACCCCGGTATTGGAGGTAATCCTACCGTGGAAATTGCTGCCAAAGTCAGTGGCACAGACGCACTCCAAAAGTCTTCATCGGTCCGATATCGCTTTGACAAAAACCAAGACGAAAACCTTCCGGAAAGCTATCTTGGGCTTGGATACCAGAACTTGATCTACCTCACGTTTCGGTTGCTCGGGTTTCGTGACAGGTGGATGCGAGAAGGGAAGTCTGTTTCGTCTGACGCCGATTTAACGGAGGAAATCGAGCCCATTCATCTGGTTCTAGTTGAGGAACCAGAGGTCAACTTGCACGCTCAGGTGCAGAGAGTGTTTATCGCACAAGCTTACGAAACACTAAGAAAACACCCTGCGCTGGGTCAGAATTCGACTTTTCAGACTCAGTTAGTTGTGAGTACGCATTCGAGCCACGTCGTAAACGACGTCGATTTCAAAGACCTTCGATACTTTCGCCGCAGTTCGGCAGATGATGCGATAACAATGGATCACACCTCCATTGAAAATATGTCAGAGCTATTCTCAACAGCTGAAGATGAGATGAAATTTGTCAGTAAACACCTCAAGCTAACGCATTGTGACATTTTCTTTGCTGATGGAGTCATCTTTGTCGAAGGTCAGGCCGAACGGCTTTTGGTTCCCGAATTTATTACCAATAAATTCAAAGGGCTGTCTAAGAGGTATTTGTCTATTTTGGAAGTAAGTGGCGCTCATACGCACAAGTACAAAGCTCTTGTCGAAAAGCTGGGTGTGGTAACACTCGTTATCACGGACTTAGATTCACGGGATGCCGCAAAGCAAAAATGTGCGCCTAAAAAAGGCGAAAGCCAAACCACAAGTAACTATACACTCACGAGCTGGTATCCTCAAAAGAGCTTGATTGATGCTCTGGTTGCGCTTCCTGCGGAGCCCTCTTACAGCAAAAATTCAGCCATGCCACTATTTGTGGCTTACCAAAAGCCTATAGTACTCGATGAAAAAGAAGTTCTCAGCAGAACATTTGAAGATGCACTGATTCTTGCGAATTTCGTCCACCCACACTTCGACGACATGGCTAAGTTGCAGGCAGTCAAAAAGAGCTTCAAAGACGGTTCAACGCTACTCGAAGAGGCCCTTTTTGAGTATGTTAAAACGCTTACAAAAGGTGACTTCGCTTTCGATTGCCTTTTTTACATCGCTTCAGAGGCTGACCATTCCTTCGAACCGCCTGCATACATTCGCGAGGGTCTTGAGTGGTTGCAAGCCCAGCTGTCCCCTAGTTCGTGATTGAAAAGCCATGCCCAACGATCACACTGTAGCCTCTACCAAATCAATACAGCACGACAACCCAGTCGATGCAGGCATTCGGGACTGCTTGAAGTTAGGATCAGGTAAGAGCTTTATCATCTTCGCTGGAGCCGGATCGGGGAAGACGTTTTCACTTGAGAACGCGCTAGAACATCTAAAGTTAGCGTATCAAGAAGTGTTTTCGCGTCTTAGTCAACAAGTAGCTGTCGTAACTTTTACAAACAACGCCGCAGACGAAATTCGAGATCGAGTCGAGCGAAACCCAATTTTTTCTATATCAACGATCCACAGTTTTTGTTGGCACGCAATTGATGGTTTCAACGCGGATATTCGGCAGTGGTTTTTGTCAGAAATACCAAATGAACTTGAGAAATTGAAAGAACAGGAACGCCGAGGCCGTGCTGGTAAAGCTTCCGATGCAAGAAAAAGGAGTATCGCTCGTTTAACCGAAAAGATGGAGTGGTTAGCCAATCCGCAGGAATTCAAATATGATCCTAATGGGGTAAATTCAGCTCAAAATGCTCTTGCGCATGCCGATGTCCTGAAAATTTTTGCTCATTTTCTAACGGTTAAACCGATGATGGCAGAAGTTCTTGCCAATAAGTACCCGTTCATCTTTGTTGATGAGAGCCAAGACACCAACAAAGATGTGATCAACGCATTATTTACGCTACAAAAAACACAATTTGAAAAGACCGTTGTTGGTTTGTTTGGCGACAGGATGCAGCGCATTTTTGGTGGTGGAGAGCCTGAGCTCGGCAAATCTCTTCCAAGCGAATGGAAAGAATTCGACAAGCAGATGAATCATAGATCCGCTAGGCGCATTGTTGGGCTAGGGAATACTATCAGAAAAGAGGATGATGGGCGGCTTCAGTATGCCAGAGATGGTGCTGCCGAGGGTCTCGTTCGGTTTTTCTTGCTTCCTCATGGAACCAGCGACAAAGATCAGGTCGAGCGACGTATTCGGAATATCATGGCGAAGACTACTGGTGATCTAGCTTGGAATGTGCCCAAAACCGACCAAACCGCAGTCTTGCTACTTGAGCACAGAATGGTCAGCCGTAGACTGGGCTTTACAACGTTGTCAGACGCACTTTCTAAATCAAGGACGATTAAGGAGCGACTTTACGAGGGAGACAGCTTAGAATTGAATTTTTTTTCCAACACTGTCTTGCCATTGGTGGAAGCAGGCCAAGCTGAAGACATCTTCGAAACGATGAAAATCCTGCGAGACAACAAATCGCCATTACTGCATGAAACCGTATTCTCTGAGAATGAACTCGACCCTTTGCTTGCCGCACGCACGGCCGAAGGAGCGCTACGGTCCACGATATCGAACAGCGACGTTTCATTAAGGGACGTTTTGGCCGTCATTGCTGAACACAATCTTTTGACGATCCCATCCAAGCTCAGGTCATTCGTGACCATCCAAAACGAAGTCTTGCCAGTAATTGACCTCGAGTTTGACAATGATACCGCTGTCCAAGAAACTTCCGAAACGCCGTCAGATGATGACGAGTTCGACGCATGGGCGGCCGCACTTGAAACACCGTTTCAACAAGTTCAGGGCTACCGTGACTACAGTACTGGGAATTCAATTTACCGAACACACCAAGGTGTGAAAGGGAACGAGTTCGAGCGTGTAATGGCTATCATGGATGATGATGAAGCCGGTGGCTTCAATTTCTCCTATGAACAGTACTTCGGCGCGAAAGTGCCATCTGCAGAAATATTGGCGAAGGACAAAGCTGGTGAAGAAACGGGGTTGGGTCGCACCAGGCGGCTATTCTATGTGACCTCGACACGAGCGAAAAGAAGCCTTGCTCATGTAATCTACACAGCCGACGTCGAACAGGTGCAGCAGAACTTACTGGCGCGTAAGCTGGCAACAGAAGGAGAGATCTTGTTGTTCCCATTCTTATTGGATTGAAAGCGATCCTTGTTCGTGGCTCACGCAGCTGTAGCGAACGTCTCCCTTGGCGGGCTGCACCGCAGAATGCTCGTCTGCTGTTCAAGGTCCGCAGTGGGCCGGTAGAACTTAGGACAGGAACAAATCATGGAAGACATATCTTTACTTACTGAGAAAGCAATTACTGCAAACAGAAAACTTGTTGCGCATCGAAAGGACTTAGAAAGCCCGTTCATCCATGGTTACTCTGAGGGCTGTTGTGAGCTTATTGCAGTCCATTTGGGTTCAGTGCTACAAGCCGCAAATCCTGACAAAGAGGTGCAGGTTGTACGGGCTTACAATCGCCAGTTCGGCGATTGGCACTATTGGGTAGAAATGGAAAATTTGGTACTTGATTTGACTGCTCACCAATTCGAGCAATATCAGAGGCCGCTTGTTTGCGCCAAACCAAACCTGTTGGAAGACCGTTTCCCCGACATCGAGCGTATTTCTACAAGCGATGCTGTGCGCAATGCCAATTTCGAGATGAACCCACAAATAGAAGACATTTTGGCAGTGCTTAAGAGTTAAGCTTAGGTGCGGCTGAGTTGAATGCCTGCTTTGTGGAAGCTGCGACACAGCGATGGCATCTGAAACGGATGGCAGCAAGAGACCGTCAAACTCATATATGTTATGTAAGCATTAACCTGCGAGACTGGCTGTCGATTTTCAGGACTACTTGTTGAGCTGCCGTGATGTAAGCTTCTAGTTCTAAACCGCTTGATTGTTGATCTAAGACATAGGCTTCGTTGAACTTACGGATCGTAAGTTCGCCTGTTCGTTCCACATCTGCAATCACCCTAAATTCTTCTGGCTTCTCAAGCGATAGAACCGGGAAACGCCGTGTTGGGTGGTTTTCCCAATTGTGCCTATTGACGCGACATTTTTCTTTGAGCGCAATCAAGCTTTGCTGAACATCGGATCTTGCCGATCGTGCAGCTATCCTTAGGTGAGAGGTATCTGATGATTGTGACGCTTTAAATGCTCTTCGAGCAGTATCGTGTGCTAAGGCTGAGTAAAGGAGCGCCAAAGTAGCTAAACCAATGGGAATAACGTCTGGCCAGTGTGTTGCGAACCAACTTCCAATCTCAGCTATCATCTGTGCAATCCCTCCGCCATGGAAATTAAGGTGGTTATTCGATGCAAGGTTCGCAAGTAGCATCACTGCGAATGTCCGAATGCGACGACAGGTGTCGTCATGGGTGCGCAAAAAGGTTCGCTTTGCGGGAATGGCTGTGCAGTGCTACCTTCTCAAATAAAGGCAACTCCGGGCTGAAGACGGCGGGATATTTAATTACATGCTCTTGATAAAAAAGCCCGACTTGAGCCGGGCTTTGGACACATCGACATGTGGCAATTGTTTAGTTTTGCGCTCCGGATGCCATCAAAGCAATAATGGGATCAATCATGACCCAATGCTCTGAGGGCGCGCGGCCTTGGCTGACTACGATATCGCCGCCATAGCCTTTGTTGCCATCGGGGGCATTAATCTGGAACGAAGTGATCCAGACATCATCGCCGACCCCAAGCCGCAGTTCGCCAGTGACTGTGCCACCGGGCGGTGTCCCGCGATACAGATTCACCGCAATTTGCAGCGCCGACGGATCAACGGCACTCGAAAACTGGATCGTCTCATAGCCATTCGTAAGGTTGGGGCTGTTGGTGAAATCCTTGAATAGCTGCCCTTCGTCCGTCTGGCTTTGCTGAAAGTAGATCACATCCGAGGCCGGGCTAGGCCACGCGTAGAGATCCAGATCGCACCCGTCGCAATCCCACGACAATGCCAACTCCAGACCCTTAACCTCGCGCAGGTAGCTGCGCGGCGCTGGTGATCGCGTTGCATCGCGCGTAAATATGTCCGGCACATCGCCTGTATCTGGCGCGAACGTGATCATCTCCAACTTGTCCGTAGCCACCAACGGATCAAAGCTGACCTGTGCATCTACATCCGACTTGAGACGCGCGAATAGCGTGTTCAGATCATCGGAAATCACTTGTGGCTTGCCGCCCATGGCGGACGCGGAAGCCGCTAGCAAGCGTTCGACATAGGCCCTGTGAGCATTGCTCACAGCCCAATTCGCACCGAGCATGCCGAAGTACACATCATAGCCGCGCAAGCCATTCTCAAAGCCCTTGGTTCCGAACGGTGATTGTGACGGCTTGGCCAGTACGTGCCCGTCACCGGGCACAGCGCCGCCCATCATTGACACGGACGGTGCAAGCGCATCCGAGAAGCGCGGATCTGCCAATACCACAAGATCAGCGCCACCTTCACCCGCTGTGAAATTGGACGCAATCAGCCGCAAAGCGCCGGGAATGTTCGCAACGCCAGTAGCGCCGTCATCATTTCCGTTCTCAGCCGCATCAATCACCTTTTTCAGTGCCGACAAAACGTCTCGATTGGCTGTGATGCGGGCATTGGGATTTTCATACGCCTTGCCTTCAGGCACAAGGAAAATGCCCAGCATTCGAGCATTCTGCCCATCAATAAAGATGGCCGTCTCGCCAGCTTTAAGCGTCTCCAACACATGCTGGATGCTCATCTCAAGCTGCGACTTCAGCGCGGCTGCGGGTTGATCCGGCGACACGACAAAGACCGTATCTCGCGCTTGGAGCGGGGCGGTGAAGGCCAAGAGCGCTGATACCGCACACGCCGTTACATTAAAATATTTCATTGTACATACATTCCTTCCATTTCTTCCATTGATTTCAGGCACTGGGATCAGCGTGCAAACCGCGCACGGAACTCAGCAGCCGCGCTGAGACCCACAGCAATTTGCACTTCAAGCGCCGCATCCAATTGGCTTAGCAGGCCGGACTTAGCGGCATGGGCGGAAGCCGCTTCCGCCAGTTCGGCGCGCTCGGATTTTAAACGCGTATCCAATGCATCGTACTTCTCGTTGCGCATCCAACACTCGGGTGCATAACGGCGTGCGATTGTATCGAGGCGCAGGAAAATCACCGCTGCGACCAAAATCTCAGTAAGCAATTGCGCAATCACAAAGGCCTGATCCATCCACGCGGCTTTTTCGTCGGCGAAAATTTCCACGCCGCCGCCCAGCCCGTGGTACATTTTCGAGAACAAACAGAGCCATGTCAGACCGCTGATCACCATGGCCGCCATCAAAGCGCGGCCAAACAATTTCTTGCCGTGATCCGTCTCAAACTGAGAGGCCATAGATTTGATACCAATCGAAAAGCCCGGCGCAATTCCCGAAACAGCCCATGACAACAGCGGATTCTCCACAAAAATCGCCACGCCAGATGCGACCAAATTCCCTTGGGTTACCAAAATGGATGTTGCCGTTACTGCCACCAGTGCGGGCAAAAGCACAGCCACTTCAAAT